>NZ_JAAALL010000339.1 GCF_009906315.1 Kineococcus vitellinus | reverse complement strand
GTCGCTGGTGATGCCGATGGTGACCCCGAGCAGCTGGCGGACCTCGCCCCCGGCACCGGCGGCGAGGTCCGCCAGCTGCTCGGGGTCACCATCGGCATCACCAGCGACCGCCGCTCCTCGGACATGATCGCCACCTTCGAGCGCAAGGGCGCCAGCGTCGTGCACGCCCCGACGATGCGCATCGTCCCCCTCACCGAGGACGCCGAGCTGCTGGCCGAGACCCGCGACGTCATCGCCGACCCGCCCGACGACGTGCTCGTCACCACCGGCATCGGCCTGCGCGGCTGGGTCGAGGCGGCCGACGCGGCGGGGCTGGCGACGCCGCTGCTGGAGACGTTCGCGCGGGCCCGGGTGCTCGCCCGCGGCCCCAAGGCCACCGGCGTGATCCGCGCCAACGGGCTGCGCGAGGAGTGGTCGGCCGCCTCCGAGCAGACCGCCGAGGCCGTCGAGCGGCTCGTGGCCGAGGGCGTGGCCGGGCGCTCGATCGTCGTGCAGCTGCACGGCGCGGCCGACCAGGACCAGCTGGCGCCGCTCGTGGCGGCCGGTGCCCGGGTGCGCGGCGTCTCGGTCTACCGGTGGCTGCCGCCGGACGACCCGGCCGCGGTGGAGCGCCTCGTCGACCTCGTCGCGACGCGGCGGCTGGACGCCGTCGTCTTCACCAGCGCGCCGGGCGCGCTCGCGCTGCTGGAGGCGGCCCGCGGCGCCGGGCGGCTGCCGGAGGTGGTCGCCGGCTTCGCCGAGGGCGTGGTCGCCTGCGCCGTCGGGGACGTGACGGCCGAGCCGCTGCGGGCCGTCGGCGTCGAGCCGCTCGTCCCGGACCGCTGGCGGCTGGGGGCGCTGCTGCGCACGCTCACCGCCCACCTGGCCGAGCACCCGCTGGCGCGCGTGGAGACCCCGGCCGGGACGCTGCGGCTGCGCGCGCAGGCCGCGGTGCTCGACGAGCAGGTGCTGGAGCTGGCCCCCGGACCGCTGGCGGTGCTGCGCCGCCTCGCCGACGCGCAGGGCGCGGTGCTCTCCCGCGAGGACCTGCTGCCGGCGCTGCCGGGCGCGGCCGACGCGCACGCCGTGGAGGTCACCGTGGCCCGGCTGCGCTCGGCGCTGCCGGACCCGGCGCTGGTGAAGACGATCGTCAAGCGCGGCTACCGCCTCAGCGTGGCCGCCACCGGGGAGGAGACCTCGTGAGCGGAGACCTCGTGAGCGCGGACCTCGCGGGCGCGGACCTCGTGGGCGCGGCACCGGTGCAGCCGCCCGTGCTCGTGGCCTGCTCGCACGGCACCCGCTCCGAGCTCGGCCGGCGCACCGTGGACGCGCTGCGCGCCGCCGTGGCCGCCGCCCGCCCGGAGCTGTCCGTGCGCGCCGCCCACGTGGACGTGCACGGCCCCGAGCTGCCCGAGGTGGTCGAGGAGCTGAGCGCCGCCGGCCGGCGCAGCGTCGTGGTGCCGCTGCTGCTGTCCAGCGGGTACCACGTGCGCGTCGACGTCGCCCGGGCCGTCGCCGCGAGCGGCGGGCTGGCCACGGCCGCCGAGGCCCTCGGCCCGGGTCCCGAGGTGAGCGGCGTGGTGCTGCAGCGCCTCGGCGAGGCGCTGGGCGAGGACCCCGCGGGGTTCGAGGGGGCCGTGGTCCTGGCCGCCGCCGGCTCCTCCGACGCCGTCGCGCAGGGCGACGTGCGCACCGCGGCGGCGCTGCTCGGCGAGCGGCTGCGCGCACCCGTGACCTGCGGGTTCCTCTCCGCGCAGGAGCCGACCGTGGCCGACGCGGTCGCCGCCGCCCGCGCGGGCGGCGCGCGGCGGGTCGCGGTGGCGAGCTACCTGCTGGCGCCCGGGGTGTTCTCCCGACGGCTGGCCGCCGCGGGCGCCGACGCGGTGGCCGAACCGATGGGCCCGCACCCGGCGCTGGTGGACCTCGTCCTGCGCCGCTACGAGGCGGCCGCCGCCCTCGCCGCGACCTCCTGAGCCGGCCCGCGCGGGTCCCCGGCCCCGCGCCGCTGCGCCGTTCGGGCGCCCGCGGCGCCGAGCCGGCCCACGCGCGGGGCCGCGTCCCTACGCTGACGGGGTGGAGCTGCTCGACGAGATCGCCGTCACCGAGGTGGACGGGGTGCCGGTGGTCTGGGCCGCGGGCCCCGCACCGCTGTCCGCGTCCCTGGTCTTCCGCGTCGGCCAGGCCGACGAGGCCTTCCTCGACGGCGGCATCACCCACCTCGTCGAGCACCTCGTCATGCGCGGCGTGGGCCGGGTGCCCATCGAGGTGAACGCCCACGTGTCGGTGCACACCACCTCGTTCCAGGCGACCGGCTCGGCGCACCACGTCGTGGCCTTCCTGGCGGGCGTGTGCCGCCAGCTGGAGCGGCTGGACACCGCCCCCCTCGACGTCGAGCGCCGCGTCCTGGCCGCCGAGGCCGGGCGCGGCGGCGGCGCCGGCCCGGCCGCCGAGGCCGCCGCGCTGCGCTACGGCTGCCGGGGCGCGGGGCTGCTGGCCTACCGCGACCTCGGCGTGGCGCGCCTGGACGCCGGCGACGTCGCGGCGTGGGCGGCGCGCTGGTTCACCCGCGGCAACGCCGTCCTCGCGCTCACCGGCCCGGTGCCGGAGGGCCTGCGGCTGCCGCTGCCGCCCGGGGAGCGGGCCGGCGTGGCGGCAGCGGTGCCGCGCGCCCTGCGGCTGCCCGCGTGGGAGTGCCCCGCCGGCGGCACCGCGGTCTCCCTGCCGCTGGCCGCCGTCGACGGCACCGACCTGGCGGTGGCGCGGCTGCTGGCGCGCGCGGGCGAGGACGCCGTGCGCCACGAGCGCGGCCTGGCCTACGACGTCGACACCGACGCGCTGGTCGTGGACCCGGGCACCAGCGAGGTGGCGCTGCACGCCGACAACGACCCCGAGCACGCCGCCGAGGTCGCCGGGCTGCTGCTCGACGTGGTCGAGCGCTTCGCCGCCGACGGCCCCGCCGCGCAGGACCTCGAGGCCGACGCGGCGCAGGCCCTGGAGGCGCTGGGCGACCCGCGGGGTACGGGTGACGCGGTGACCGCGGCGGCCCACGAGCTGCTGCTGGGGCTGCCGGTGCGCACGCCCGCGGAGCGCTACGAGCAGACCCGGCGGCGCAGCGCCGGTGCCGTCCGCGAGGCGGTGCGCGAGGCGCTGGGCGCCGCGGTGGTCCTGCTGCCCGAGGGGACCGCGTTCGAGCGGGCGGGCCTGCGCCCGCTGGCGCCGAGCTCGCACCCGGTGCCGGCCGGGCGCGAGCTGCGCCCGCGCCCGTTCCGCGGGGTGCCGCGCGGCGCCCGCCTGGTCGTCGGCGAGGACGGGGTGGCCCTGCGCCTGCCGGACGGCGACCTGGTGGCGCGCTGGGACGACGTGGTGGGCGTGAGCGTGCTCGTGGACGGCACGCACGTGCTGCAGACCGGCGACGGGCCCGCGGTGACCGTGCCCCCCGGGGACTTCCGCGGCGCCGGCGACGTGCTCGCGCAGCTGCGCCGGCGGCTGCCGGAGGCGCTGTTCGTGCCGGAAGCGGAGGCGGCGGGCACCCCGGCGGGCTGAGGCCGCCGGGGGCCGGGCGCTGGGGCGTCAGCGCACGACGTTCAGCCACTCCCGCCCGGTCAGGTGGCGGTGCAGCTGCTCGCGCAGCAGCCGCACCATGCGCGGGCGGAAGGCCGTGGAGTTGCCGCCCACGTGCGGGGTGACGATCACCCCGGGCGCCGACCACAGCTCGTGCCCGGCGGGCAGCGGCTCGGGGTCGGTGACGTCCAGGGCGGCGCGCAGCCGGCCGGTGCGCAGCTCGGCCAGCAGCGCGTCCGTGCGCACCACCGGCCCGCGGGCCACGTTGACCAGCAGCGCCCCGTCGGGCATCGCGGCCAGGAAGGCCGCGTCCACGAGCCCGCGGGTCTCCCCCGTCAGCGGGCAGGCCAGGACGACGACGTCGTGGCGCGGCAGCAGCGCGGGCAGCTCGTCGGCGGCGTGCACCCGCACGCCGTCCTGGACGCGGGCGCGGGTGGCCACCGCCGTCAGCTCCACCTCGAAGGGCGCCAGCCGGGCCGCGACCGCGCGGCCCACCCCGCCCCAGCCGACGACGAGGACGCGCCGGTCCGCCAGCGAGGTGCGCCGGGAGGCGCCCCAGCGCCCCTGCGCCATGGCCCGCACGTCGTCGTCGAGGCCGCGCAGCGCGGCGATGGCCAGGCCCACCGCGAGCTCGGCCGTCGACGTCTCGTGCACCCCGGCGGCGTTGCACAGCACGACGCCCTCCGGCAGCTGCTCGGGCACCCCGTCGTGGCCGATGGTCATCAGCTGCACCGCGCGGCAGCCGGCGGGCAGCGCCGACAGGTCCGGCGTCGCCACGT
>NZ_JAAALL010000338.1 GCF_009906315.1 Kineococcus vitellinus | reverse complement strand
GGGCCCTGGCCGACCGGCTGCTGCCGGGTGGGCGGGGTGGCCGAAGGGGCGCCCGTGCAGCCAGCCGCGCACCCGCCCGCCCGGCAGCAGCCGGTCGGCCAGGGCCCCGGCGCGGGCGGCGAGGGGGTCCAGGGCGGTCCAGCGGGAGGGGGCGTCGAAGAGGGCGCGGACCAGGGTCATGCCCCGGTCCTACTCCCGTCCGCGCCCGCGTGCACCCGCAGGCGCCGGGCCCGGGAGCCGGCCACGGTTTCGGGGTGCGGGCCCCGGGTAGGGGTCCTGCATGACCAGACCCACCAGCAGCACCGGCCCGCGGGCCGCCGGCGGGTTCGCCGTCGCAGCGCACCGGGCCCCGGTCCTCGCCCGAGGGGAGCGGTGAGCGTGCGGATCGCCATCACGGGCGCCTCCGGCAACGTCTCGACGGCGCTGCTGCTCCGGCTGCAGCAGGGGCTGCGCGGCGAGGACGTCGACGTCGTCGGCATCGCCCGGCGGGTGCCGCAGGTGGACCCCGCGCAGGGCGGCCCGTACGCGGGCGTGCAGTGGGAGCCCCTCGACATCGCCGGCCCCGGCGCCGTGTCCCGCATGACGGAGCTCTTCCGCGGCGTGGACGCCGTCGTGCACACCGCGTGGCTCATCCAGCCCATGCGCGACCCCGCGGAGCTGAGCCGGGTCAACCTCGGCGGGACCCGCAACGTCGTGCGCGCCGCCCTGCAGGCCGGCGTCCCGCACCTGGTGCACCTGTCCTCCCTGGGCGCCTACGCCGAGCACCCCGCCGACGACTCCCGCGTCGACGAGTCCTGGCCGGCCACCGGCCTGCCGACCGTGCAGTACTCGCGGGAGAAGGCCACCTGCGAGGCGCACCTGGACGTCGTGGAGGCCGAGCACCCCGAGCTGGTCGTCACCCGGGTCCGCCCCGCCCTGGTGATGCAGGGCCGCTCCGGCAGCGAGCTCGCGCGCTACTTCGCCGGGGTGCTCACGCCCACCCGGCTGCTGGGCCGGGTGCCGCTGCCCGTGCTGCCCCTGCCGCGGGGGGTGCGCTTCCAGGTGGTGCACGCCGAGGACCTGGCCGACGCCATCGCGCGGATGCTCGAGCGCACCCCGCGCGGCGCCTTCAACGTCGCCGACGAGCCCGTCCTCGGGGGCCGGGACCTCGGCCGGGTGCTGCGGGCCGGGCGCCTGGTGCCCGTGGGCCACCGGCTGGCGCGCCTGGCGGTGCAGGCCAGCTACCACGCCAAGGTCCACCCCGTGCAGCCCGGCTGGTTCGACATGGGGATGGGCGTGCCGCTGCTGGACACCTCACGGGTGCGCGAGGAGCTGGGCTGGCGCCCGGCTCACGCCGCCCAGGACGTGCTGGCGGAGCTGTTCGAGGGGATGCGCGACCACGTCGGCACCGACTCGCCGGCCATGCGGCCGCGCTCGCTGGACCCGACGGCGCGCACGGGGACCTGATCGGTGAGCCGCTCGCGCAGCCGGCGCAGCAGCGCCGACAGCAGCCGGGAGACCTGCATCTGGCTGATGCCGAGGTCGGCGGCGATCTGCGACTGCGTCGCGTCGGCGTAGAAGCGCAGGGCGAGGATGCGCCGCTCGCGCCCGCCCAGGTCGGAGGTGGCGTCCGCGAGGGCGACGAGGTCGTCGACGGCGGCGGCGCCGTCGCCCTCGGCCACCAGGGTGTCGGCGAGGGTGGTGTCGTCGCCGTCGCCGCCGTAGCGGGCGTCCAGCGAGACGGCCGAGTACGCGTTCGAGGCCTGCCGGGCCTCGCGCACCTCGGCAACGGTGGCGCCCAGCTCCGCGGCGAGGGCCTCGTCGGTGCACCCGCCGCGCTGCTCCAGGTCCGCCTGGACGGTGCGCAGCCGCGCGCGCAGCTCCTGCAGGCGCCGCGGCGGGCGCACGTCCCAGCCGTGGTCGCGGAAGTGGCGGCGGATCTCGCCGGTGATGGTGGGGGCCGCGTACGCCGCGAAGGAGGAGCCGGCGTCGGGGCGGTAGCGGTGGGCGGCCTTGACGAGGCCGAGGTAGGCGACCTGGACCAGGTCGTCGAAGCTCTCACCGCGGTTGCGGTAGCGGGCCGCGAGCGACTGGGCGAGGTCGAGGTGGTCGAGCACCAGATCGTCCGGTCGGTGAGACGTCGGTGCGGTCATGGCGGGGTCCTCCCGGGAGCGGGTGCTGCTGGACTGCCCAGGCGACCTGCTGCACCCGGCGGGCCTCAGTCGAGCACCGACCCGGGGGGTCGGCAACCGGACCGCGCCAGGACCGCTCCAGCACCGCGTCAGCAGCGCTCCAGCGCCTCCCGCGGAACGCGCCGCGAGCCCCGCCGCGACCCCTCCCGGGCCGCGGCGGGCGTGCGCCGACGGGGCGCCCTCACGCGTAGTTGCGCGACTTCGAGGTGCGCTGGGACTCCTCCAACGCGGCGAAGCGCGCCTCGGCGTGCGGCGGCAGCACCCGCCGCTCGCGCACCAGCCACGGCAGCCCGCCGACGGCGTCCAGCACGCCGAGGGCGCTGGTGCGGTCGCGCGGCAGCGTCCGCAGCAGGTCGCGGGTGCGCCGGGTCGCCGCCGGCAGCGGCCGCCGCAGCCAGGTGAACCACAGGGTGTTGCGGATGCCGTTGCGCCGCCGCCGCGCGGACTCGCGCAGCACCGACGCCTGGTGGTGGACCTGCAGGTCCTCCAGGTAGCACAGCTCCCAGCCCGCGGCCGCGAGGTCGGCGGCCAGCAGTTCCTCCTCCCCACCCAGCCACAGCCGCTTGGAGAAACCGCCCACGGCCAGGAAAGCGCTGCGGCGCACCACGGAAGCGCCGGCGAGGAAGCTGCCCAGCGCCGGTCCGGGCAACCCCGGGGCGCCCTGGACGGGGGAGTCGCGCAGTTCCGCCACGATGTCGTCCTCCACGCCCCCGGGTTCGACCACGATGCGCGCGGTGAGCACCGCGACGCGCGGGTCGGCGTCCAGGACGTCGGCGGCGCGCTCCAGCGAACCCGGGTCCCACCACGTGTCGTCGTCGCAGAACGCGACGTAGGGGGTGGTGGCCGTCGCGACGCCCGTGTTGCGGGCCACGGCCCCCTGGTTCTCCGGCAGCACGACGACGTCGAGGCGCTCCCCGCCCGCGCTGCCGCGCGGGTGGCGCCGGCGCAGCGCGTCCGCCGTGCCGTCGGTGGAACCGTTGTCCAGCACGAGCACCCGCGGGCGCTCCGGCAGCCGCAGCAGCCGGTCCACCGCCAGCAGCGCCTCCTCGCGCCGCTGCCAGGTGATGAGCACGACGCTCACGCGCTCGTGCGGCGGGCCCCCGGGCACCGGGCCCGGCGCCGCCGCGACCCCCGCCGCCCCGCGCTCCCGCTCCACGGCGCTCACGCCGCGTCCCCGCCGACCAGGCGCAGCCGCCGCTCGACCTCCGCCGAGGGGCGCCGGCGGGCCCGCAGCGCGCGCGGCAGCCGCGGGGCCGCGTCCAGCACCGAGCGCCGGTGCTCCCCGCCCTCCAGCAACCACCGCGCGGTGCGCGCCGCCGCCACCGGCAGGGGCCGGCGCATCCACGCCGTCAGCAGGTAGTTGCGCCCCAGCAGCTCGCGGCGCACGTGCGCGGGGGAGCGGCTGACGGAGGGGTGGTGGTGGGCCACCACGTCCGCCACGTACGCCAGCCCCCACCCGGCCGCCACGAGGTCGTAGGTGACGCGCTCCTCCTCGCCGGCGAAGAAGACCACCTCGTCGAAGCCGCCCACCGCCAGGAACGCCTCGCGGCGCACGATCGCCGTGCACGCCAGGAAGCCCAGCACGTCCGGGCCGGGCAGGTCCGGGCTGCGCCCCCACGGCGCGGTGGCCATGTCCGCGCAGATCGGGTCCAGCACGTCCTCGGGCCCCACGAGCGTGCGCCCGGCCAGCAGCGCCAGGCGCGGGTGCGCGGCGAAGACCCCCTGCGCGCGCGCCAGCGCCCCCGGCTCCCACCACGAGTCGTCGTCGGCGAAGGCCACGAGCTCCGTGCGGGCCGCCCGCACGCCCAGGTTGCGGGCCGTGGCGCCCAGGTTGCGCCCCGGCTGCAGCAGCGTCAGCGGCGGCAGGCCCTCGCGCTCGCGGCGCGCGGCCTCGGCCCGCACCACCTCCACGCTGCCGTCGCTGGAGCCGTTGTCCACGAGCACCACCGGGCCCTCGTGGCGCGGCAGGGTGGCGCGCAGGTCGTCGGCGCGGTCGCGGGTGGCGACCACGACCGTCACGTCGGGGGACGACGGGGAGGGGCTCACGCAGCGGACGCTAGCGGCGACACGCCGCAGCGGCCCAGCGGGGCCGACGGGCGTGTCGGGCCGGGGGGTGGTTGCATCTCCAGCGTGATGCAGACCCCGCCGGAC
>NZ_JAAALL010000337.1 GCF_009906315.1 Kineococcus vitellinus | reverse complement strand
GTGCGGTGGCGGGTGGGTAGCCTCGCGCCATGCCGCACCTGTTGCACCTGGACTCCTCGGCCGACCTCGCGACGTCGCGGTCGCGGGCCGTCACCGCCTCCTTCGCCGACGCGTGGAGGGCGCGCGGGGACGACCACACGGTCACCTACCGGGACCTGCACACCGATCCGCTGCCGCACCTGGCGCACGCGGAGCTGCACTGGGCGGCGGCCGACCGCAAGCCCGGGATCCCGCTGCCCCCGGAGCAGGAGCGGATCATGGAGACGATCCAGGCCGAGCTGCTCGCCGCGGACGTCGTCGTCATCGGCGCGCCGCTGTACAACTACACGGTCCCCTCGACGCTGAAGGTGTGGATCGACAACGTCCACGTCCCCGGCGTGCTCGCCGGCGAGGGCAGCCGGCCGATGGCCGGCCGGCACGCCGTCGTCGTCAGCAGCCGCGGCGCGACCTACGACACGGGCACGCCGACCGAGGGCTGGGACCACGGGGTGCCCGTCCTGCAGATCGTGCTCGGCGCCTCGCTGGGCATGCAGGTGCACCTCGTGCAGACCAGCGCGACGCTCGCTGACCGGCTGCCCGACCTCGCCGCCCTGCGCGAGCGCAGCGAGGCCGAGCTCGCCGCCGCGCACGCCGCCGCCCGGGAACTGGCCACGACCCTCTGAGCGCGACCCCCTGAGGGCGCGCGAAGGCGGCGGGCGGGTCAGCGGGCGGAACCGAACCTCTCGGTGCGGATCCGCCCGCTGTCGTGGCCGGCCGCCACGAGCAGCTCCGCGACGTGCTCGACGAACGGCGTCGGCCCGCACACCAGGCACAGCGGCCGCTGCGCGGGCGGGAGCGCGGCGGTGGCGAGGCGCCGCGCGTCCAGCCGCCCGGGGCGGGCCACCTCGCCGGGCGGCACCTCGCGCGTCCAGACGACCTCGAGGGAGAAACCCGGCTGGGTGGCGGCGCGCTCCAGCAGTTCCGCCCGGTACATGGCCACCGCCGGGGAACGCACCGACAGCAGCAGCCGCAGCTGCGGCGCCGCGGGGACCTGCGCGTGGGTGCGCACCACCGACAGCAGCGGCACCACGCCGGAACCGCCGCCGATGAGCTGCACCGGTTCCAGGGTGCCGGGGCGCCACACGAACCAGCCGCCCAGCGGCCCCGTCACCTCCAGCACGTCACCGGGGCGCACCTCCTCCACGAGGAAGGAGGACACCTCCCCCTCCTCCAGCAGTTCCACGCCGATCTCGACGAGGGTCCGGCCCGCGGGCGCCGCCGCCGAGGCCAGCGAGTAGGAGCGGACGGCCTGGTAGCCGTCGGGGGCGGTCAGGCGCACGTCGAGGTGCTGGCCGGCGAGGTGGCCGGGCCAGTCGGGGACGTCGAGGACGAGGGTGCGCGCGCTCGCGCTCTCGGCCCGCACGTCGGCGACCCGGGCTGCGCGCCAGCCGTTCAGAGGGAGTACCTCTGCTCGCTCCACGGGTCGCCGTAGGCGTGGTAGCCGACGCGTTCCCAGAACCCGAGCTCCTGCTCGTCGGACAGGGTGATCGAGCGCACCCACTTCGCCGACTTCCACAGGTACAGGTGCGGGACGAGCAGCCGGGCCGGCCCGCCGTGCACGGGTTCCAGCGGCTGCCCGTCGTAGCCGGTGACGATCCAGGCCCGCCCGCCGAGCAGGTCGGCGACCGGCAGGTTCGTCGTGTAGCCGCCGTAGCTGGTGACGAGCGCGTGCCCGGCCGAGGTCTGCACCCTGTCGAAGAACGCGTCCAGGGGGTACCCGGACCAGCGGGTGCCGAACTTCGACCAGCGCGTCACGCAGTGCAGGTCGGTGTCGAAGGAGTCGCGCGGCAGCCGCTGCAGGCCGTTCCAGTCCCAGTGGTGGGAGCTGCCCGTCTCGGTGGTGATGGTGAAGCGCCACTCGTCGGTGTCCACGCGCGGGGTGGGGCCGGCGGAGAGCACGGGGAAGTCGTCGGTGCGGTACTGCCCGGGCGGCAGCGCCTCGGTGCGCCGGCGACGGCGGCCGGTGAAGCCCCGGGTGACCTCCGGGACGCGCAGGACCTCGTTCTCGGCACCGTC
Source organism: Kineococcus vitellinus (assembly GCF_009906315.1). Classification (GTDB taxonomy): domain Bacteria; phylum Actinomycetota; class Actinomycetes; order Actinomycetales; family Kineococcaceae; genus Kineococcus; species Kineococcus vitellinus. Next base: position 2,279 of record NZ_JAAALL010000337.1, on the reverse strand, counting down.
GCCGGGCTCGACGGCGCTCACGGCAGGATCGCGTCGACGTAGCCGCCGTCGACGCGCACCGCGGCACCCGTCGTCGCCGACGCCAGCGGGGAGGCCAGGTAGCAGACCATGTTCGCGATCTCCTCCGGTTCGATGAGCCGCTGCAGCAGCGACTGGGGGCGGTGCCGGGCCATGAAGCGCTGCTGCGCCTCCTCCCACGGCAGGTCGCCGGGGACGAGCTCGCGCACGAAGTCCTCGACGCCACCGGTGTGCGTGGGGCCGGCCAGGACGCTGTTGACGGTCACGCCCGTGCCGGCGGCCGCCTTCGCGAAACCGCGGTGCACCCCCAGCAGCGCCGTCTTGGAGACGCCGTAGTGGATCATCTCGGCCGGGGTGACGACGGCGGAGTCGCTGGAGGTGTAGAGCACCCGGCCCCAGCCGCGGCCGCTCATGCCGGGCAGGTAGTGGCGGGTGAGGCGGACGGCGGTGAGGACGTTGACCTCGAAGTAGCGCCGCCACTCGTCGTCGCTGATGGCCAGCGGGTCGGCGGAGCCGAAGACGCCGAGGTTGTTGACGAGGACGTCGACGTCGGGCACCGCCTCGACGAGCCGGGCGTGCCCGTCGTCGGTGGTGATGTCGGCCGCGACCCAGCGCACGCCGTCCTGCGGCACCCCCTCGCGCTCCCGGACGCCCGCGGCCGCCGCGGCGAGCCTGCCCTCGTCGCGGCCGGAGAGGACCACGCGCGCCCCCGCGCCCGCCAGCCCCGCCGCGACGGCCAGCCCGATGCCCTGCGAGGAGCCGGTGACGAGGGCCGTCTTCCCGGTGAGGTCGATGCGCACGGGGACTGTCTACCGGGCGCGCGGGCGGCGGGGCCAGGGACCCTCGGCGGGGACGTCTGCGGGGACGTCTGCGGGGACGTCTGCAGGGACCTCAGCAGGCGCAGCTCACGGCGTGGTCGGCCGGGGCGGTGAGCGGGTCGGGCGCGGAGCGGTGCACGACCCCGTCCACCTCGACGGGCAGGCCCTCGCGCGCCCAGTACTCGAACCCGCCCTGCACCTCCTTGACCCGGTACCCCAGGCGCGCGAACGCCAGCGCCGCGCGGGTCGCCCCGTTGCAGCCGGGGCCCCAGCAGTAGGTGACGACGACGAGGCCGGGGTCGACCAGCCCGGCGGCCTCGGCGGCGATCCGGGCGGTCGGCAGGTGCAGCGCCCCGGGCACGTGGCCCTGCGCCCACGCCTCCTCGCCGCGGCTGTCGACGACGACGAAGCCGGGGGTGCGGGCGGTGAGCGCGGCGTGGACGTCGCTGGGGTCGGTGCCCAGCGCGAGCCGGCGCTCGAGCTCGGCGACGGCGAGGGCGGGGTCGAGGGTGTCGGTGATCTGCACGTCCACGACGCTAGGCGCGCGGCGCGGCGCCTCCCAGGGCCTCTCCACGGCGTGCGGGCGGTTCGGCCGCGGGATCCGCGGCGGTGCGGCACGATCACCGGGTGATCCTCGACGAGACCGACCGCCGCATCCTCGCCGAGCTGCAGGCCGACGGCCGGCAGCCGTGGGCCGAGCTGGGCCGGCGGGTGGCGATGTCCGCCTCCGCCGTCGTCGAGCGCGTGCGGCGGCTGGAGGAGGCCGGGGTCGTGCGCGGCTACCGGGCCGTCGTGGACCCGGCGGCCGTCGGCCTCGGCGTCCGGGCGCTGGTGCGGCTGAAGTACCCCACCGGCAACTACAAGCCCTTCCACGACCTCGTCGCGCGGACGCCGTTCGTGCTCGAGGCGCACCACGTCACGGGTGAGGACTGCTTCGTGCTCACCGTCCTGGCGCGCGACATGCGCCACCTGGAGCAGCTGACGGGACGGCTGGCGACGCTGGGGTCGATCACGACCTCGGTCGTCTACTCCAGCCCCGTCGAGGGGCGGCCCGTGCCCGGGGACGACGAAACCCCGGGCGGCTGACGCCAGCTCCGAGGTTGTGCAGGGATTATCCCAGGTTTCGCGGGCGATGTCAAGCGCGGCTACCGACGGCACGGTCCGCGGGCGGGCGCGGGAAAGGGGCTGCGCCGGCCCCCGCCGCCGTGCCAGCGTCGCCCCGTGGTCGCCCCCGTGGTCCGCCCCGTGGTCCGCTCGGCACGCCCCGCCGACCTGCCCCGCCTGCGCGAGGTGGAGGTGGCGGCGGGCGCGCTGTTCCGCGCCGTCGGCATGGACCCGGTCGCCGACGACGACCCGCCGTCGCTGCAGGAGCTGGCCGCCGCCCGCGAGCGGGGCCTGCTCCTGGTGGCCGTGCCCGGCGAGGAGGGGGCCACGCGCGGAGGG
>NZ_JAAALL010000336.1 GCF_009906315.1 Kineococcus vitellinus | reverse complement strand
ACGGTGACGCGCCGGCGGGGGAGCGCCGCACGCTCGTGCTGGAGGTCGACGGCCGCCGCGTCACCGTGACGCTGCCCGCCGAGGACCCCGACGGGCCCTCGTCGTCCGCCGCCGCGCCCCCCGCGGACCGCCGGCGGGGCAGGCGGTCCGGCTCCGCTGCAACCGGCGCCGAACCCGGTGCCGTGCCCGCTCCGATGGACGGCACGGTCGTCCGCGTGGCCGTGCAGGAGGGCGCGGAGGTCGAGCGGGGGGAGCTCCTCGTCGTGCTGGAGGCCATGAAGATGGAGACCCCCGTCACCGCCCCGCGCGCCGGGACGGTCCGCGCGGTGCGCGTCGAGGCCGGTGGGCCCGTCGCCCAGGGCGCCCCGCTGCTCGTGCTGGAGTGAGGCGCCCCCGCGCCCTCGTCGTCGGGCGGCGCCGAGGCGTCGTCGTCAGGAGGCGTCGTCAGGCGGCGTCGTCGAGGTGCTCGGCGATGCCTTCCAGGCACCCCTGCCACCCGGTCCGCAGGCCCTCGGCGGCCTCGGGGCCCGAGACCCCCTCGACGGTGAGCTCGAGGCGGGTGCCGCCGCCGACCGGCAGCAGCAGCACCGTGCAGCGGGAGGTCTCGGCCATGCCCTCCCCGGAGGTGAGCACGTCGAGCACGAGGCGCTGCACGGGCTCGAAGACCGCGAAGGTCGCGTCCTCGGCGTACGCGTCGCCGGCCGGGGCGGGGCCGAAGCGCAGCCGGTAGCCCCCGCCCGCGCGGGGGTCGACCTCGCAGCTCGAGACGCGCCAGTCCGGGTCGGGGCAGACCCAGCGCCGCAGCAGGTCGGCGCGGGTCCAGGCGGCCCAGACCCGTTCGGGTGGTGCGGGGTAGGTGCGCTCGAGGTCGAACGACAGGAGCGGGGTGGTGGTCACGTGTCCTCCAGGAGGGTGCCGAGGGCGTCCAGCCGGGTCGACCAGAGCGCCTGCTGCTGCGCGGTCCACGTGGCCACGGCGACGAACGCGTCCTCGCGCAGCCGGCACTCGCGCACGCGCCCGCGCTTGACGGTCGTCACCAGGCCGGCGTCCTCGAGCACGCGCACGTGCTTGAGCACGGCCGGCAGCGAGAGCGTCGTCGGCGCCGCGAGGTCGCCGGCCGAGCTCGGGCCGCGCACGAGCCGCTCGACGATGGCCAGGCGGGTCGGGTCGCCGAGGGCGGCGAACTGATGGTGAACCACGAGGTTTAGTTTTTGCCTCCGGTGCGCCCGTGTCAACCCCCGCCCCGGCGGCGGTCCCGCTGCCGCGCGTGCCCGAGGATGGGGCCCGTGCTGGATCCGTCGATGCCTCGTGCCACCGCCGACGCGCTCGCCGCCTTCGTGGAGCGCGAGGCGCGCTCCACGAGCCCGCTGTTCGGGCTGGCCGACGCCGACGCCGCGGCCCGCGCCGGCTGGGCCGGCTTCGTGCAGCAGTACCGGCGGGCGGTGCGCGACGGGCGCGAGCTGACCGCTGACAACCTCGCCCACGTGCTGCTGGACATCGCCCTGCTCTTCCGCCACCTGGACGGCTTCGACCCCGAGTGGTCGACGTGGCAGGAGGCCGCCACGAGCCCGCAGGGCACGCGGCCCTGAGCCTCAGGGAGCGGCCGGCGCCCCGGCGCCGTCGGTGCTGGCCCCACCGTCTCCGCCGACCGCGACGATGCGGCTGCCGGCGTCGACAGCCACCTGCCACGCGCGCGGGGGACCGCCGTGCAGCTGGCTCTGCACCTCCTCGCACACCCGGTCGCGCACGGCGACGACCTCGGCCTGCCCCGGCAGCGCCAGCAGCCGCCACCGGCAGCCCGGTGGCGGGGTCGGCGGCGGGCGGCGCGCTGCGCCGGGCCTCCTCGGCCGCGGCCCGGGCGGCCCCGGTGCGCCGGGGGTCCCCTCGGGCTCGCCCCACCGGTCCTCGTCCCACGCCGCGAGCAGCTCCTCCTCGCCGGGCTCCTCGTCCAGCGCCCGCAGCTCGAACCAGACCACCTTGCCGTCGGGCAGGCTCGTCGTGCCGCACTCGCTGCTCACCGCCGCCACCAGCGCCATCCCGCGCCCGGTGGTGACCTGCTCGCCGTAGTGGTGCTGCGCCGGCAGGGCGGGGCTGGAGTCGCGCACCTGCACGCGGGCGTGCTGCCGGTGCACCTCGACGCCGACCTCGACCGGGGTGCGCGCGTGCAGCGCCGCGTCCGTGACCAGCTCGCTGACCGCGAGCTCCGCCGCGTCGACCCACTCCGGCCGCCCGGCGGCCTCCAGCACCTCGCGCACCAGGCGGCGGGCCCGCCGGGCCGCACCCGGGTCGGGCGGCAGGGTGAGCCGGCGGCTCAGCGGTGCGTCGCAGGCGCCGCCGGTCACCCTCGGCACCCGCTGCGCGTCATCGTCACATCCATGTCACCGCGCGCCCGGCTCCGCCGACGTCGCCGCGTCGGCGGGGCCGGCGGGCCCGGCGCTGTCAGTGCGCTGCGGGGGTGGAGACCCTGTCGGCGAAGCGCGGTCCCAGGACGCGCAGGAACGGCGTCCTGGGCACGAGGCGGGACGTGGCCGCGAGGACCTCGTTGCGCCGGCCGTCGACCACGACGGGGCGGTCGGCGTCGAGGGTGTCGAAGAACGTGGCGACCACCTGCTCGACGCTGCGCCGGCGCAGCCCGGCGCCCGCGGCCTGCCCGGCCACGTCGAAGAACCCCGTCTCGGTCACCGTGGGGGACAGGGCCGCGACGCGGACGCCGGTGCCGCGCGTCTCGGCCCACAGCGCCTCGGTCAGCGAGAGCACGAAGGCCTTCGACGCCGCGTAGGCGGCGAAACCGGGTGCGGGCAGGTAGGCGGCCATGCTGGCGATGTTGACCACCGCTCCGGAACCCCGCTCGAGCATGGCGGGCAGGAAGCGGGCGGTGAGGTCGGTCAGTGTCGTGCAGTTCAGCGTGACCATCGCGCCCAGGCGGGAGAGGTCCGGGGTGTCGGCCAGCCGGCCGGACAACCCGAAACCGGCGTTGTTGACCAGCACGTCGACGGACCGGCCGCCGAGCGCCTCCTGCACCCGGGCGCCGGCGTCGGGGGTGGACAGGTCCAGGGGGACGACGAGGGCCCGGCGGCCGGAGCGGGCGCGGATGCCGGCGGCCAGCGCCTCCAGCTCGTCGGCGCGGCGGGCGACCAGGACGACGTCGGCGCCGCGGGCGGCCAGCGCCGTGGCGATGCCGGCGCCGATGCCGCCGGAGGCGCCGGTGATGAGTGCGGTGGAACCGGTGACGTCCACGGGAGGGCTCCTGTCAGCTGAGGATCGACGCGTCTCGTCACGTCGTTGTGGCACGATGTGTCATGTCGACTCGTCCTGTCAAGGTGTCGTGTGCTGAGATGAGGCCGTGGAGCGGACGACCCCTCGTGAACGCCGGCAGGCCGCGACCCGGCGCGCGCTGGCCGAGCACGCCCTGCGGTTGTTCGCCGAGCAGGGCTACGAGGCGACGACGGTCGCCGAGATCGCCGACGCCGCGGACATGTCCACGCGCACCTTCTTCCGCCACGTGCGCGACAAGGACGAGGCGATGTTCGCCGCCGACGAGGACGCCTTCGCCGACGTCCTGCGGGCAGCCGCGGCCGCCGGGGCGCACGCCCCGCCGCTGGCCCGGCTGCTGCACGGCGTGCGCGTCCTCGCCGCGGCCGCCGGCGAGGACGCCGAGGCCAAGTGCGCGCGGGAGCGCGTGCTGGAGGAGAACCCCGCCCTGCGGGCCCGCGACCTCGCCCAGCAGCTGCGCTGGCAGCAGCAGTCCGAGCAGTTCCTGCGCGCGCAGGGCGTGGACGCCGACGAGGCGAGCCTGGCCGCCGGCCTGACCCTGACGATCTGGCGCGAGGCCTACCGCCGCTGGATCGCCGTCTCCGCCGTCCCGGGTGCGCTGGGGGAGTTCCTCGACACCGTCGCCGGGGAACTCCCCGGCCAGGTCGCGGTGCCGGGCGCCCGCAGCCGGTGACGCGTCGGCAGGGACCTGAGAACCCCCGGGACGCACGACGGCCGGTGATCTTCCACGGTGCACCGTGGAAGATCACCGGCCGGGTGCTCAGGTGAGGAGCTGTCAGGCCCTCAGGTGCGGGGCCCTCAGGTGCGGGGCCCTCAGGTGCGGGGCAGGGTGAAGGAGGCCACCAGCTCGTTCAACTGCACCGCCGTGCGCGAGACCTCCCCCGCCGTCGAAGCCGTGTGGCTGGCCCCCGCCGTCGTCTGATCCGCCGAAGCGGCGATCCCGGAGATGTTGGAGGCGATCTCCTGGGAGCCGGTGGAGACCTCGGTGACGTTGCGCACCATCTCACTGGTGGTCGCGCTCTGCTCCTCCACCGCCGCCGCGATGGTGGCCTGCAAGCCGTCGATGC
>NZ_JAAALL010000335.1 GCF_009906315.1 Kineococcus vitellinus | reverse complement strand
GCGGCCGCCCACCAGGTCCAGCGCGGCCGCAGCAGCTCCTCCAGGCGCGCCAGCAGCGCGGCGCTGCCCGCGGCCCCGCCCGGCACCGCCCAGCGCCGGCCGGGCACCGCCAGCCCCAGCCCGGCCGGGACCACGACCAGCGCCAGGTCCGCGCCGGGCGCGGCGGCGGTGCGCAGCTCGGCCGGGACGTCCACGCGGCCAGTGTCCCGCCGCGGTCCGACACCTCCCGCCGCGGCCCGTCCCGCCGCGGCCCGTTGCGGTAGGACTGGTCCGTGGCCGAACCCGCTCGCGCGCCCGGACCGTTCGCCGACCTCGACGCCTTCGCCGCGCTGCCGCGCCTGGCCGGGCTCACCCTCTCGCCCGACGGCACCCGCCTGGTGACCACCGTGGCGACCCCGACCCCCGACGCCACGCGCTGGCGCGGCGCGCTGTGGGAGGTCGACCCCGCCGGCGAGCGCCCGGCGCGCCGGCTGACGCGCGGCGCCGCCGCCGAGGCCGCCCCCGCCTTCACGCCCGACGGCACGCTGCTGTTCACCTCCGCCCGCCCCGACCCGCAGGCCGCGGCGGAGGCCGGCGAGGACGCCCCCGCCGCGCTGTGGGCGCTGCCGCCGGCGGGGGAGGCCCGCGTCGTCGGCACCCGCCCCGGCGGGATCGCGAACCCGCTCACCGCGCGCCGCGGCGACCTCGTCGTCGTGACGTCCTCGACGCTGCCCGGCTCCGACGCCTCCGCGGACGGCCCGTCCTCCGACGCGGTGCGGCGCGCGGCGCGCACGGGCAAGAAGGTCTCCGCGGTCCTGCACTCGGGCTACCCGGTGCGGTACTGGGACTCCGACCTCGGTCCCGGCCAGCCCCGCTACCTCGCCGCGGCGCTGCCCGCGGAGGGGCCCGCGGGGGAGCGCGCCCTCGCGGCGTGGAGCGACCTCACCCCCGCCCCCGGCCGCCGCTACGACGAGGCCTCGGCCGTGCTCACCCCCGACGGCGCGGAGCTCGTGACCACCGAGACGCTGCCCCGCCCCCGCGGCGAGCAGCACGTGCGGGTCGTGGCGATCCCGACCGCCGGGGGCGAGCCCCGCGTCGTCGCCGACGAGCCCGGCCGCGAGTTCGGCGCGCTCGCCGTCTCCCCGGACGGGCGCTGGGTCGCGGCGCTGGCCGAGTCGGTGAGCACGCCCGCGGCGCCGCCGACGCTGCGCCTGGTCGTCGTCCCCCTCGACGCCTCCGCCGCTCCCCGCGACGTCGTGGCGGGCTGGGACGTCTGGGGCGGCGCCCCGCAGTGGGGGCCGGGTTCCGACGAGCTGTTCCTGGCCGTCGACGACTCCGGCGCGGCGCCGGTGTTCCGCGTCGAGCTCGCCTCCGGGCGGGTGACGCGGCTGAGCGCCGACGCGGGCGCCTACGGCAGCCTGCAGGTCTCCCCCGACGGGGCGCACGTCTACGCCGTGCGCTCGGCCGTGGACGCCCCGCCCGCCGTGGTCCGCCTCGACGCCCGCACCGCCGGGCAGGAGCCCGTCGCGCTGCCGGGGCCGGCGCCCGCGCCGGAGCTGCCGGGCACGCTGACCGAGGTGCGCACCACCGCCGCCGACGGCAGCCCGCTGCGCGCCTGGCTCGCGCTGCCGCGCACCGCCGCCGCCGAGGACCCGGCCCCGCTGCTGCTGTGGGTGCACGGCGGCCCGCTGGGGTCGTGGAACGCGTGGTCGTGGCGGTGGAACCCCTGGCTGGCGACGGCCCGCGGCTACGCGGTGCTGCTGCCCGACCCGGCCCTGTCGACGGGGTACGGCCCGGAGTTCCTGGCCCGCGGCTGGGGCGCCTGGGGCCAGGCGCCCTACACCGACCTCATGGCCCTCACCGACGCCGCGCTGGCCCGCGAGGACCTGGACGCCTCGCGCACCGCCGCGATGGGCGGTTCCTTCGGCGGGTACGTGGCGAACTGGATCGCCGGGCACACCGACCGCTTCCGCGCGATCGTCACCCACGCGGGCCTGTGGGCGCTGGAGCAGTTCGGCCCGACGACCGACGCCGCGCACTACTGGTCGCGGGAGATGACGGCGCAGATGGTCGCGGCCAACGACCCGGCCGCGCACGTGGAGCGCATCACCACGCCGATGCTCGTCATCCACGGCGACAAGGACTACCGGGTGCCGGTCGGGGAGGCGCTGCGGTTGTGGTGGGAGCTGAACCGGCACTGGTCCGGCGACCCGGCCGACCTGCCGCACCGGTTCCTGCTCTTCCCCGACGAGAACCACTGGGTGCTCACCCCGCAGCACGCGATCCTCTGGTACGAGACGGTGTTCGCGTTCCTGGCCACCCACGTGCACGGGGTGCCGTTCCAGGAGCCGGACCTGCTGCGCTGATCCCGGGGGAGTCCCCCCGGGACCGGCGCGGGATCAGCGGCGCGCGCCCGCTGCGGGCAGGACGAGGTCCAGCACGCGGTCGGCCGCGCGGCCGTCCTCGGCGTGGCAGAACCGCTCCTGGAACACCTCGTAGCGGTCCTTGAAGCGCGTGTGGACGTCGTCCAGGTCCGACACGGCGTCCAGCACCTCCTCGGAGGTGCGCACCAGCGGACCGGGGGCGATCCCCTCCAGGTCGAAGTAGAAACCGCGCAGCACGTCGCGGTAGCGCTCCAGGTCGTAGACGAAGGAGACGACCGGCTTGCCGGTGACGGCGAAGTCGAACATCGCCGAGGAGTAGTCGGTGACCAGGACGTCCGCGGCCAGGTACAGGTCGTTGATGTCCGGGTGGCGCGAGACGTCGACGACCCCGGGGACGTCCACGCCCTGCAGCGCGTCCGGCACCAGGTAGTGCAGGCGCAGCAGCAGCGTGTGGCTGCCGCCGAGGCGCTCGCTGAAGCGCTGCAGGTCCAGCGCCAGGCGGAAGTCCGGGCCGTCGCCGTAGCGGTCGTCGTCGCGCCAGGTCGGCGCGTACAGCACCGCGGTGCGGCCCTCGTCGATGCCCAGCGCGGCGCGGACCCGCTCGCGCCGCTGCGCCGCGTCCGGGGCGAGCAGGGCGTCGTTGCGCGGGTAGCCCGTCACGGGCATCGGCCCGGGGAAGCCGAACGCCGCGCGCAGCGGCGCCTCCGCGGCCCGGCTGGGGGCCAGCAGCAGGTCCCAGCGGGCGATGTCGTCGTCCAGGCGCGCCAGGACGTCCTCACCCTCGGGGGAGGTGAAGTGCGCGTCCCGGTGGATCCGCTTCAGCGGCGTGCCGTGCCAGGTCTGCAGGTACGTCGTGCCGGGGCGCTTGTCCCAGACGGGCACGTGGTTGTCGGCGATCACCAGGTCCGCCGCGCTCAGCGCCCGCAGCGCCTGCGGCGTGCCCAGCGCCGCGGTGGCCGTGCCGGCGGGGAAGGCGCGCCCGGGGCCGGCCAGCCACAGGTGCTCGGCGCCCTCCCCGGGCTCCCCGGCGGCCTCGCGGGCCAGCAGCCGCTGGTGCAGGGCCCGCGGGTTGTCGGAGTAGCGGCCCCCGAAGCTGTAGTAGACGATCTTCACGGTGGTCCTGTCGGTCGGGCCGGGGTCGAGACGGACGGGCGGTGGTTCCACCCTCGGCGGGAGCGCTCATGATGCCCCACCCGGGCGCCCGCGGGGCCCGCTCTCGACCCTTTCGGCCGCCCGCCACCCGCGTCCTCCGGCCCGAGGGCCGGCCGCGACCGGGTGCACCTGCACCACGACGCGGAGGCGGCCGTGCGCCTCAGCGCGCCGGCGTCCCGGCGCGGCGGGCGATCAGGTCCGTCACGAGGTGCCCGCGCTCCAGCCCGCGCACCTCGAAGCGGGTCAGCGGCCGCCAGTCCGGCCGCTCGCGAGACGCCTCCAGCACCAGCCCCGGCTCGGCGGCCAGCACCCTCGCCATCTGCTGCGCGTAGGGCTCCCAGTCCGTCGCGCAGTGCAGCACCCCGCCGGGGGCGAGGCGGTCGGCCACCAGCGCCGCGAACGCGGCGTCGACCAGGCGGCGCTTGTGGTGGCGGGGCTTGGGCCAGGGGTCGGGGAAGTACACCCGCACCCCCGCCAGGCTGGCCGGGGCGATGCGCTGCTGCAGCAGCAGGCGCCCGTCGCCCTCCAGCACCCGGACGTTGCCCAGCCCGCGCCGGTCCAGGCCGAGCAGCAGCGCGGCCACCCCGGGGGTGTGCACGTCGGCGGCCAGCACGCCGGTGGCGGGGTCGGCCTCGGCCATCTGCAGGGTGGCCGCGCCCATGCCGAACCCGATCTCCAGGACGACCGGGGCGTCGGTCCCGAACAGCGCGCGCAGGTCCAGGGGGCCCTCGCCGTCGGGGACGGCGAAGCGGGCCGCGTGCTCCTGCAGGGCCTGCAGGCGGGTGACGCCCATGCGGCCGCGGCGCAGCTTGTAGGAGGGCCGCGTCGCCCAGTCCGCGAGGGGAGGGCCGGAGGGGGTGCTCACCGCCCCATCAT
>NZ_JAAALL010000334.1 GCF_009906315.1 Kineococcus vitellinus | reverse complement strand
GTCCAGGGGGGTGGAGGTCACGGTCATCACAGCTCCTGCGCGAAGCGGCCTTCGATGCGGCGGAACACCAGCTGCCCCACCGCCAGCAGGGCCAGGGCGATGAGCAGCCCCCACAGCCCCGTCCACAGCAGGTGCGGCGGCAGCGCCGGCGGCACCTCGGCGGCGCGCACGTCGCCGGTGGGGTACCAGAACGCCCAGTGGAACAGCTCCACCGCCGCGGTGACGGGGTTGAGCTGATACAGGGTGAGGAACCACGAGTCGCGGCCCACGGCGTCGGCGACCTTCTGCCAGTCGTAGAGGACCGGCGAGGTCCACGTGACGACCATGAGCAGCAGGTCGACGATGTTCTCGAAGTCGCGGTAGAGCACGTTGACCGCGCCGAAGAGCAGCCCGAGCCCCACGGCGAGCACGCCGACGATGACGAAGCCGAGCACCGCCCCCGCCAGCTGCTGCGGCAGCGGCCGCCAGCCCGTGATGAGGCAGGCCAGCAGCAGCACCACCAGCTGGGGCAGGAAGTGGATGGCCGCCACCCACGCCGAGCTCACCGAGAACAGCTCGCGCGGCAGGAAGATCTTCTTGATGAGCGGCGCGTTGCCCACCACCGAGCGCGTCGCGTTGCCGAACGCCTCGGTGTAGAAGTTGATCACGACGATGCCGGAGAACAGGTACACCGCGAAGTTGGGCACGCTCTCGTTGAGCTTGAGGAACTCGCCCATCGCGAAGTAGAAGACGGCGAACTGCACGCCCGGCTTGACGTAGCTCCACAGCAGGCCCATGACGGAGCCGCGGTAGCGGACCCGCATCTCCTTGCGGACCAGCAGCTTGAGCAGGTACCGGTAGCGCAGGACGTCCAGCAGGCCGGCCCCGTGCCCGGGCGCGACGAGCGGTGCCGCTGCTCCGGTGGAGGTGGCGACAGCGGACACCGGCGTCAGCCCTCCGGCCGGCGGTCCGCCGGGTCGGCCAGGTCCACCCCGAACGTCTGCGCCCAGGCCTGCATCGAGGTCACCCGCGGCAGCGCGTCCTTGTAGGCGCGGCGCAGCTGCGGCCAGGCGGTCAGCATCCGGCGGTGCAGCGCGGCGGACTCGGTGATCAGGTCGCGGAAGCGGCGGGCGTCGCGGCGGTACCAGACCGCCCCCTTGCCGTCGGCCATGGAGACCACGGCGCTGTCGTACATCGACAGCTCCCACCACTTGCCCTCGCTGGCGGCCAGGACCGCCTGGGGGCGCTCGGCGGCCTCCGGCCTGGGCCTGCGCAGCTGGTGCAGCGCGGCCTGCGCGGCCCACGGCAGCAGCGTGCCCTTGCGCGGCGGGCGCGGCTCCTTGCCCTTGTGCGCGGGCTTGCCGCGCTTGGGGGTGGGGTAGGCGTCGGGCTCGGCGGCCACCTGCGCGTCCGGGTACTCCGCACGCAGCGAGCGCACGGCGGGCAGCGTGCTGCCCAGCGTGCGGTGCAGGTGGTCCGGGCCCTGCAGCAGGTCGGTCAGGGCGCGGTTGCGCAGCGCCTGCGCGTAGTACTGCATGGAGATCAGGTGCTTGACGTCGGTGTAGCTGCTCTCGCGGAACAGGCGGCCACCGCGCTCGTAGGGCGAGTACAGCAGCGCCACGAGGAAGCGGTTGCGCTCGTGGTAGTACGCCTGCCAGTCGATCGTGTCGTCCTTGTCGTTCCACGACACGTGCCACACGCACGCACCGGGCAGCGACACCGTCGGGAAGCCGTGCTCGAGCGCGCGCAGGCCGTACTCGGCGTCGTCCCACTTGATGAACACCGGCAGCGCGAGGCCGATCTGCTCGATCACCTCGACGGGGATCAGGCACATCCACCAGCCGTTGTAGTCGGTGTCGATGCGCCGGTGCATCCACGGCGTCTGCCGCAGGTTGGAGGCGGCGAGGTTGTGGCCGTGGTACAGGCCGCGGGCCGGGCCCCAGAAGAAGCGGTAGAGGTTGACCGCCTCGCCCATGGTGTGCAGCACCGAGCGGTCGTACATGTCGAACATGTGGCCGCCGACGAGGGTCGGCTTGCGGCAGGCGTCGCCGAACTGCACGGCGCGCACGATGCCCTCGGGCTCGATGTTGACGTCGTCGTCCAGCAGCAGCGCGTAGCGGCTGCGCCGGGCGAGCACCGTCTCGAACATGCCGCGCGCGAAGCCGCCGGAGCCGCCGAGGTTGGGCTGCTCGACGATGCGCAGCGTCGCGCCCAGCCGGGCGGCGACCTCCTCGAAGCCCTCCTGCTCGCGCACCTTCTGGGTGCCCTGGTCGACGATGACGATCTCGTCGAGGACCTCCAGCACGGAGGCGTCGGAGGCCAGCGCCTCCAGCGTCTTCACGCAGTAGTCGGGGCGGTTGAAGGTCGTGATCCCGATGGTCGCGCGGCCGGCCTCGCGGTCGGCGACGGGAGCGCTCCAGGCGGCCTCGACCAGCGTCAGCTCCTCGGAGCCGCCGGCCAGGTCGATCCAGTACCAGCCGCCGTCGGCGAACGGGGCGAGGGTGAGGTCCTCGCTCAGGCGCGCCTCGCCGTCCACGCGCCAGCTGGTGACGCGCTGGCGCGAGCCGCGGGCGTTGGACTTGTACAGCGTCACGGTGCCGTAGCCGGCGAACGTCCCGGAGAAGCGGACCTGCTCCGCGCGCGTCCAGCGCCGCCAGTAGCTGGCGGGGAAGGCGTTGAAGTAGGTGCCCAGCGAGTACCGCTTGCCGGCGGGCACGCTCACGCTGCGCCGGTCGCCGGCCGCCTCGGTGTCGGACTCGCCGGCACCGGTGTTGACGAACTCCACGCTGTCGGACTCCGCCGAGGCGTAGCCCTCGGACTGGGAGAAGTCCACGTACAGCGGCAGGACGTCGATGTCGGTGCGGGCCGGGAAGACGATGCGGTGGACCTCGCGCCACCGCCCGTCGTCGGGGGCCAGCCCGCTGCCGGCGGCGAGCGCCGCGGGGGCGCTCCCGCGCGTGCCGACGTCCGTGCCCACGTCCGTGCTCATGCGTCCACCCCACCGGCCACGAGAGGAGCTCCGTCCTTGAAGTGCGGGGTCAGCTTGTTGTCCACCATCGACAGGGCCGCCCCGATGGCCATGTGCATGTCGAGGTACTTGTAGGTGCCCAGCCGGCCGCCGAAGAGGACGTCGCGCTCGCGGGAGGCGAGGTCGCGGTAGGCCAGCAGCCGCTGGCGGTCCTCGGCGGTGTTCACCGGGTAGTAGGGCTCGTCGCCCTCGACCGCGAAGCGGGAGAACTCCCGCATGATCACGGTCTTGTCCTTCGGGTAGTCCCGCTCGGGGTGGAAGTGCCGGAACTCGTGGATGCGCGTGTAGGGCACGTCCTCGTCGGCGTAGTTCATGACCGGGGTCCCCTGGAAGTCCCCGACCGGCAGGACCTCCTGCTCGAAGTCCAGGGTGCGCCAGGACAGCCGGCCCTCGGCGTCGCCGAAGTAGGTGTCCACGGGGCCGGTGTAGATCGTCGGCACGTTGCCGACCACGTTGTCCTTCGAGACCTCCTGGGAGGCGTCGAAGAAGTCCGTCCGCAGCCGCACCTCGATGTTGGGGTGGTCGGCCAGCCGCTCCAGCCACCGGGTGTACCCGTCGACGGGCAGCCCCTCGTAGCGGTCGTTGAAGTAGCGGTTGTCGTAGGTGTAGCGCACCGGCAGGCGGGTGACCGTGGCCCCGGGCAGCTCGCGCGGGTCGGTCTGCCACTGCTTGGCGGTGTAGCCCTTGAAGAACGCCTCGTAGAGCGGGCGCCCGATGAGGGAGATCGCCTTGTCCTCGAAGTTGTCCGCGGCGGCGGAGTCGATCTCGCCGGCCTGCTCGGCCACCAGCGCCCGCGCCTCGGCCGGCGACAGGGACTTCCCGAAGTACTGGTTGATCGTGTGCAGGTTGACCGGCATCGAGAAGACGCCGCCCCGGTACGTCGAGAAGACGCGGTGCACGTAGGGCGTGAAGCCCGTGAAGCGGTTGACGTGCTGCCACACCCGCTCGTTGGAGGTGTGGAAGAGGTGCGCGCCGTAGCGGTGCACCTCGATGCCGGTCTCCGGCTCCGCCTCCGAGTAGGCGTTGCCGCCGATGTGGTCGCGCCGGTCGATCACCAGGACCCTCAGGCCCAGGTCCTCGGCGCACTGGCGGGCGACCGTCAGACCGAAGAATCCGGACCCGACGACGACGAGGTCGACGTTCACCACTGGATCACCCTCGCTCGCTCCGTCCACGGGGTCGTCGGGGTCCCGCGCGGGGGCACGGTCGCGTTCACGGGCATGTTCGCAGGCATGGTGGCGACAGCGTAGCCGCCTGCGGGGCCCGGCCCGGTCAGCGGCGCGCGCCCTCCGGCGTCCCCTCCGGCGTCCCCCCCGGCGCCCCGCCGGGCGCGTCCCGCGGCGTCGCACCGGGCTCCCCGGCCCGAGCGGGCGCCGGGGGGGACGCCGGAGGGG
>NZ_JAAALL010000333.1 GCF_009906315.1 Kineococcus vitellinus | reverse complement strand
CCCCGCCAAGACGGCGACGACCACCCGCCGCACCGCCAAGAAGGCCTGAGCACCGGCCCGCAGCACCCGCAGCACCCGCAGCACCCCGCACGCACGGACGCCCCCGCACCGGTCGAGACCGGTGCGGGGGCGTCCGTGCGTGCGGCGGGTGCGGTCGCCCGCTCCTCGCGTCAGTCCTTGAAGGTCTCGATCTGCGCGCCCAGCGGCGCCAGCCGCTCGGCCAGCTGCTCGTAGCCGCGGGCGATGATGTCGACGTTGCGCAGCACCGAGGTGCCCTTGGCCGCCAGCATGGCCAGCAGGACGACCACCGCGGGCCGCAGCGCCGGCGGGCACAGCACCTCCGCGCCGGACCAGCGGGTGGGGCCCTCGACGAGCACCCGGTGCGGGTCGAGCAGCTTCACGCGCGCCCCGAGCCGGTTCAGCTCGGTGAGGTAGATCGCGCGGTTGTCGTAGACCCAGTCGTGCACCGTCGTCGACCCCTCCGCGCTCGCCGCGATGACGGCGAAGAACGGCAGGTTGTCGATGTTCAGGCCCGGGAACGGCATCGGGTGGATCTTGTCGATCGGCGCCTTGAGCTCCGAGGGGTGCACCGTGATGTCGACCAGCCGGGTGCGCCCGTTGGCCGCGGTGTACTCCTCGGACAGGTCGTACTCCAGGCCCATCTCGGACAGGATCGCCAGCTCGATCTCGAGGAACTCGATCGGCGCCCGCGTCACCGTCAGCTCCGAGTGCGTGACGATCGCCGCGGTCAGCAGGCTCATCGCCTCGACCGGGTCCTCGGAGGGGGAGTAGTCGACGTCCACGGCGATGTCCGGCACGCCGTGCACGACGAGCGTGGTGGTGCCGATGCCGTCGATGCGCACGCCCAGCTGCTCCAGGAAGAAGCACAGGTCCTGCACCATGTAGTTGGGGCTCGCGTTGCGGATCGTCGTCACGCCGTCGACGCGGGCCGCGGCCATGAGCGCGTTCTCGGTGACGGTGTCGCCGCGCTCGGTGAGCACGATCGGGCGGCGCGGGGCCACGGAGCGGTCGACGCTGGCGTGGTAGTTGCCCGTGGTCGCCGTCACCGACAGCCCGAACGGGCGCAGGGCCACCATGTGCGGTTCGACGGTGCGGGTGCCCAGGTCGCAACCACCGGCGTAGGGGAGCGCGAACTCCTCGTAGCGGTGCAGCAGCGGCCCCAGCATCATGATGATGCTGCGGGTGCGGCGCGCCGTCTCGCCGTCCATCGCGTCCAGGTCCAGCTCGGTGGGCACGTCGAGGACGAGGTCGGCCTCGTTGACCCACTCGTAGCGCACGCCGATGCTGCCGAGCACCTCCAGGATCCGGTGGATCTCCAGGATGCGCGCGACCCCGCGCAGCGTCGTGCGCCCGCGGTTCAGCAGCGCCGCGCACAGCAGCGCGACGCCGGCGTTCTTGCTCGACTTCACCGCGATGCTGCCGGAGAGCTGGATGCCGCCGTGCACGCGCAGGTGGGTGGGGCCGGGGCGCCCGATCGAGACGATGTCGTCCTGCAGCGCGTGCCCCACGCGCTGCAGCATGTCGATCGAGACGTTCTGCTGGCCCTGCTCCATGCGGTGCACGGCGCTCTGGGAGGTGCCCAGGCGTTCGGCGAGCTGCACCTGCGTCAGACCGCGGTGCTTGCGGGCGTCACGGATGAGCGCGCCGATCTGGGCGAGGTGGTCGCCGGTCGGCGTGAACTGCTCGGTGGAGACTGCCATGCCCGCACGCTATCTCATGGATGAGATAATCCCGCGCACCCGGGGATCCCGGGCGTGTCACGTCCGTTCCAGCGTGACACGCCCCCTCCGCATTCCCGCGCGGGCGCGCCGTCCCCTCAGGGGCGCGCCGCGTCCAGCGCCTGGCGCAGGTCGGCCCACAGGTCCTCGACGTCCTCCACGCCCACCGACAGCCGCAGCAGCTCCTCCGGCACGACCACCGGCTCGTTGGCGTGCCGGCGCCGGCGCTCCACCAGCGACTCCACCCCGCCCAGGCTCGTGGCCGGCACCCACAGGCGCACCGCGTCCACGACGGCCTCCGCGGCGGCCCGGCCGCCGGCCACCTCGATGGACACCAGCGCCCCGTAGCCGGCCATCTGCGCGCTCGCCAGGGCGTGCCCGGGGTCGTCGGGCAGCGAGGGGTGGCGCACCCGCGCCACCGCCGGGTGCTCGCGCAGGCGCCGGGCCAGCACCGCCGCGCTGGCCTGCGAGCGCTCCAGGCGCAGCGGCAGCGTGCGGATGCCGCGCAGGGCCAGGAACGC
Source organism: Kineococcus vitellinus (assembly GCF_009906315.1). Lineage (GTDB taxonomy): Bacteria > Actinomycetota > Actinomycetes > Actinomycetales > Kineococcaceae > Kineococcus > Kineococcus vitellinus. The sequence continues at coordinate 2,164 of NZ_JAAALL010000333.1, read as the reverse complement.
CTCCAGCGGGCCGGGGATCGCGCCGTGGAAGGTGCGGTGCGCCTGCAGCGCGGCCAGCAGCTGCTCGTCGCGCGCGACGACCGCGCCCAGGACGACGTCGGAGTGCCCGGAGAGGAACTTCGTCACCGAGTGCACGACGACGTCGGCGCCCAGCTCCAGCGGGCGCTGCAGCAGCGGGGTGGCGAAGGTGTTGTCCACGACCACGAGCGCGCCGTGCTCGTGCCCGGCCGCCGTCAGCGCGGCGATGTCCGCCACCTCCAGCAGCGGGTTCGTCGGCGACTCCAGCCACAGCAGCGCCCGCCCGCCCGCCAGCCCCGCCAGCGCGGCGCGCACGGCGGCCACGTCCGTGATGTCGACGTGCTGCACCCGCAGCCGCCCCTGCGCCGCCAGCTGCGCGGTGAGCGAGTGGGTGCCGTTGTAGGCGCCGTGCGGGACGAGGACCGTCGCGTCGGCCGGCACCAGGTGCAGCGCGGCCGAGACCGCCGCCATCCCCGAGGCGAAGGACAGCGAGCGGCCGCCCTCCAGCTCGCCGACCGTGCGCTCCAGCGCCTCCCACGTCGGGTTGGCGAAGCGGCCGTAGCCGAGGGCGGCCGCACCCAGCGAGCCGCCGCCCACGAAGGTCGCCGACAGGGAGACGGGGGTGTTGAGCTCGCTGTCCAGCCCGCGGGCCGGACGGCCGGCGACCACGGCGAGGGTCGCGGGGGACAGCTGCTGCGGCGCGCTGGGCGCCGACACGTTCTCGGGCACGTTCTCGGGCACGACGGCACCCAACCACACCGCCGGTAGGGTCGGCGCCGATGACCACCTCCGGCAGCCCCAGCACCCCCAGCGCCCCCGTCGCCGGCGCGCCCGAGAACGCGGCCGGCAGGCCCCGCGTGGCCGTCGTCTTCGGCGGCCGCTCCTCCGAGCACGCCATCAGCTGCGTGACGGCCGCGGGCGTGCTGGCGGCCATCGACCGCACGCGCTACGACGTGGTGCCCGTCGGCATCACCACCGCCGGGCGCTGGGTCCTCGTCGACGACGACCCCGCGCGGTTCGAGCTCGCCGACGGCAAGCTGCCCGAGGTCCCCGCCGCCGGGCCGCGCGTCGCGCTGGCCCAAGAGGTCGGCGCCCGCGCCCTGCAGCTGCTGGACGGCCCCGCCGACGGCGCGCCGCCCGGCCTGGCCGCGCTGCAGCGCGTCGACGTCGTGCTGCCGCTGCTGCACGGGCCGTTCGGCGAGGACGGCACCCTGCAGGGGCTGCTGGAGCTGTCCGACACCCGCTACGTCGGCTCCGGGGTGCTGGCCTCGGCGGCGAGCATGGACAAGCAGGTGATGAAGGTCCTGCTGGCCGGGGCCGGGCTGCGGGTGGGGCCCTGGACGTGGTTCCACGCCCGGCGCTGGGCCGCCGACCCCGCCGGCTGCCGCGCCGACGTCGAGGCCCTGGGCTACCCGGTCTTCGTCAAGCCCGCCCGCGCCGGCTCCAGCATCGGCATCACCAAGGTCGCCGGGCCCGAGGGCCTGGCCGCCGCGGTGGAGGAGGCCCTCGCCCACGACCCCAAGGTCGTCGTCGAGGCCACCCTGGCCGGCCGCGAGATCGAGTGCGGCGTGCTGGCCGACCTCGACGGCGGCGAGCCGCTGACGAGCCTGCCCGGCGAGGTCGAGGTCGTCGGCGGGCACGACTTCTACGACTTCGAGGCCAAGTACCTCGACTCCGCCAACGTGCGCCTGACGTGCCCGGCGGACCTGCCCGCCGACGTCGTGGCCGCCGTGCGGCGCACCGCGGTCGCCGTCTTCGAGGCGATGGGCGCCGAGGGCCTGGCCCGCGTGGACCTCTTCGTCGACCCCGAGCGCGGCGAGGAGGGCGTCGTCGTCAACGAGATCAACACGATGCCCGGCTTCACGCCGTTCTCGATGTACCCGCGCATGTGGGCGCAGAGCGGGATCGACTACCCCGAGCTCGTCGACCGGCTGCTGCAGCTGGCGCTGCGCCGCCCCACCGGGCTGCGCTGAGCCCCCGGCGCGCCCCTCACAGGCAGGTGCGCGTCTGCGGGATGGCGTCCACGGCCGGTGCCAGGTCGACCAGCTGGGCCGTCGCCTGGTCGGCGCTCAGGTCGGCGGCGAAGCGCACCGTCACCTCCACGGCCGGGTCGCGCCCGTAGGTGAGGAAGCGCACGGCCCGCTCG
>NZ_JAAALL010000332.1 GCF_009906315.1 Kineococcus vitellinus | reverse complement strand
GACCACGACGCCGCCCTCGAGGAGCTGGCCCGGCGCGTCAGCCCCCGCGTGCTGCGGGCACCGGCCCGGCTGGAGGCCGTCACCCGCCAGCTGGAGGAGTACTTCGCCGGCCGGCGCCGCGGCTTCGAGGTGCCGCTGGACCTCAGCCTGGCCGGGGGCTTCCGCCGCGCCGTGCTGCAGGTGCTGCAGGGCATCGCCTTCGGCGACACCGCCAGCTACGCCGGGGTCGCCGCCCGGGCCGGCAGCCCCCGCGCGGTGCGGGCCGTCGGCACCGCCTGCGCGCTGAACCCGCTGCCGCTGCTCGTGCCCTGCCACCGGGTCGTGCGCAGCGACGGCAGCCCCGGGCGGTACGCGGGCGGGGAGGAGGCGAAGAGGCGCTTGCTGCGGCTGGAGGACGGGGGCAGGGTGGAGCCGTGAGCGAAGCGGTCCCCGAGGTGCGGCGAGCGGCGCAGGCCGAGGAGCACGTCCCCGACGAGCAGGTCGGCGCGGTGGACCCCGAGTCGGCCGCCGGCGCGGTCGAGGACGCCGCGGAGGCCGCCCGCGGCCGCGGCGCCGACGACCGCCCCGAGCCCGCCGACGCCGACGAGCGGATCGAGCTGCTGGACGAGGACGCCGACGACCGGTGAGCGCCGCGGGCCGGGCGCTGCCACGATGCGCTCGTGAGCCCGGCGCCCGACCTCGACGACCCGTACGCGGACCTGCGGCGCGAGACGCCGACGGAGCGGATGGACCGCAACTGGGTGGAGCTGCTGCAGGAGCTGCGGGTCGTGCAGACCGGCGTCCAGCTGCTCGCCGGCTTCCTGCTCACCCTGCCGTTCCAGTCCCGCTTCGAGGAGCTCGACGGCTACCAGCAGGGCGTCTACACGGCCGTCATGCTGCTGGCCGTCACCGCCGTCGTGATGTTCATCGCCCCCGTGGGCTACCACCGCGCGCTGTTCCGGATGCGCTCCAAGGAGCGGCTCGTCCAGGCGGGCACGAGGTTCACCAAGGCGGGGCTGGCCACCGTCGGCCTCGTCGTCTCCGGCGGGGTGCTGCTCGTCGTGGACGTGGTCGCCGGCCGGGTCGCGGGCTGGTGCGCCGGCGGCGCGGTCGCCCTCCTCATCGCCCTGTGCTGGTACGCCCTGCCGCTGCGCGCCGTGCGCCGCGTGCGCGCCGAGCGCGCCCGGGGCTGAGGGCGCGCACCGCACCCGACGGGCGGTGCGCCACCGGGGGTGGTTCGCTGTGGCGGCCGGCGCCGCCGGTGCAGGCGCCCGAGCAGACGCAGGAGGACCCGATGGCCGCGTCCCGCGAGCACGACAGCGCACCGCCCCGCGGGGGAGGTGGCGCCGCGGCGGGCGAGGGCGGCGGCGGGCTGACCGGTGCCGTGGTCGTCGTCGCGCTCGTCTCGGCCATCTCCGGGCTGCTGTACGGCTACGACACGGGGATCATCTCCGGCGCGCTGCTGCAGATCAGCGACGAGTTCACCATCGGCAACGGCTGGGAGCAGGTCATCGCGGCCTCGATCCTGGCCGGCGCCGTGATCGGTGCGCTGACGTGCAGCCGGCTCGGCGAGCGGCGCGGGCGCCGCGGCACCCTGCTGATCGTCGCCGGGGTGTTCGTGGTGGGCACCATCGGCGCCTCGCTGGCGCCCGACCCCGTCACGCTGTCGCTGGCGCGCCTGGTGCTCGGCTTCGCCGTCGGCGGCGCCACCCAGACCGCCCCCGTGTACGTCGCCGAGCTCGCGCCGACGAAGTACCGCGGGCGCCTGGTGCTCTTCTTCCAGATCGCCATCGGCGTCGGCATCCTCATCGCCACCATCGTCGGCGCCAGCGAGCGCGTGGACTGGCGCCTGGCGATCGGTGCGGCCGCCGTGCCGGCGGCCGTGATGCTCGTGCTCATGCTGCGCCTGCCCGAGAGCCCGCGCTGGCTCGTGCGGGCCGGGCACGGCGAGCGCGCGCGCCAGGCGCTGGAGCGGGTGCGCCCCCGCGGCGCCGACGTCTCCGGCGAGCTGGACGAGATCGGCGAGCTGGTCCGCGCCGAGACCGAGGCCAGCACCCGCGGCTGGCGCGGCCTGCGGGAGGCGTGGGTGCGCCCGGCGCTGGTCGTCGGCTGCGGCCTGGCGGTCTTCACCCAGCTGTCGGGCATCGAGATGATCGTCTACTACTCGCCGACGATCCTCACCGACAACGGCTTCCCCGACAGCACGGCGCTGCGCGTCTCCGTCGCCCTGGGCGCCACGTACCTCGTCACCCAGCTCATCGGGCTGGCCGTCATCGACCGCGTCGGCCGGCGGCGGCTGACGCTGCTGACCCTGCCGGGGGCCGCCCTGTCGCTCATCGTGCTGGGCACCTTCTTCGTCACCGGCAACGCCGGCCGTGCGCAGGTGCCGTACATCATCGCCACGCTCGTGGCGTTCATGGCCTTCACGGCCGGCGGCATCCAGCTGATGGGCTGGCTCACCGGCTCGGAGATCTACCCGCTGGCCACCCGCTCGGCCGGTGCCGCGGCGCAGTCGGCGTCGCTGTGGGGCACCAACCTGCTCATCACGCTGACGCTGCTGAGCATCATCGACACGATCGGCACCGGTCAGACCTTCTGGCTGTACGCGGGCTTCAACGTGCTCGCCTTCGTCTTCCTGTTCCGCAAGATGCCCGAGCTGACCGGCCGCAGCCTGGAGCAGATCGAGGGGAGGCTGTCCGCGGGGCGCTTCCGGCCCGCGGACTTCAAGGAGGCCGCGCCGGTCGGCGCCGGGAAGGGCGAGCGCTCCTGATCCCGGGCGGGGCGCGCGCGGCACCGCCCGCCGGCGCTGCGGGGCGCCGGCGGGCGGGTGCGGTGCTCAGTCGGTGCGCAGGGCTGCTCGGCCGGTGCGCAGCGGCTGCTCAGTCGGTGGGCATCCGGGTGTGGTGCTGCTCGCCCAGCGGCGCGCCGACGCCGGAGGCGGAGGTGGGGTCGGAGGTGAGGCCGGAGCCGGCGCCGAGGCCGGTGTCCGAGGTGCCGGCGGCGTCGGGGGTGCCGGCGGCGCTCGCGGTGGCGGCGGTGCTGCTGGAGCCGCCGCCCACCTTGTCCTTCACCGAGCTCGCCACGGAGCTGGCGGCGGCGCCGACCTTCTCCTGGGCGGCCGAACCGGCCTGCTTGGCCAGGCCGGTGGCGCGGTCCTCCAGGTCGCCGACGGTCGACTGCACCTTGGGGTTGCCCCACAGGCGGCCGGCCGCACCGGCGATCTGGTCGTAGCGCTCACGACCGGCGCGCGCGCCGAGCACGTAGCCGGCGGCGCCGGCGGCCAGGAACAGGGCCTTTCCGAGCATGGTCTCCTCCTCGGGTCGGGGCTTCGTGATCTGGCGCCCAACTCTGCCCGTCCCGGCCCCCTCCCGCTCGCCGGGACGCCGGGGGACGCTCGTCAGGAGCGGCGCAGCAGGGCCGCGGCCAGCGCGTCGAGGTCCTCGTCGGTGGTGTCGAGGTGGCCGCTGACGCGCAGCGAGGGCGCCCGCATCTCGCCCGGGGAGCGCTCGGTGCCGCAGCAGGTGGTGACGATCCCCTCCCCGGCCAGCAGCGCGGCGCGCAGCGCGGGGAGGTCCACCTGCCCGCGCGGGCGCAGCGTGACGATCGCGCTGGGCTCGTCGAGGTCCTCCACGACCTCCCAGCGGCCCTCGAGGGCCCCGGCCAGCCGGTGGCGGGTGCGCGCACCGACGGCGGCCAGGCCGGCGGTGACGGCGGCCGGGCCGAGCCGCACGTGCTCGGCCAGGGCGGTGGCGAGGCCGACGCGGCCGGCCACGTGGGCCTCGGCCTGCTCCAGCCCCGTCAGCCGCTGCGCCAGCGGCCCGCGCACGGCGACGAACCCGACGCCGCGCGGGCCGGCCAGCCACTTGCGGGAGGTGCCGTAGACGACGTCCGCGGCGGGCGCGCCGCTGGTGTCCAGGTGCCCGAGGGCCTGCGCCGCGTCGACGACGACCGGCACGCCCGCGGCCGCGCAGACGGCGCTCAGCGCGCCCACCGGCTGCACGGTGCCGACGTGGCTGCCCAGCCACGTCAGGTGCACCAGGTCCGGGCGCCGCCGCGCCAGCTCGCGCTGCAGGCCGGCCGGGTCCAGGCGGTGCCCGGCGTCCAGGACGGTGCGGGCGGCCCCGGCCTCCTCCAGCACGCGCACGTTCGGGCCGTACTCCCCGCGCGCGTGCAGCACCTGCGCCGGCGGGCCGCCGGGCCAGCGGGCCAGCACGCGGCGCAGCGCGTCCTCGGCGCTGTGCACGAAGGAGACGGTCCCCTCCCCGGCGTCCCAGCCCAGCAGCGCCCGCACGTCGGCGCGGCCCGCCTCCAGCACGTCCGCGGCCTCCACCCAGGCCACGTAGCCGCCGCGCTCGGCCTCCCGGCGGGCGTGGGCGGCGGTGGCGTCCAGCACCGCCCAGCTGCTGCGGCCGGCGGCGGCGGAGTCGAGGTGGACGAGGGTGCGGGCGGGCCGGCCGGTCCGCCACAGCTG
>NZ_JAAALL010000331.1 GCF_009906315.1 Kineococcus vitellinus | reverse complement strand
GCCACCCGCCCCGCGACCGGCCCGCAGCCCGCGGCCCCCGCGACGTCCGGGGCACCCGCACCGCCCGCGGCGGGCGCGCGGGTCGTCGTCGTCGGAGGCGGCATCGGCGGGCTCGCGCTCACCGCGGGCCTGCGCCGGGCCGGTTTCGAGGTGGTGGTCCACGAGCGCGACACCGACCCCGCCGCCACCGGCGGGTACCACATCACCCTGGACCGCCCGGCACAGGCGGCGCTGCGGGAACTGCTGGAACCGGCGGTGTACGCCCGGCTGCTCGCGTCGGCCTCCGCGGTGCGCCGGCGCCCGCCGGACGTGTGGTGGGACTGGCGGGGACGCCTGCTCGGCGACCTCGAGGTCGCCGGCCTGGACCCCGACAGCATCGACGTCGACCGCATCACGCTGCGCCTGCTGCTGGCGGAGGCCGCCGGCGACAGCCTCGTGCTGGGCAGCACCTGCACCGGCGTCGAGCGCGACCCCGGCCCCGGCGGGCAGGTGCGGGCCAGGTTCGCCGACGGCACCGTGGCCGTCGGCGACCTGCTGGTGGGTGCCGACGGGCCGAACTCCCTCGTCGTCACCCACCTCGCCGGGCACCCGACCAGCCGCCCCGCCGGGATCGTCGGCGTCTCCGGCCGCACCCGCAGCAGCGACCTGGACTCGGGCGAGGCCGCGCGCCTGGGGCCGCGCTCGAGCCTGACCGTCGGGCCCCGCGGCACCGCCCTCTACACCGGCTACCTCGACCCCGACGGGTTCGCGGTCCTCGACGCCCCCGGCGAGCGGGCCTCCGTCACCACCGGACCGACGTACGTCTGGGGGGCGATGTTCCCCACCGCGACGGCGCCCCGGGGTCTGCGCGAGCAGCGGGGCGGACCGCTGCGCGACACCACCCTCGACGCGCTGCGCGCCGCCGGCTGGGGCCCGGCACCGCTGCAGGTCCTCGCCCGCACCGACCCCGCGACCGTGGCCGCCTACTCCTTCACCGTCGGGCCGGCGCTGGCGCGCGACACGGCGCCCTGGCCGGCCGGCGCCATCACCGCCCTGGGCGACGCCGTCCACGCCACCCCGCCGACCGCGGGCAAGGGCGCCGGCACCGCCGTCCTCGACGCCCACGCCCTGGTGGTGGAACTCACCGCCGCCCGCGCCGGGACCCAGACGCTGCGCACCGCCGTCAGCACCTTCGAGACCGGCATGCGCCACCGGGGCAGCGCCGTCGTCGAGCTGTCGATGACCACCGTCCGGCGCATCCTCGCCGGCGCCACCCCGGCCGGGTCGGCCCTCACCCGCACCTGCCTGCCGCTGCTCGCCTGGTCCACGGCGCTGCGGCGCGGGCTCGCCCACGGGGCGTCTCACGAGGCGGGCGGCGGCGCGCCCCGGGGGTCCCGCAGGGAGGCGTAGTCCCCGGCGCGCAGCGGTTCGGCGGTGCGCTGCCCGCCCGGCAGCGGGACCTCCAGCACCTGCCCCTCGCGCACCAGCTGCACCGCCTGGACGCCGGGGGCGCTGGTGGCCGTCAGCACCACCTGCGCGACCGCCAGCGGCAGCCGGTCGACGGCGAGGTTGTCCCCCAGCCCGTCGACCGCGATGCGCGCCACGCCCTCGCGCAGGCCCTCCACGCCGAGCGCGACGTCCGGCCCCAGCGCGCTGGCCAGGCCGCGGGCGCGCTCGCCCTCGTCGGGGCCGGCGCCCAGCCGCTGCAGCAGCGCGCCGAGCGCGGCAGCCTCGTCGGGACCCGGCGCACCGGCGGCCGCGGGCACCGCCACCGGGACCGCCACCGGCACGAGCAGTTGCCCGGTGGTGAGGAAGTACGCCCGCGGGCCGGGGCCGCTGGTGGCCGTCGCGCCGTCGCCTGCGGTGGAGGGCTGCTCGGGGGCCAGCAGGCCGTACGGCACCTCGGCGGAGGCGATCGCCCGCGCCTGCTCGTCCGCGGGGGTGCCGCACGCGCCGGCGGCGGCCAGCACGCCGGCCGCCAGCGCTCCCGCCGCGAGCACCTGCACCACCCGCGGCCTCACCGCTCCCCCCGCGCGGGCACCGAGGCGCTCCCCGCGCTCCCGGCCGCGCCGTCGGCGCCGGGAGCACCGGTGGCGGTGGAACCACCGGGGAGGCCGGGACCACCGGCACCGCCGGGACCGTCGGCGGCGGGCAGCCGCACGACGAAGCGCGCCCCGCCGAGCGGGGAGGCGGTGCAGCGCACCGCACCGGCGTGCGCGCGCACGCTCTCGGCGACCAGGCTCAGCCCCAGCCCGGACCCGGGCAGCGAACCCCGCGAACCCGCGCGCGCGAAGCGCTCGAAGATGCGCTGGCGATCGGCCGGCTCGACCCCGGGACCGGCGTCGTCGACGAGCACCTGCACCCACGGGCCGTCGCGCTCCACCTGCACGGCGAGCAGCCCCTCGCCGTGCCGGTCGGCGTTGTCGAAGAGGTTGGCCAGCGCCCGGCTCAGCTGCCGGGTGTCGACCCGCACCGGGAAACCCGCTCCCGCGGCGCCGCCCCCGGCCCGGGGAGCGGCCACGTGCACCGGGACCCCCGTGCGCCCGCTGCCGTCGAGCACCTGGCGCACCAGCGCGACGGCGTCCACCCGCGTCCGCTCGCGCGCACCGGCGCCGGACTCCAGGCGCCCCAGCTCGAGCAGGTCGTCCAGGGTGCGGGCGAAGCGCTCCAGCTCGCGCCCGACGAGGTCGAGGGCCCGCTGCGAGCGCGGCGGCAGTTCCTCGCGGCGGCGCTGCAGCAGCGCCACGCTGGTCACCAGGGTCGTCAGCGGGGAACGCAGCTCGTGGCTGACGTCGGAGCTGAAGCGCGCCTCGCGCTGGATCTGCTCCTCCAGGGCCTCCACCATGCTGTTGAACGCGCCGACGATGGTGGCCAGGTCGGGGTCGTCGGTGGGCGGCAGCCGGGTCCCGGTCTCACCGCCGGCGATGCGGGCGGCGGTGCGGGCCACCGCGTTCAGCGGGGCGACGGCCCGCCCGGAGGCCCACACCCCCAGCAACGCGCCACCGGCGGCGGTGGACAGCGCGAAGGCGCCCAGCGCGGTGCGCACCGCGCCCAGGGTGCGGTGCAGCTCCTGCACGTCGGCGACCTCGTAGAACTGCGCGTCGACGGCCGGCAGCGGCACCCCCACGGCCAGCACCGGCCGCCCCTGCACCCGCGTCCACATCGTGGCCGCGCTGCCCGCCCGCACCGCCTCGCGCAACGGCGCGGGCACGTCGGCGGCGCCCGCGTCCAGGGAGGTGGAGTACCAGCTGCCCGCGCGCTGCACCAGCAGCTCCGAACCGCTGGGCGGGGCGATCGCGGCGAGCACGTCCTCGACGGGCAGGCCCGCGGTGCGCAACCCCTCGCGCACCGACGAGGCGTCCCCGTACGCCTGGCGCAGGGCGCTCTCCTCGCGCTGGTTCAGCAGGTGCTCGCGGGTCAGCGCGTGGGTGCCCAGGGCCGCCAGCGTCGCCAGCGCGCTGGCGCCCACCGTGAACGAGAGCGTCACCCCGGCGCGCAGCCCCGGCGAGCGCCAGCGCCTGCCGGTGGTCGACCGCACCCCGACCGCCCTCACCGCGGGTCCAGGCGGTAACCCAGCCCGCGGACCGTGGTGATCAGCCGGGGCGCGGACGGGTCGTGCTCGACCTTGGTGCGCAGCCGCCGCACGTGGACGTCGACGATGCGCTCGTCGCCGAAGAAGCCGCGCTCCCACACCCGCTGCAGCAGCGCCTGCCGGCTGAGCACGCGTCCCGGCGCGCTCGCCAGCTCCCCCAGCAGCCGGAACTCGGTGACCGTCAGGTGCAGCTCGCGCCCGCCGCGGCGCACGGTGCCGGCCGCGGCGTCCAGCACGAGGGGACCGTCCTCGGAGTCCAGCACCAGCGCCTCCTCGCGCTCCCCGCCGTGCCCGCCGGCCTCGGACCCGGCCCGCCGCCGCAGCGCGCGCAGGCGGGCGAACAGCTCGTCGAGGTCGAACGGCTTGGTCACGTAGTCGTCGGCACCGGCCTCCAGCGCGGCGACGATGTCGCTCTTGTCGTGGCGGGCGGAGAGCACGATGACGGGGGCGGGGCAGATCGGGCGCACCCGGCGGATGAAGGTGAAGCCGTCGATGCCGCCGAGCATGAGGTCCACCACGAGCACGTCCGGCTGGCCCTGCCGGTCACCGGCGGCGGCCGCGACGGCGCGCAGGGCCTGCTCGGCGCTGGCGCAGCCGGTGACCTGGTAGCCCTCGTCCTCCAGCGCCAGCGTCAGGGACGTGCGGATGCCGTCGTCGTCGTCGAGGACCAGCACGTGCGGGTGCACACCCGGATGCTGCCAGCAGCGGAGCGCTCCGGGGCACCGGCGGTGCGATCGCGGCGCGGATCGTCACGCGATCGCAAAGGAGTCGACCGGAGAACCGCAACACGGCGACGCCAGGGTGGAGGCACGCCCCGGCGGGGAACCGGTGGGGCGGCCAACGTCCCCGCGGCCGGCGGGGTGCGCCGGGGGGCACGCGGAC
>NZ_JAAALL010000330.1 GCF_009906315.1 Kineococcus vitellinus | reverse complement strand
GACCCCGACGGCAGCGACGACCTGAGCCCCACCGCCCGGCAGCTGCGCGACGCCCTGGCCGCCCGCGCGGCCTCGGTGCGCCCCGCCGACCGTCTCGAGGAGATCCGCATGAGCAGCCGCAGCAACCGCCGCCGCACCCGCGCCTGGGCGGCCGTCGCCGGCGCCGCAGCCGTCGTCGTCGTGGGCGGGAGCGCCTTCGCCCTCACCCAGCGCGGTGGCGACGGCAGCGTGAGCACCGTCGCGGCCTCGCAGACCGCCGCCCCCGAGCCCTCGGCCTCCTCGGCGCCGGCTCCCTCGACGGCGCCCGCGAGCAGCTCCCCCGCCGCGCCGACCACCCCGGCCGGCACGAGCGGCACCACCGGCACCGCGAGCGGCACCGCGACCGGCACCCCCGAGCGGGGGGCGAGCCCCGCGGCCACCGCCCCCGCGGCCGGCTCGCCGCTGCCCTCGGGGGCGGCCACCGTGCCGGTGTACTGGCTGGGCGGGCAGCCCGCGAAGCTCTTCCGGGAGTTCGCGCCGGCCGGGGACGGTCCCGACGACCCGACGAACGCGCTGCGCGCCATGCTCGCCGGCTCCCCCGCCGACCCCGACTACACCAGCCCCTGGAGCCCGGACCCCACCGCCGCGGTGACCCGCGAGGGCGGGCTGCTCGTGGCCGACGTCTCGGCGGCCGCGGTCGCCGGCTCCGCCGACGCCGGGCAGGTCGACACCGCCCTGCAGCAGCTCGTGCACACCGTCACCGCCGCCGCCGGCGAGACGCTGCCCGTGCAGCTGCGGGTGGACGGGCGGGCCGAGGGCCTCGCCTTCGGCCGGCCCGTGCCGGCCTCGCTCTCGCGCGCCCCGCAGGCGGACGTGCAGGCACCGGCGTGGATCACCCGGGTCGCCCCCGTCGCCGGCGGCGTCACCGTCAGCGGCGTCGGCACCGCCTTCGAGGGCACGCTGCTGTGGACGGTCGCGGACGCCTCCGGCGCGGAGGTGGCGCGCGAGGCCGTCCAGGCGGGCGCCAACGGCACCTTCGGCGAGTTCTCCTTCACCGCCCAGCTGCCCGCGGGCCGCTACACCGTGAGCGTCCTCGCCCCCGACGAGTCCGGCGGCGAGGGCGCGGCGCCGCTGCCCGACACCAAGGAGTTCACCGTCTCCTGAGGCTCCCCCGGCCGGTGCGGTGAGGGTCCTCGGGGGGCCCTCACCGCACCCTCCCCACGGCGGCGCAGCGGGTGCGCCCCGGGTCCACCCGTGCCAGGGTCGGGGCCGACCACGGAAGCGGACCTGGACGCATGGGAGCGGACGATGTTCGAACGGCTCAACACCCCCGAGCAGGTCTTCAGCTACAAGCTGGGCGCCGCCCTCACGATGGAGAGGGACACGCTGGGCATGCTGGAGGCGCTGCAGGAGGCCGCCCAGCGCGAGGAGCTCAAGCAGCTGCTGCGCGAGCACGCCGAGGAGACCCGCCAGCAGATCGAGCTCATCGAGCAGTGCTTCGCCCTGCTCGGCGAGGAGGTGGACGACTCGCCCTGCCCGGTGACCAAGGCGCTGGCCGCCGAGGCCACCGCGACGATCAAGAAGACCGACGACTCCCTGGTGGACGCGGTGATCCTCGCCGGCGCGCTGGAGACCGAGCACCACGAGCAGGCCGTCTACGAGACGCTCGTCATCCACGCCCGCGCCCGCGGCGCCGAGCGGGTCGCCGTCCTGCTGGAGACCAACCTGGCCGTCGAGCAGAGCGCCGGCGCGAGGGTCAAGGAGCTGGCGACGCGGATCGCCACCACCGGCGTGGCCGTCGAGACCGGCGGCACGAGCCGCGCGGCCAAGGCCGGCGTGGCCGCCGGGGTGGCCGCCGCGGTCGGCGCCGCCGCCGCGGTGGCCTCGAAGGTGGCCGAGCGCAAGGGCACCTCCGAGGCGCACGAGGCGGCCGAGCAGTCGCTGCGCACGACCCCGGCCACCACCTCGACGACCACCGGCACCACGACCACGGCCGGCGCCACGAGCGGGGCCACGAGCGGGGCCACGACCACGGGCGGCGCCACGACCGCGACGACGGGTGCCACCACGGGCGGCGCCACGACCGGGACGACGACCGGGACGACGAGCGGGGCCTCGGCCGAGGAGTTCAACGACGACGCGCTGCAGGAGCGCATCGCCGAGACCGAGGAGCGCGAGTCGCACGGGACCAGCGGGCACTGAGCGGGCGCTGAGCGGGCGCTGACGGCCGGGGGGCGACCCGCACGGCCGAGGAGCCCGACCGCCGGGGAGGCGGTCGGGCTCCTCGCGCGTCAGCGGCCGGAGAAGCGGCCGCGCAGCTTGGAGAAGACGCCCTGGTGGGCCGGGGACAGCTTGCCCGCGGGCTGGACCTCGCCGCGCAGCTCCGCCAGGCGCCGCAGCAGCTCCTCCTGCTCGTCGTCGAGGTCGCGCGGGGTGGTGACCTCCAGGGTGACGAGCAGGTCGCCGCGGCCCTGCGCGCGCAGGTGCTCGGCGCCGCGCTGCTTGAGCGTCACGGTCTCGCCGGCCTGCGCGCCGGGGCGCACGTCGACGTCCACCTCGCCGTCGAGGGTCTCCAGCGGGATGGTCGCGCCGAGGGCGGCGGCGGTCATCGGGACCTGCAGCGTGCACAGCAGGTCGTCGCCGCTGCGGTGGAAGACCGGGTGCGGGCGCTCGTGGATCTCGACGTAGAGGTCGCCGGGCGGGCCGCCGGCCGGGCCCACCTCGCCCTGGGAGGCGAGCTGGATGCGGGTGCCGGTGTCGACGCCGGCGGGGATGCGGATCGTCAGCGGCCGGCGGGCGCGCACGCGGCCCTCCCCCGTGCACTCCAGGCACGGCGAGGGCAAGACGGTGCCGAAGCCGTGGCAGGTGGGGCACGGGGCGGTCGTCATGACCTGGCCCAGCAGCGAGCGCACCACGCGCTGCACCGAGCCCTGCCCGTGGCAGATGTCGCAGGTCTCCGGGCTGGTGCCCGGCTGGCAGCAGGTCCCCTTGCAGGTCGGGCACAGGACGGCGGTGTCGACCTGGACGGAGCGCTCGCCGCCGAAGGCGGCCTCGGCGAGGTCGACGTCGACGCGGATCAGCGCGTCCTGGCCGCGCTGGGTGCGGCTGGCCGGGCCGGCGCCGCGACCGGCGCCGCCCTGGCCGAAGAAGGCGTCCATGATGTCCGAGAAGCCGAACCCGGCCCCGAAGCCGCCGGCGCCGCCGGGCATGGAACCGCCGCGGTCGTAGGCGGCGCGCTTGTCGGGGTTGGACAGCGTCTCGTAGGCCTGGGAGACCTCCTTGAACCTGTCCCCCGCCTCCGGGTCGTCGGTGACGTCCGGGTGGAGCTTGCGCGCCAGCTTGCGGTAGGCGCGCTTGATCTCCTCCGCGGAGGCGTCCCGGGAGACGCCGAGGACGTCGTAGTAGTCGCTCACGGGGTCGGGGTTCTCCTGTCGGTGGTCACTGGGCGAGGATGCGGGAGACGTAGCGCGCCACGGCCCGCACCGCGGCCATGGTCGTCGGGTAGTCCATGCGGGTTGGCCCCAGCACGCCGAGGCGGGCCAGGACCTGGTCGGGGCCGGTGCCGTAGCCGCTGGTGACCACGGAGGTCTCCGCGAGGCCGAGGTGCAGGTTCTCCGCGCCGATGCGCACGCTCAGCGCACCGCGGTCGCCGGCGTCCTCGGTCATCTCCTGCACCAGGCGCAGCAGCACGACGTGCTCCTCCAGCGCCTCCAGGACGCTGCCCAGGGAGGCGGCGAGGTCGGCGCCGGACTTCACGAGGTTCGCGGTGCCGGCGATGACGACGCGCTCCTCCAGGCTGGCGGTCAGGCAGTCGCCCAGGGCGGCGGCGACCTCCGCGGCCACCGCGAGGTCGGCCGGCGGGCTCTGCTGGACGAGGTCGGTGAGCGCCTCGCGCGCCCGCGCCAGGCGGCTGCCGCCCACGGCGGCGTTGACCCGGGTGCGCAGCGCGACCAGGGCGGTGGCCAGCGGCTCCGCGCCGGTGGCCGAGCGGACGTCCACGACGCGCTGCTCGACGCGGCCGGAGTCGGTGATGAGCACGACGAGCGCGCTGCGGCCGCCGACGGGGACGAGCTCGACGTGGCGCACGGCCGCGCGCGAGAGCGAGGGGTACTGCACGACGGCGGCCTGGCGGGTGATCTGGGCCAGCAGCCGCACGGTGCGGTCCACGACGTCGTCGAGGTCGGTGGCGCCGTCGAGGAAGGTCTGGATGGCCCGCTTCTCGGCGGCCGACATGGGCTTGACGCCGGCGAGGCGGTCCACGAAGAGCCGGTAGCCCTTGTCGGTGGGGATGCGCCCGGCGCTGGTGTGCGGCTGGGTGATGTACCCCTCGTCCTCCAGCGCGGCCATGTCGTTGCGGATCGTGGCCGGGGAGACGCCCAGCTGGTGGCGCTCCACGAGCGTCTTGGACCCCACCGGCTCGTGGCTGGACACGTAGTCCTCGACGATCGCGCGCAGCACCGCGAGCCTGCGGTCGTCGCTCATCCCCGCCCCCTCCGCTCTGGCACTCGACACAGCTGAGTGCCAAGTCTAGGTCAGGTGCCCCCGCTCGCGCCTCCCC
>NZ_JAAALL010000032.1 GCF_009906315.1 Kineococcus vitellinus | reverse complement strand
CCCGCCACGCCGTGGCCAGCACGACGCCGACGAGCACGTGCAGCGCCAGCAGCGTCGCCGTGTCGCCCGGGTACAGCGCCAGCGCGAGCACGTGCGCGGTGTAGACGCTCAGCGGCATGCCGCCGAACGCGGTGAGCGGCTGCAGGAACCGGGTCAGCAGCGGCGGCAGCAGGCACAGCAGGCCGACGGCGAGCAGCGCCGTGCCGGCGGTGTGCAGCAGGTCCGGCGGGGTGCCGGAGTGCGGGGCCACCACCGCCAGCCACCACCGCGACGTGGTCGGCACGGTCCCGTAGAAGTCCTGCTGCTGCACGGCGGCCGGCCCGGCCAGCGCCCGCAGCCGGGCGCCGCCGCCCGCCGGCCCCAGCAGCAGCCCGCTGGCCGTCCAGGCCGCACCGGCCAGCACCGCCCCGGCGCCGGCGACCTGCGCCGCCGCGCGCGGCGCCCGCAGGTCCACCCGCGAGACCGCCAGGCCCAGCAGCAGGTAGCCGCTCCAGCCGAGCACGGGGTAGTAGCCCGTCAGCAGCAGCGTCTGCAGCAGCTCCCCGGGCCGCGGCAGGTCCGTCAGCACCGGCTGCTCGGTGCGCGCCGGCAGCGCGTAGGCGGCGCGCACGGCGTAGGAGGCCACGGGGGCCAGCAGCAGCCAGCCCACGGCGAGCACCGCCAGCCGGCGCGCGGGCCACCACAGGAACGGCAGCACGACGACGAAGGCGAGCCCGTAGTACGGGAGGATGACCGCGACCCGGCTGCCGGCGCTCACCAGCGCCAGCCCCAGCACCGCGACGAGCACCCCGCGCACCACGACCTCGACGCGCGCCCCGGCCCGCGAGCGCGCGGAGGCGCCCGAGGAACGGGTCGTCAGCCCCAGCGAGAGCCCGGCCAGGACGGCGAACAACCCCGAGGCGCGCCCGTGCGCGAGCTCGTAGAGGGTGCCCGCGGCGCCGGGCGCCCCCTCGGGGAGCACGTGGACGGCCATCATCCCCGCGATGGCCGCGGCGCGGGCCAGGTCCACGCCGGCGATGCGGGTGCCGGAGCTGCGCCGGCGCGCCGGTGCGTCGAGGGCGCTCACGGCGCCAGTGTGTCCGCTGCGGGCCGCGGCGCCGGCGCCGGGCCCGGCCCCGGCGTGTCCTGCCGGTGCGCGCCGCACCGCCGGGGCACGCTGGTCGACGGCCGGGCGCGCGCCCGGCCGGAGCAGTCGTGTCCGCGCTCGTGTCCGCTCTCGTGCCCGCGCGAGCGCGGTCGGTACGGTGACCGCATGGCCACCCGGACGAACGCACGCACGACCGGCTCCAGGTCGGCAGGCACGTCCAGCAGGGGAGGAACCGCGAAGGTGGCGACGTCCGGGACCCGCAGCGGGTCGAAGGCACCCGCGCGCTCGTCGGGCGCCCGCGGCGGCGGCGCCCGCTCCACCGGCGGCGCCAAGCGCGCACCCGCCAAGCGCCCCGCCCCCAGCGGCCCCTCCTGGCCGGTGCGCGCCGTCTCCGCGGTCTGGATGGGGTGCGCGCACCTCGTCGGCGGCGCCGCCCGCCGCGTCGGCAGCGGGGCCCGCGACCTCGACCCCGAGCTGCGCCGCGACGGCGCCGGGTTCGCCCTGCTCGCCCTGGCCATCGTCGTCGCCGCGCGCGAGTGGTGGGGGCTGCCCGGCCGGGCGGGGGCCGTGGTCCACACCGTGGCCGCCGGCACGTTCGGCGAGGTCGCCCTGGCGCTGCCCCTCGTCCTCCTCGGCCTCGCGGTGCACCTGCTGCGCCACCCCGACCACACCCGGACCACCACCCGGGCGGTCGTCGGCGCGATGGCCCTGACGCTGTCCGCGGCCGGTCTGGTGCACCTGGCCAGCGGGGCGCCCGCGCCCACCGGGCCGGAGGGCGCCGGTGTCGTCACCGACGCCGGCGGCATGGTCGGCTTCCTCGTCGCCGGTCCCCTCACCACCGCGCTCACGTCGTGGGTGATGGTCCCGATCCTCGTGCTGCTGGGCTTCTTCGGCGTCCTGGTGCTCACCGCGACCCCGGTGCACGCCATCCCCGCGCGGCTGCGGGAGGGCTACGAGCGCCTCACCCACCACCCGCACCGCTCCGAGCCGCCGGCGCCCCGCGACCTGCCCGCCAAGGCCCTCGCCCGCCAGCGCCGCGCCGCGCTGGAGGCGGCCCCGGCCGAGGAGGAGCCCGGCGCGGAGGGCGCGGGCAGGTCGGCGCGCCGGCGCCGCAGGGAGCTCGCCGAGGCCGCCGAGGCCGCTGCGCGCGCCGGCGACGAGGCCTTCGAGACGCCCGTGGTCAGCGACGCCGAGGAGCGGGCCGCGCAGGCCGGCGCCACCCGCCGGCCCCGGCCGGGCGAGCGGCGCCCGGTGCCCGCCGAGCAGTCCGCCGAGCGCGGGGAGGCCGAGGACGTGCCCGCGCCCGCGCGTCCGCTCGTCGACGGCTCCCGCGTCCCGGCGAGCACGCCCGAGGACCTGCCCGCCCCGGCGTCCACCCCGGTGCCGCCGCGCATCGAGCAGCTCGCGCTGACCGGCGACGTCACCTACGCGCTGCCCGAGCCGGCGGCGCTGACGCCCGGCACGCCGCCGAAGGAGCGCAGCGCGGCCAACGACCGCGTCGTGGAGGCCCTGTCGGGCGTCCTGGACCAGTTCGACATCGACGCGCGCGTCACCGGCTTCTCCCGCGGCCCGACGGTCACCCGCTACGAGGTGGAGCTCGGCGCCGGCACGAAGGTCGAGCGGGTCACGCAGCTGTCGAAGAACATCGCCTACGCGGTCGCCAGCGCGGACGTGCGGATCCTGTCGCCGATCCCGGGCAAGTCGGCCATCGGCATCGAGATCCCCAACACCGACCGCGAGACCGTCTCGCTGGGCGACGTGCTGCGCAGCGCCGTCGCCACCCGCACCGAGCACCCGATGGTCATGGGCGTCGGCAAGGACGTCGAGGGCGGCTACGTCATCGCCAACCTGGCGAAGATGCCGCACCTGCTCGTCGCGGGCGCCACCGGCGCCGGCAAGTCGAGCTTCGTCAACTCGATGATCACCTCAATCCTCATGCGCGCCACGCCCGACGAGGTCCGCATGGTGCTCGTGGACCCCAAGCGCGTGGAGCTGACGATCTACGAGGGCATCCCGCACCTCATCACGCCGATCATCACCAACCCGAAGAAGGCGGCCGAGGCGCTGGACTGGGTCGTGCGCGAGATGGACGTGCGCTACGACGACCTCGCGGCCTTCGGGTTCAAGCACATCGACGACTTCAACAAGGCCGTCAAGGCCGGCCGGGTCACCCCGCCGGAGGGCTCGCAGCGGGTGCTGCGCCCGTACCCGTACCTGCTGGTCATCGTCGACGAGCTCGCCGACCTCATGATGGTCGCCCCGCGCGACGTGGAGGCCTCCATCCAGCGCATCACGCAGCTGGCGCGCGCGGCCGGCATCCACCTGGTCCTGGCGACCCAGCGCCCGAGCGTGGACGTGGTCACCGGTCTCATCAAGGCCAACGTCCCCAGCCGGCTGGCGTTCGCGACGAGCTCGCTGGCCGACTCGCGCGTCGTGCTGGACCAGCCCGGCGCGGAGAAGCTCGTCGGGCAGGGCGACGCGCTCTTCCTGCCGATGGGCTCCTCGAAGCCGATGCGCGTGCAGGGGGCCTGGGTCACCGAGAGCGAGATCGAGGCCGTCGTCTCGCACGTGAAGTCGCAGCTGCAGCCGACCTACCGCGACGACGTCGTGGCGCCGGCGCAGAAGAAGCAGGTC
Source organism: Kineococcus vitellinus (assembly GCF_009906315.1). Taxonomy (GTDB): domain Bacteria; phylum Actinomycetota; class Actinomycetes; order Actinomycetales; family Kineococcaceae; genus Kineococcus; species Kineococcus vitellinus. Next base: position 19,830 of record NZ_JAAALL010000032.1, on the reverse strand, counting down.
GACGAGGAGATCGGCGACGACCTCGAGGTGCTGCTGCAGGCCGCCGAGCTGGTGGTGACCACGCAGTTCGGCTCGACGTCGATGCTGCAGCGCAAGCTGCGCGTCGGCTTCGCCAAGGCCGGCCGGCTGATGGACCTGCTGGAGTCGCGCGGGGTCGTCGGCCCCAGCGAGGGCTCCAAGGCCCGCGACGTGCTCGTGCGCCCCGAGGACCTGCCCGGCACGCTGGCGCTCATGCGCGGCGAGGAGCCGCCGCGGGCGCTGGAGCCGGCGGGCGGGGACGACGTCGAGGTGGTGGAGAGCACCGGCGGGGACGAGGACGCCTGGGAGCTCCTCGACCGCCGCTGAACGACACGTCACGCACCGCAAGCGGAGCGTCGCAAAACGGTGACTCTCCGTGTAACTTGAACGCATGGACTCGCCCCGCCCCCACGACCCGGCCCGGCGGGAGCAGCCGGCGCCGGTCACGGAGCGCAAGGACCTCGACCTGCTGGTCTGGGACGCGCCCAACATCGACATGACGCTGTCGTCGATCCTCGGCTCGCGCCCGGCCTCCTCCGACCGGCCGCGCTTCGACGCCATCGCGCGCTGGTTCCTGTCCGAGGCCGCCGACCACGAGGTCGAGGGCTGCGTGTTCACCAACGTGCACCCCACGAGCGCGGTGTCGCTGCGCGGCTGGATCGAGGCCCTGCGCAGCTTCGGCTACGCCGTCTTCGCCCGGCCCAAGGTGCAGCCCGAGGACGACGTCGACGACGCCATGCTGCGCCACATCGCCGCCCGCCGGGCCAGCCACCGGCTGCGCCGCGTCGTCGTCGCCAGCGGGGACGGCCGCAACTTCCTGCAACCGCTGGAGGAGCTGCACCGCGCGGGCGTGCGGGTCGTCGTCCTCTCCTTCGCCGAGGTCGCCGGCTACGCGCAGGAGTCCCCGCTCATCGAGTTCGTCGACCTCGAGGACGTCCCCGGCGCCTTCCAGGTCTCCCTGGGGCGCACCCGGCTCACCGCGCTGCCGCCCGACGGCGGCTGGTTCCGCCCCACCCGCCCCATGCGCGCGCTGCTGGAGGACGCCGGCCCCGGGGAGCACCCGGTGGCCGACGCGCCCGCAGGCGCCGCTCCCGCGCCGGCCCCCCCGGAGGCCCCGCACGCGGTGGCGCCCGAGGTGGGCGAGGTCAGCCGCGTGCCGGTGCCGCACGTGCAGCGCGTGCGCACCGGCTGAGCACCCGGCGCGGGCCGCGGCCCGCACGCCCGCACCCCGCGCGGTGCGTACCCTGAACGACGTGTCCACCACTCCCACCCCGCAGCGGTCCGTCGCGCTCGTGACCCTCGGCTGCGCACGCAACGACGTCGACTCCGAGGAGCTCGCGGGCCGCCTCGCGGACGCCGGGTGGACCCTCGTCGACGACGCCGACGGCGCGGACGTCGCGGTCGTCAACACCTGCGGCTTCGTCGAGCAGGCCAAGAAGGACTCCATCGACACCGTCCTGGCCGCCGCCGACCTCAAGGACGCCGGCCGCACCGGCGCCGTCGTGGCCGTCGGCTGCCTCGCCGAGCGCTACGGCAAGGACCTCGCCGAGTCGCTGCCCGAGGCCGACGCCGTCCTCGGCTTCGACTCCTACGCCGACCTCTCCACCCACCTCGAGGCGATCCTGCACGGCGAGAAGCCGCAGGCCCACGTGCCGCGCGACCGCCGCGCCCTGCTGCCGCTGGCCCCCGCCGAGCGGCAGGCGGCCGCCGCCGCCCGCGCGCCCGTGCAGCTGAGCGACCTGCCCGACGGGCTGGCCCCCGCCAGCGGTCCCCGCGTGGTGCGCCGCCGCCTGGGCTCCGGGCCGTGGGCGCCGGTCAAGATCGCCGCCGGGTGCGACCGCCGCTGCTCCTTCTGCGCCATCCCCGCCTTCCGCGGCTCCTTCGTCTCCCGGCCCGCCGACGAGGTGCTGGCCGAGACCCGCTGGCTGGCCGGGCAGGGCGTCAAGGAGGTCTTCCTCGTCAGCGAGAACACCACCTCCTACGGCAAGGACCTCGGCGACCTGCGCGCCCTGGAGGCCCTCCTGCCGCGGGTGGCCGCCGTGGACGGCATCGAGCGCGTGCGGGTGTCCTACCTGCAGCCCGCCGAGGTCCGCCCCGGCCTGCTGGACGCCCTGACCTCCACCCCCGGCGTCGTGCCCTACTTCGACCTGTCCTTCCAGCACTCCGCGCCGGCCGTGCTGCGCCGCATGCGCCGCTTCGGCGGCAGCGAGCCCTTCCTGGAGCTGCTGGAGCAGGTGCGCCGGCGCGCGCCCCTGGCCGGGATCCGCTCCAACGTCATCGTCGGCTTCCCCGGCGAGACCGAGGACGACGTCGAGGAGCTGTGCTCCTTCCTCGAGCGCGCCCGCCTGGACGTCGTCGGCGTCTTCGGCTACTCCGACGAGGACGGCACCAAGGCCGCCGGCCTCGACGGGCAGCTGCCCGCCGACGTCGTGGCCGCCCGCGCCGACCGCGTCAGCCGCCTCGTGGAGGAGCTCGTGGCGCAGCGCGCCGAGGAGCGCCTCGGGGAGGTCGTCGAGGTCCTCGTGGAGTCCGTGCTCGACGAGGACGGCGACCGCCACGTCGTGGGCCGCGCCGCCCACCAGGGGCCCGACGTCGACGGCGAGACCGAGCTGGACCTGCCGCCGGGCGCGGCCGTGGCCGTCGGCGACCTCGTCACCGCCCGGGTGAGCGGGGTGTCGGGCGCCGACCTGCTCGCGCAGCCGCTGGAGCACCCGTGAGCACCCGCGCCGGGTTCGAGTGGCGGACCGCGCACCGGCTGCACCTGCCGAACGCGCTGACCGTCCTGCGCCTGCTCTTCGTCCCCGTCTTCGTCTGGTTCCTGGCCGAGGACGGCGGCACGGACTGGCGCTGGCGCACCGCCGCCACCGCGGTCTTCGCGGCCGCCAGCATCACCGACCGCTACGACGGGCACCTGGCCCGCCGCTGGGAGGTCGTCAGCGACTTCGGCAAGATCGCCGACCCCATCGCCGACAAGGCCCTCATCGGGGCCGGTCTCGTCGTGCTCTCGCTGCAGGGGCGGCTGTGGTGGTGGATGACGGTGGTGATCCTGGCCCGGGAACTGGCCGTCACGCTGCTGCGCTTCGTCGTCATCCGGCGCGGCGTCATCCCCGCCGCCCGGGGCGGCAAGGTCAAGACCGTCGTGCAGACCGTCGCGGTCGGCCTGTTCGTGCTGCCGCTGCCGGCGGCCCTGGACCCGCTGTGCCTGGCCGTCATGGGCGTCGCCGTCGTGCTGACGCTGTGGAGCGCCTGGGCCTACGTCGTCGCCGGCTACCGGCTGCTGCGGCCGGCCGCGTGAGCCCCGTCGGCGCTCCCGAGCTCGTCGCGGCGCTGCGGGCCGCCGGCCTCACGGTGGCCACCGCGGAGTCGCTGACCGGCGGTCTGGTGTGCGCGCGGCTGGTCGACGTGCCGGGCGCCTCGGCCGTCGTGCGCGGCGGCGTCGTCGCCTACGCCACCGAGCTGAAGGCGTCGGTGCTCGGCGTGGACCCCGGCCGGCTGGCGCGCACCGGTCCGGTCGACGGGCTCGTCGCCGAGCAGATGGCCCGCGGCGCGCGCGAGCGCCTCGGCGCCGACGTCGCGGTGGCCACGACCGGGGTCGCCGGACCCGGTCCCGCCGACGGCTCCCCGCCCGGCACGGTCTTCGTCGGGGTGGCGGCCGACGGGCTGCACGGGGGTGCCCGCCACGTGCGGCTGGCGCTGGCGGGGGAGCGGGCGCAGGTGCGCTCCGCGGCCGTCGACGCGGCGATCACCGAGCTCGCCGCCCTCGTCGCCGAGCTGGCCCCCGAGCACGTCCCCGAGCACACCGCCGAGCACGCCGCGGAACACGGGAGCCGTCCCGGGAGTTGAGCCTGACGTGCGCAACCCTGCTCCCACCACGCCCCCGATGCCCCGGCCGGGGTACGGTGGTGGTTCCACTACTGGCAGCCACGGCGCAGCGCCGAACGCCCGTCCGACGTTGCGTGGGCTGCCGCCTCGACTCCCCGAGGGAGGCCGTCGCATGGTCGTGCTCCGCCGGACCATCGGTGACGTGCTGCGCGACGAACGCCGTGGCCAGCACCGGACCCTCCGCGAGGTGTCGTCGACGGCCCGCGTCTCGCTGGGGTACCTCAGCGAGGTCGAACGCGGCCAGAAGGAAGCCTCCAGCGAACTGCTGGCCTCGATCTGCACCGCCCTCGACGTCCCCCTGTCCCAGGTCCTGGGCGAGGTGACCCGCCGCATCGCCGACGAGGAGGGCGTGCGCGACCTCGCCCGCCGCCCCTACGCGGCCGAGGGCATCGTCCCGGCTCCGGCCGCCCCGGCGCGGGCCGCAGAGCCCACCCCGCTCGTGACGGTCACCGACGAGACCCCCGCGGTCGTCCCCGTCGGCGCCGGCGACGACGAGCTCGACCGCAGCATCGAGTCGGCCGTCGACCAGGCCGTGGACTCCATCGTCGACTCGGCCCTGGCGGACCTGTCCGCCGAGACCAGCCAGGAGTTCGCCGTCCAGCTCGACGGCCTGCCCGACGAGCTCGAGCTCGTCCTGCGCCGCCGCCTCGTCTCGGCCGCCTGAGGCCGGGAACCCCCGCTCAGCTCACCTCCGGGTCCGGTACGACGTGCGCGTCGTCCGGGCCCGGTCCACGTGCCCCAGGGGGCGTTGCGGCCGGCCGTCGTCGGTGGGGGCCGGCCCCCGCTGGCAGCCCGGGCAGTAGAAGGCCGTCCGCTCCTGCGGCGCCTCGCCGATCATTGCCACCCGCACGGTGCTCCCGCAGCGCAGGCACGCCAGCCCCGAGCGGCCGTGCGCGTAGTTGTGCCGGCCGTGGCGCAGGTCCCCGGTGGTCACCTGCTCGACGCGGTCCTTGTTGACCTCCAGCAGCCGGTGCAGCAGCTCGACGAAGGCGGGCAGGTCCTGCACGTCCCGCACCGGCGACCACGGCGTCAGGCGCGCGAGGAAGCACGCCTCCGCCATGTAGAACGTGCCCACCCCGGCCAGCACCCGCTGGTCCAGCAGGGCCGCCCCGAGCTCGCGGTCCGGCCGGAGCAGCAACCGCCGCCGGGCCTCCTGCGCGTCCCAGCCCGGCCCCAGCAGGTCCGGGCCCAGGTGCCCGACGAGACCGTCCTCGCCCGTCGTGGGGACCAGGTCGAGCATCCCCAGCTTGTGCCCGACGGCGGTCCACTCCCGCGTCGTCAGCACCGCGCGGGTGCCGGAGGCCGAGCGCCGCCCGCGCGGGTCGCCGGTGCGCTCCACGTACCACGAGCCCTCCATCCGCAGGTGGCTGTGCAGCGTCAGCGCGGGCTCGCCGCCGCTCGCGGCCAGGCGCGTGAGCAGGTGCTTGCCGGCGCTGACGACCTCCAGCACCCGCCGGCCCGCCAGGTCCGCGGTCGCCAGGCTGGGCCAGCGCAGGTCGGCGGCCAGCAGCTCGCGCCCGGCGAGCGCCCGGTGCAGCCGGTGCGCGGTGCGCCAGACGACGTCACCCTCGGGCACGCGCGCCCCCCGCCGACCGCTGGGCGAGCACCCGCGCCGGCGCCCCCGCGAGCCCGGCGAGCCCGCCCGTGGCCGCTCCCGCCGGGGGCGTCACGAGCGGATGCGCAGACCGCGCGGGGTCGCGTGGAAGCCCGCGGCCTCCAGCGCCGCGGCCAGCGGCGAGTCCACCGCCAGCACCTCGCTGCCGTCGGCCTTCTCCACCGTCAGCTTGCCCAGGACCCCCTCGCGCACCGCCAGCGCCAGCGCGTCGGCGGCGGGTTGCAGGGCGTCGGCCTCCGCGGTCCACGACAGCACCGAGCGCCCGCCGCGCTCGACGTAGAGCACCAGCTCGCCGTCGACGACGACGACCAGCGCGCCCGCCTTGCGCCCCGGGCGGTGCCCGGTGGCCCCGGCGGTGCTCTCCGGGCGCTCGGGCCACCCCAGCGCCGCCCCGTACGGGTTGGCCGGGTCGGTGGCCGCGAGCACCACCGCCCCCGGTCCGGTGTCGCCACGGCCCTGCCGCTCCTGGCGGGCCTGCGAGGGGCTGGCCCCGCCGAGCGGGCGGGCGCTGTCGCGCAGCCGGTCCACGGCGCCCGTCGTCGCGAACTGGGAGGCCCCCAGCCCCTCGACGAAGTAGCCGCGCCGCGCCCGGCCCGCCTCCTCGAAGGCGGCCAGCACCCGGTAGACCGCCGCGAAGCCGCCGGGCACCCGCTCGCTGCCGACCGCGCCCCGGGTGAGCACGCCGTGCCGGTCCAGCAGCACCTCCGCGGTGGCGTGCGCGCGCACGGTGGCGTCGGCCTCCACCTGCGGCAGCAGCGACCAGCGACCGGCCGCCGAGGGGGGACCGCTGCGCGAGGGCAGCTCCACGCGGGTGCCGCGCAGGCCCCGGCCCGGCCGCCCGGGGCGGGCGTAGCGCGAGCGCGGTGCGCCGGCGCGCGCCTTGTGCGCCCCGCGGCCGCCGAGGCGGTTGCGCAGCGGGGCGAGCGTGTCGTTGGTGAGCCGACCGGCCCACACCAGGTCCCACAGCGCGCTCGCCAGCCCCACGTCGTCGGTGGAGCCGACGGCGTCGGAGAGCGCGCGGAAGAAGTACGCGCCGCCGCCGCCGAGCGCCTCCAGCACCGCGCGGTGCAGGTCGGTGTCGACCGAGACCTCCGACTCGCCCGGGTCGGGCAGCGTCAGCGGTGCGAGGTCCGCCGGGTGCAGCGAGACCCAGCCGTCGTCGCCGGGCAGGCTGCCGTGACCTGACCAGACGACCTCCCCGGCCGCCGTGAGCTCGTCGAGCATCGCCGGGGAGTACCCCTCGACCCGCGCGGCGAGCACGAGCGGCTCCAGCGCGCTGGCGGGCACGACCGCCCCGGCCAGCTGCTCCACGGCCCGCAGCACCCCGTCCACCCCGCGCAGGCGCGAGCGGATGCCCGTGCCCACGCCCTGCCAGGCGGGCAGGAACCGCGCCAGGTCGCGCGGGGCGACGGGTTCCACGTCGGCGCGCAGCGCCGCCAGCGAGCGCCGGCGCAGGGCGCGCAGGACGTAGGCGTCGCAGAACTCCGTGCCCGTGCCGCCGGGGCGCAGCTCGCCCTCCACCAGCCGGCCGGCGGACTGCAGGCGCCGCAGCGCGTCGTGCGCCACGGCGCGGCCCACGCCGAAGCGGGCGGCGGCCTCGGCGACGGTGAAGGGGCCGCGGGTGCGGGCGTAGCGGCCGAACAGCTCGCCCAGCGGGTCCGCGACGGGTTCGGTGAACGCCTCGGGGATGCCCACGGGCAGCGCGGTGCCCAGCCCGTCGCGCAGCCGGCCGGCGTCCTCGATCGCCGCCCAGTGCTCGGCGCCGGCCACGCGCACCCGGATCACCCGGCGCGCCCCCTCCAGCGAGACCAGCCAGCGGACGACGTCGTCCTCGCCGAGCACGACGGGCACCTCGTCGAGGCTGCGGCCGCTGCGGGCCACCACCTCCGCGGTGGTCAGCGGGCCCAGCACCCGCAGCAGGTCGGCGACGTCCTCGGCGTCGGCGCAGCGGCGCTCGGGCACCAGGCGCTGCAGCTCGGCCTCGGTGCGGGTCACCGCCTCCGGGTCGAGCAGGTCGCGCAGCGCAGCGCCCTCCCCGCGCCCCAGCAGCTCGGCGAGCAGGCTGGGGTCCAGGGCCAGCGCCGCCGCGCGGCGCTCGGCCAGCGGGGAGTCGCCCTCGTAGAGGAACTGCGCGACGTAGCCGAACATCAGCCCCCGCGCGAACGGCGACGGCTGCTGGGACTCCACCTCCACCACGCGCACCGTGCGCGCCGCGAGGTCGCCCATGAGGCGCTCCAGCCCCGTGACGTCGAAGACGTCGGAGAGGCACTCGCGCACCGTCTCCAGCACGATGGGGAAGCTCGCGAACCGGCTGGCCACCTGCAGCAGCGAGGCCGCCCGCTGCCGCTGCTGCCACAGCGGCTGGCGCCGCCCCGGCTGCCGGCGCGGCAGCAGCAGCGCCCGCGCGGCGCACTCGCGGAAGCGGGAGGCGAACAGCGCCGACCCGCCCAGCTCCGCGGTCACCAGCTCCGCGACCTCGGCGGCCTCCAGGACGACGAGGTCGGCCACGTCGGGGGCCTGCCCCTCGGGCAGGTCCAGGTCGGGCAGGCGCAGCACGATGCCGTCGTCGGCGGGCATGGCCTGCACGTCCACGCCGAAGCGCTCGCGCATGCGCGCACCCAGGGCCAGCGCCCACGGGGAGTGCACCTGCCCGCCGAAGGGGGAGTGCACGCACACGCGCCAGTCGCCGAGCTCGTCGCGGAAGCGCTCCACGACGATCGTGCGGTCGTCGGGCACGTGGCGGGTGGCCTCCTGCTGCTCGCCGAGGTAGGCGAGGAGGTTGCCCGCGGCCCAGTCGTCCAGGCCGGCGGCGCGCACCCGCTCGCCGGCGGCCTGCCCGGCGAAGCCGCCCGGCAGGCCGCCGAGCTCGCGGACGAACTCCCCGAGGGCGCGGCCGAGCTCGGCCGGGCGGCCCAGCGCCTCCCCGTGCCAGAACGGCAGCCGGCCGGGCTGCCCCGGCGCCGGGGTCACCAGGACGCGGTCGTGGGTGATGTCCTCCACGCGCCAGGCCGAGGAGCCGAGCGTGATGACGTCGCCGACCCGCGACTCGTAGACCATCTCCTCGTCCAGCTCGCCCACCCGCCGGCCAGGCCCCTCGCCGGAGGCCAGGAACACCCCGAACAGGCCGCGGTCGGGGATGGTGCCGCCGCTGGTGACGGCGAGGCGCTGCGCACCCGGGCGCCCGGTGAGGGTGTCGGTGACGCGGTCCCAGACCAGGCGCGGGCGCAGCTCGGCGAACTCGTCGCTGGGGTAGCGCCCGGAGAGCATGTCCAGGACGGCGTCGAGCACGGCGCGCGAGAGGGTCGCGAACGGCGCCGCGCGCCGGGCGAGGGCGTGCAGGTCGGGCACGCTCCACTCGTCCATGGCGACCATCGCCACGACCTGCTGGGCCAGCACGTCGAGGGGGTTGGCGGGCACGTGCAGCTCCTCGATGCGCCCCTCGCGCATGCGCTCGACGACGACGGCCGTCTGCAGCAGGTCGCCGCGGAACTTCGGGAACAGCACGCCGCGCGAGACGGCGCCGACCTGGTGCCCGGCGCGCCCGACGCGCTGCAGGCCGCTGGCCACGCTCGGCGGGGACTCCACCTGCACGACGAGGTCGACCGCGCCCATGTCGATGCCCAGCTCCAGGCTGGAGGTCGCCACGACGGCGGGCAGCCGGCCGGCCTTGAGGTCCTCCTCGATGAGGGAGCGCTGCTCCTTGGACACCGAGCCGTGGTGCGCGCGGGCCAGGACCGGCGGCTTGCCCCCCGAGAGCCCGGAGGCGCCGGGGGCCTCGGCGGGGGGCGCGGGGACCGGGCGCCCGGTGTCCCACGGGTCGGGGACCGCGTCCTCCTCCCGCGGGTGCAGCCGCTCGTCCCAGACCTCGTTGAGGCGGGCGGTCAGCCGCTCGGACAGCCGCCGCGAGTTGGCGAAGACGAGCGTGGAGCGGTGCTCGGCGACGAGGTCGACGATGCGCTCCTCCACGTGCGGCCAGATGCTGGCCCGCCGCGGGTCGCCCGCCGCCTGGCCGGTGAGGTCGTCGGGGTCCTCGGCGCCGCGACCGGAGGCGTCGAGGTCGCTCATGTCCTCCACGGGGACGACGACGCGCAGGTCGAACTCCTTGGTGGACGGCGGCTGCACGACCGTCACGGGCCGCCCGCCGGAGACCCACTCGGCCACGGTCCGCACCGGGCGCACGGTGGCCGACAGCCCGACCCGCTGGGTGGGCTCGCCGCCCGCCGCCGCCACGAGCGCGTCGAGGCGCTCCAGGGACAGCGCCAGGTGGGCGCCCCGCTTGGAGCCCGCCATCGCGTGCACCTCGTCGAGGACCACGGTGCGCACGCCGCGCAGCTGCTCGCGCGCCTTGGAGGTCAGCAGCAGGAACAGCGACTCGGGGGTGGTGATGAGCACGTCCGGCGGGGTGCGGGTGAAGCCGCGCCGCTCCTCGGCGGGGGTGTCGCCGGAGCGGACGCCGACGCGCACGTCGGGCACCGGCAGCCCGAGCCGCTGCGCCTCCTGGCGGATGCCGGTCAGCGGGGAGCGCAGGTTGCGCTCGACGTCGACGGCCAGGGCCTTCAGCGGGGAGACGTACAGCACCCGGCAGCGGTGGTCCTTGTCCTCGGGCACGGGCTGGGCGGCCAGGCCGTCCAGGGCCCACAGGAACGCCGACAGCGTCTTGCCGGAGCCGGTGGGGGCGACGACGAGCGCGTGGTCGCCGCGGCTGACGGCGTCCCAGGCGCCCAGCTGCGCCGGGGTGGGGGCCTCGAAGGCGCGGGTGAACCACGCCCGCGTGGCGGCCGAGAACCGCCCGAGGACGTCCTCGGCGGCGGGGGCCCCGGTGCTGGCGGTGCTCATGGACGCCATTCGACCACCGGCCTCCGACACCCGCCCCCCGCGGCCGCTCCCGCACCCGCGTGGCAGGCTTGCGCCATGCGCGTCAGCGAGTTCTGGACCCTGGTGGAGGACGAGTTCGGCACCGCCTACGGCCGCTCGCTGGCCGCCGACCAGGTCCTGCTCGCCCTGGACGACCGCACCGCGCAGCAGGCCCTGGACGCCGGCGTCGAGCCCAAGGAGATCTGGCTGGCGCTGTGCGAGGCGATGGACGTCCCGCAGGCGCGGCGGCTGGGCAGGGACCGCGCGCCCAAGCGCTGAGGGCGGGCGCGGGCGCTACTCGCCGACCTCGCCGTCGACGCGCTCGCGCAGCAGGTCGGCGTGGCCGTTGTGGCGGGCGTACTCCTCGACGAGGTGGACGAGGACCCAGCGCACCGACAGCGTGCCCTGGCCCGCGTGCTCGAAGACGTCGTCGAGGGAGTGGCGGGCGAGCACCTCGCGCGCGAGGTGCTGCTCCTGCGCCAGCCAGGCCAGGTCCGCCGCGGCGTCGGCGCTCCCCACGTCGTCGAAGTCGCCGTCGGGGTTGCCCTCGTCGTACGTCAGCGGCGCCACGTCCTGGCCGTCCACGCGCCGGCGCCACCAGGAGCGCTCCACCTCGGCGAGGTGGCGGGCCAGGCCCAGCAGGCTCAGCGACGACGGCTCCACGGCGCGCCGGCGCAGCTGCTCGGCGCTCAGGCCGGCGACCTTCCGGGCGAAGGTGGCGCGGTGGTGGTCGAGGTAGGCGGCGAGCAGCGCGCGCTCGTCGGCCGTGCCCGCCGGCTCCACGCGCTCCGGCGCCGGGGGAGCGGTCCAGCCGGGCCGGTCCGCGGGCCCGCTCACAGCCACCACAGCCCGGCGCCGACGGCGCGGGTGCGCAGCCGGTACACGCTCGTGGAGGCGGCCACGTAGACGTCGCGGCCCTCGGGACCGCCGAAGCAGAGGTTGGCCACGACCTCCCCGACCACGACCTGCAGCAGCCGCGTGCCGTCCGGGGCGAAGACGGTGACCGCGTCGCCGTCGGAGGTCCACACGTTGCCCCCGCGGTCCACGCGGAAGCCGTCGGCCAGGCCGCGCTCCACCGTCGCGAACACCCGGCCGTTCTTGGCGACGGGGCCGCCGGGGCGCGCCTGCGGGCCGCGGCCGCCGCGCACGCCGGTGAGGACGTCGTAGACGCGGATGAGCCGGTGGTCGCCGTTGCCCGGCGTGGGCGCCGCCGAGGTGTCGGCCACGTAGAGCAGCGACTCGTCGGGGGAGAAGGCGAGCCCGTTGGGCTCCTCGACGTCGGTGACGACGACGCGCAGCTCGCCGGTGGCCTCCTCGAAGCGGAAGACGAAGTTGTCGCCGTACTCGCGGTGGCCCTCGTGCCCCTCCACCTCCACGGAGATGCCGTACGGGGGGTCGGTGAACCAGATCGCGCCGTCGGAGGCGACGACGACGTCGTTGGGGGAGTTCAGCCGGGCGCCGGCGTAGGAGTCGACGAGGACCTCCGTGGTCCCGTCCGCCGCGGTGCGCTCCACGGCGCGCCGGCCGTGCGAGCAGGTGACGACGCGGCCCTGGTGGTCCAGGGTGCGGCCGTTGGTGAACTCCACGCCCTCGCGGTGCACGACGAGGCCCTCGGCCTCGCTCCAGCGCAGGACGCGGTCGCCGGGGATGTCGCTGACGAGCAGCGCCTGCTCGGCGGGCAGCCACAGCGGGCCCTCGGCCCACGTGCTGGCGGTGCCCAGGTGCTCCAGGCGCGCGCCGGGCTCGAGCAGCGCCGTGCCGCGCGGGTCGAGGACGCTGGGGGCGGAGTGCGGCACGGGGGCCGGGGACGTCGACGTCACGCGCGGCACTGTAGGGGGCGCGCGGGCCGCGCGGGAGGCGGCGACACGCCGGTCGGGGTGCGCGGGTCGAACACCTGTACGGATAGGATCGGGGTGTCCACAGGGGCCGCGCAGCGCCCCCGCCGCCCACAGCCCCGGCTCGTGCCGGGGTCGTGTCGGAGGCGGGTCGTAGCGTGACCCGCGTCAGCTCGACCGAAGGCCCGCGCTCTGACGAGGAGCCGGCCGACCCGACCCAAAGGTGAGGACATGCCCGCTCCTGCGGACCGCGAGAAGGCCCTCGACGCCGCGCTCGCAGCCATCGACAAGAACTTCGGCAAGGGCTCGGTGATGCGCCTCGGCGACGAGGTCCGCCCGCCCATCGAGGTCATCCCGACCGGATCCATCGCCCTCGACGTCGCGCTCGGCATCGGCGGGCTGCCCCGCGGTCGCGTCATCGAGATCTACGGCCCGGAGTCCTCCGGCAAGACGACCGTCGCCCTGCACGCCGTCGCCAGCGCGCAGCGCGCCGGCGGGATCGCCGCCTTCATCGACGCCGAGCACGCCCTCGACCCGGACTACGCCGCCAAGCTCGGCGTGGACACCGACGCCCTGCTGGTCTCCCAGCCGGACACGGGGGAGCAGGCGCTCGAGATCGCCGACATGCTCATCCGCTCCGGCGCCCTCGACATCATCGTCATCGACTCGGTCGCGGCCCTGGTGCCCAAGGCCGAGATCGAGGGCGAGATGGGCGACAGCCACGTCGGCCTGCAGGCCCGCCTCATGTCGCAGGCGCTGCGCAAGATCACCGGTGCCCTCAACCACTCCGGCACCACCGCGATCTTCATCAACCAGCTCCGCGAGAAGATCGGCGTCATGTTCGGCTCGCCCGAGACGACCACGGGCGGCAAGGCGCTGAAGTTCTACGCCTCCGTGCGCCTGGACGTCCGGCGCATCGAGACCCTCAAGGACGGCACCAACCCGGTCGGCAACCGCACCCGGGTCAAGGTCGTCAAGAACAAGGTCAGCCCGCCGTTCAAGCAGGCCGAGTTCGACATCATCTACGGCCAGGGCATCTCCCGCGAGGGCGGTCTCATCGACCTCGGTGTCGAGCAGGGCTTCGTGCGCAAGTCCGGTGCCTGGTACACCTACGAGGGCGACCAGCTCGGGCAGGGCAAGGAGAACGCCCGTGCCTTCCTGCGCGACAACCCCGACCTCGGCGACGAGATCGAGAAGCGCATCAAGGAGAAGCTCGGCATCGGTGCCCGCATCGACGCACCGGCCGAGGTCGAGGACAAGGTCGAGTTCTGACCCGTCCCGACCGCCCGCGGCGGCGCCGTGACGTCCCTCCCGGTCCGGACCAGAACCCGGACCGGGAGGCGGACCCGCACGAGGTCGCTCGCACCATCGCCCTGCGCCAGCTGACGATGGCTCCCCGCAGCCGCGCGCAGCTGGCGCAGAAGATGGCGGCCAAGGACGTGCCCGAGCAGGTCGCCCAGGACGTCCTCGACCGCTTCGAGGAGGTCGGGCTCGTCGACGACCGCTCCTTCGCGCAGAGCTGGGTGCACTCGCGGCAGGGGCACCGCGGTCGCCGTGCCCTCGCGCTGGAGCTGCGCCGCAAGGGCATCGCCGACGAGACCGCCCAGGACGCCCTCGAGGAGGTCGACGACTCCATCGAGGAGCAGGCAGCGCGCACGCTGCTGCGCAGACCGCTCGCGGCCACGCGGGGCATGGACGCGGTCAAGCGGCAGCGCCGGCTGGCGGGGGTGCTCGCCCGGCGCGGTTTCCCGCCCGGCCTGGTCATGCGCCTGGTCCGCGAGGAGCTGGCGGCCGACACCCCGGACGACACCGCGGACGACACCGCGGACGGGGCCGAACCCCAGGGGTGAGCCGGTCGTCGGCGGCGTGATCGGCACGGCGTAACCTCCTGGCACCACCGTCGGCAGTCGAGGAGCACCCGTGAGCATCACCTCCGTCCTGGAACTCACCCTCAAGCCCGAGGCCGTCGCCGACGCGCCCGCGGTCATCACGAGGACGCTGGAGGCCACCCGCGCCTTCGCAGGCTGCCTCGGCGTCGAGGTCCTCGTCGACACCCAGGACGAGACCCGCGTCGCCCTGCTGGAGCGCTGGGAGTCGATCGAGCACGACGACGCCTACCGCGCCTGGCGCGCCACCCCGGAGGGCGCCTCGCAGCTCGGCACGATCGTCGCCGCCCCGCCGAAGCTCACCCGCTACGCGCCCCGCGCCGACGTCTGACGCACCGGCGCCCCGCGCGGCACGACGGGCGTCCGGGACGCCGAGGGCCGGTCACCGCTGCGGTGACCGGCCCTCGGCGTCGGTGCCCCCGCTCCTCAGGCGGCGGCGCCGGCCTGGGCCGTCGCGGCCTGCGGGGTGACGCGCGCCGCGGTGTGCGTGCTCATCCTGCGCTCCAGGACCTTGGCCAGCGCGGAGATCACCATGTTGGTCCCCACGTAGACGACCGCGATGACGATGAACGCCGGGATGAGGTTGAAGTAGAAGGACCCCGCCTGCTGGCCCCAGCGCAGCAGTTCGCTGTAGCCGATGATGTACGCCAGCGCGGTGTCCTTGAGGATGACGACGATCTGGGACACCAGCGAGGGCAGCATGGAGCGGACCGCCTGCGGCAGCTGCACCGTCCACAGCACCTGGCCGGGGGTGAGCCCGATCGCCAGACCTGCCTCCGCCTGCCCCTTCGGCAGCGCCTGCACGCCGGCGCGCAGGATCTCCGCGAGGAAGGCGCCGTTGTAGATGGTCAGGCCCAGGACGGCGCACCAGAACAGCGGGATCTGCCCCCTGGCGCCGTAGAAGAACCAGAACATCAGCAGCAGCACCGGCGGCGTGCGGAACAGCGTCACCAGGGTCGCGGCCACGCGGCGCAGCGCCGCCGAGGTCGACAGCCGCCCGGCCGCCAGGACCGCGCCGAGGACGATCGAGAGGGCGATCGCCGTCAGCGCCACCTTCATGGTCTCCCACCAGGCCGCCGCCAGCTGGGTCTGGATGTCGGAGTAGGTGAACGGGCTCCACAGCGAGGCGCTGAACTGCCCGGCGGCCTCCAGCTTCCAGACCACCCAGCCGACGACCGCGGCGATGACGAGCACGCCGACGACGGTGAGGACGGCGTTGAGCCGACGGGCGCGCGGCCCGGGGGCGTCGTAGAGGACGGAGTCGATGCGGGAGCTCACGCCCGTGCCCCCTTGCGGTCGCGGTCGAGCGCCCGCTCCAGCACCTCGACGCCGGCGAAGAGCAGCAGCGCCAGGACCACGTAGGTGACCGTCGTGCCGATGAGGACGGCGATGACCGCGTTGCCGTTCTGCTCCACCAGGCCGCGCATCGCGGAGATCAGCTCGAAGTTGTTGGCCGCCGAGGCGACCGAGGTGTTCTTCAGCAGCGCGTTGAGGATGCTGCCCAGCGGGGGCACCACGGCCCGGAACGCCTGCGGCAGCACGACCAGGCTCAGCACCTTGGTGAACGGCAGGCCGATGGCGCGCGCGGCCTCGGCCTGCCCGACCGGCACGGTGTTGATGCCGGAGCGGATCGCCTCGCACACGAAGGAGGAGGTGTAGGCCACCAGCGCGAGGACCGCGTAGGCGCGGTACTGCCGCCCGGAGTCCTCGGTGAAGGTGATCTGCAGGATCGGCAGGCACAGCACGCAGAACACCATGATCAACGTCAGCGGCGTGTTGCGGAACAGGTTGACGTAGATCGTCCCGACGGCCCGCAGCGCCGGGCTGGGGGAGACGCGGAACACGGCCAGGAGCGTGCCGAGGACCAGGGAGCCGAGCGTCGACCAGAAGAACAGGACGATCGTGCCCCAGGCACCGCGCCCGAAGGCGTCGAGGTTGTCGACGATGACCTGCACGTCGCCTCCTAGGGGGTCGTGGAACGGGGGTGGACGTGCGAGCGCCCGGGCACCACGTCGTCGGGGTGCCCGGGCGCGGCTCTCAGTAGCGGTCGACCGCCGGGGGCTCGGGGTCGGTGCCGCTGCCGCCGAGGGTGAAGTCGTACGCCTTCTTCCAGTCGCCGTCGCTCACCGCGGCCTCGATGGCGTCGTTGAGGGTGTTGCGCAGCACCGTGTCGCCCTTGGGCAGGCCGATGCCGTACGGCTCCTCGCTGAAGGGCTCGCCGACGACCTTGAGGGCGTCCGGCTGCTGGGCGGCGTAGCCGCGCAGGATGGCGTCGTCGGTGGTGACGGCGTCCACGGCGTTGCTCGTCAGCTGCTGCACGCACTTGGAGTAGGCGTCGAAGGTCACCAGCGTCGCGTCCGGGTGCTCGTCGCGGATGCGGGTCGCCGGCGTGGAGCCCTCCACCGAGCAGACCTTCTTGCCGGCCAGGGCGTCCGGCCCGGTGATCGAGTCGTCGTCGGCGCGCACGAGCAGGTCCTGGCCCGCCACGTAGTACGGGCCGGCGAAGTCGACGACCTCCTTGCGCTTGTCGTTGATCGTGTAGGAGGCGATCACCATGTCGACGGTGCCCTGCTGCAGGAAGGGCTCGCGGTTGGCCGAGACGGTCTCCACGAACTCGATCTGGTCCGGGGTGAGCCCCAGCTTCGCGGCCATGAGCTTGGCCATCTCGATGTCGAAGCCGGCGTACTCGCCGCTGCCGGGGTCCTTCTGCCCGATGCCCGGCTGGTCGGCCTTGACGCCGATGACGACCTTGCCGGCCGACGTGATCTTGTCGTACGTCGGGCTGCCGGTGATGGCCACGTCGGAGGCCACGGCGTAGGTGGGTGCCGCCGAGCTGCCGCCCGAGCTCTCGGTGCCGCCGCCGGCGGTCTCCGGGGAGCCCTCCTGGCCGCAGGCGCTCAGGGCGAGCAGGGCGGTCGCCACGCCGGCCAGCGCGCTGACGCGGTGCCTGCTGCGGATGGTCCTCATGGGGTCGTGCCTCCTGGGGTGGTCCCCGCGGTCCGCGACGGGCCCACGGGTGTCGGGTGGGTCAGTGGGTGAGGATCTTGGACAGGAAGTCCTTGGCGCGGGGGTGCTCGGGGTCGGTGAAGAACTTCTCCGGCACGGCGTCCTCGAGGACCTCGCCCTCCGCCATGAAGACGACGCGGTCGGCGGCGCGGCGGGCGAAGCCCATCTCGTGGGTGACGACGACCATCGTCATGCCGCTGCGGGCCAGGCCCGTCATGACGTCGAGGACCTCGTTGATCATCTCCGGGTCCAGCGCGGACGTCGGCTCGTCGAAGAGCATGACCCTGGGGTCCATCGCCAGCGCGCGCGCGATCGCCACCCGCTGCTGCTGGCCGCCGGACAGCTGCGCGGGGTACTTCGAGGCCTGCGAGGCCACCCCGACCCGCTGCAGCAGCTCGTCGGCGCGGCGGCCGGCCTCGGCGGCGGAGGTGCCGCGGACCTTGACGGGACCCAGGGTGACGTTCTGCCGCACCGTCTTGTGGGCGAAGAGGTTGAAGCTCTGGAAGACCATCCCGACGTCGGCGCGCAGCCGCGCGAGGTCCTTGCCCTCGGCCGGCAGCTCCTCGCCGTCGATGGTGATGCGCCCGCCGTCGATGGTCTCCAGGCGGTTGATCGCCCGGCACAGCGTCGACTTGCCCGACCCGGACGGGCCGATGACCACGACGACCTCGCCCTCGGCGATCGTCAGGTCGATCGACTTCAGCACGTGCAGCGCTCCGAAGTGCTTCTGCACGCCCTCCAGCACCACGAGCGGGCGGCGGGTCGCGGTCCGCCCGGGGTGGGGGGCCTGCACGGGGTCGCTCATGGCCCGGACCGTACAGGGTCTGCGCACGTTGCCCACAGGACCTCCGGAGAGGTGTGCAGATCGTGACCCAAGAGTGACCACGGTCGCCCTCTCCCGCGGTGACCTACCCTTGGGGGCGATGAGCACGCCGACCGCCACCGGGCCGACCAGCGCCACCACCGCGCCGCCGGCCGAGCAGCCGCGCACCTACCAGGTGCGCACCTTCGGCTGCCAGATGAACGTCCACGACTCCGAGCGGCTGTCCGGGCTGCTGGAGGACGCCGGCTACGTCCGCTTCGACGAGGCGGGCGCCCCGGGCGCCGCCGTCGAACCCGACGTGGTGGTCTTCAACACCTGCGCCGTGCGCGAGAACGCCGACAACAAGCTGTACGGCAACCTCGGCCACCTGGCGCCCGTCAAGGAGCGCCGGCCCGGCATGCAGATCGCCGTCGGCGGCTGCCTGGCGCAGAAGGACCGCGGCGAGATCGTCCGCAAGGCCCCCTGGGTCGACGTCGTCTTCGGCACCCACAACGTCGGCTCGCTGCCGGTGCTGCTCGAGCGCGCCCGCCACAACGCCCAGGCGCAGGTGGAGATCCTGGAGTCGCTGGAGACGTTCCCCTCCACGCTGCCCACCCGCCGGGAGTCGCCCTACGCGGCGTGGGTGAGCATCTCCGTCGGCTGCAACAACACCTGCACCTTCTGCATCGTGCCGAGCCTGCGGGGCAAGGAGAAGGACCGCCGCCCCGGCGACGTGCTGGCCGAGGTGGAGGCGCTCGTCGGCGAGGGCGTCCTCGAGGTCACCCTGCTGGGGCAGAACGTCAACACCTACGGCGTCGAGTTCGGCGACAAGCTCGCCTTCGGCAAGCTGCTGCGCGCCACCGGCGGCGTCGCGGGGCTGGAGCGCGTGCGCTTCACCAGCCCGCACCCCTCCAGCTTCACCGACGACGTCGTGGACGCCATGGCCGAGACGCCGAACGTCATGCCCAGCCTGCACATGCCGCTGCAGTCCGGCTCGGACCGGGTGCTGAAGGCGATGCGCCGCTCCTACCGCAGCACGCGCTTCCTGGGGATCATCGACCGGGTCCGCGCGAGCATCCCGGACGCCGCGATCACCACCGACATCATCGTCGGCTTCCCCGGGGAGACCGAGGAGGACTTCCAGCAGACCCTCGACGTCGTCGAGCGGGCCCGCTTCGCCTCCGCATTCACCTTCCAGTACTCCCCGCGCCCCGGCACCCCGGCCGCCACCATGGGCGAGCAGGTGCCCAAGGCCGTCGTGCAGGAGCGCTACGAGCGGCTGACCGCGCTGCAGGACCGCATCACCCTGGAGGAGAACGCGGCGCAGGCCGGGCGCACCCTGGAGGTGCTCGTGGCCGAGGGCGAGGGGCGCAAGGACGCCAGCACGCAGCGGCTCTCCGGCCGGGCCCCCGACAACCGCCTCGTGCACTTCGCGGTGCCGCAGGGCGCGCAGGTGCCCCGGCCGGGCGACGTGGCGACCGTGACGATCACCCGCGGGGCGCCGCACTACCTCGAGGCCGACGACACCAGCGCCTTCGCGGTGCGCCGCACCCGCGCCGGCGACGCCTGGCAGGCGCGCCAGGCCCGGCCCGAGCCCGCCGCCGAGGCGGGTCCGCGGCCGGTCAGCCTGGGGCTGCCCGCCGTCCGGGTGCGCTGAGCCGCCCGCGCCCTCGCAGGCGCCGCCCGGGCGGTGGGGGCTACTTGGCCGGCGGCGTCGCCGGCTGCGGCACCGGCTCCGGGCCGGGCAGCGGCCCCGGGTCGGGCAGCGGCTCGCCCGGCGTGCCCGGCCGGGGCACCGGGCTCGGCGGGAGCGGTGTGGGCGGTGGGGTCGGGATGGTCATGCCATCACCTCCGGATCGGTGCTGCGCCGGGTGCGGACGGGTGCGGCGGGCGGGGGCGCCTCAGCGGCGCGGGCCGCTCATCGGGGTGCCG
>NZ_JAAALL010000329.1 GCF_009906315.1 Kineococcus vitellinus | reverse complement strand
CCCCCATCCTGGCCGCCCCCGCCCGGGCGGCGGCGGCCAGGATGGGGGCGTGGACACCGCCGCGCACGCCCGCTCCTTCGGCTCCGCCGCCGCGCAGTACGCCCGCGCCCGGCCCGGCTACCCCGACGACGCCGTCGGCTTCCTCGTCCCGCCGGCCGCGCGCCGCGTGCTCGACCTCGGCGCCGGGACGGGCAAGCTCACCGCCTCCCTGGTGGCGCGCGGCCTCGACGTCCTCGCCGTGGAGCCCTCGACGCGGATGCTCGCGCAGCTGCGCGCGGCCCTGCCCGGCGTGGAGGCGCGCGAGGGCACCGCGGAGGCCACCGGCCTGCCGGACGCGAGCGTGGACGCCGTCGTCGTCGCGCAGGCCTGGCACTGGGTCGACCCGGAGCGGGCCGTGCCGGAGGTGGCGCGCGTGCTGCGCCCCGGCGGTGCGCTGGGGCTGGTGTGGAACGTGCGCGACGACTCCGTCGGCTGGGTGCGCGAGCTGTGGGCGCTGGCCCGGCTCGGCCGGGAGGGGGAGCAGGAGCAGCAGATGGACGCGCCCGCCGCCCTCGCCGCCCCCTTCGGCCCCCTCGAGCGCTTCGAGACCGCCCACGTCCACGTCACCGACCGCGCCGGGGTCCTGGACCTCATCGCCTCCCGCAGCTACGTCATCGTGCTGCCCGAGGACGAGCGCGCCCGGCTGCTGGCCGCGGCGGCCGACCTGCTGGAGCACCACCCGGCGCTGCGCGGGCGCGAGGAGGTCGCCGTGCCGTACCGCACGCTGTGCGCCCGCTCGCGCCGCGGCTGAGCGGCCGGCGCGCGGGATCACGCCCCGGCGGGGCAGACTCCTCCCCGGCGCCGGGGGGCGCCGACCGGGCGAGCAGGGGGATCCGATGACCGTCGAGCAGGAACGGGCCGCCAGGCACCGGCGCGTGCTGGAGGTGCGCCGCGAGCGCGGCGAGGGCTCCCCGCCGGTGGCGGCGGGGCTGTCGGTGCTGTGGCCGGGGCTCGGCCACGCCTACCTGGGCCGTCACGTGCCCGCCGCCGGGCTGGGGGCCGTGCAGGTGGCGCTCGTCGTCCTCAGCGTCCTGCCCGGCGCCTGGCGGGTCACCGGACCGCTGTGGCTGCTGCTCGTCGCGCTGGCGGTGACCACGTCGGTGCTCGCCGCCCGGCGCGTGCCCGGGGGCCCATCCGTCAGGTGACTGCACCGCCGCGGCGGCCCTTGACCCCGCCCGCCCCGGCTGCGAGCTTGCGGGCATGACCGAGACGCCCGCCGACCCCGCGCCGCGCCCGGTGCTGCTGACCGTCGACGACGACCCGGCCGTCTCGCGCGCCGTGGCCCGCGACCTGCGCCGCCGCTACGGGCGCACCCACCGCGTCCTGCGGGCCGAGTCGGGCGCGGACGCCGTGGCCGCGCTGCGCGAGGTGAAGCTGCGCGGTGAACCCGTCGCGGCCGTGCTCGCCGACTACCGCATGCCGCAGATGGACGGGGTGGAGCTGCTGGAGGAGGCGATGGACCTCTTCCCCTCCGCCCGCCGCGTCCTGCTCACCGCCTACGCCGACACCTCCGCGGCGATCCGCGCCATCAACGACGCCGACCTCGACCACTACCTGCTCAAGCCGTGGAACCCGCCGGAGGAGAAGCTCTACCCGGTGCTGGACGCGCTGCTGGAGTCCTGGCGCCCCGAACCCGCCCGCCCCGGCGACGTGGCCGTCGTCATCGGCGACCGCTGGTCGGCGCGCTCGTTCGCGGTGCGGGACTTCCTGGCGCGCAACGAGGTCCCCTACCGCTGGCTGCTCGTGGAGCAGCCCGAGGCGGGGCGGCTGCTGCAGGCGGCGGGCGTGGTGCCCGCGGACGCCGACGGGCGCGTCGAGGGCCCGGTGCGCCTGCCCGTCGTGCTCGCCCCGGAGCGCGACCCGGAGGACCCCGGCGGGCGCCCGCGCGTGCTCGTCGACCCCGACGACACCGCGCTGGCCGACGCCGTCGGCCTCTCGACGCGACCGCAGCAGGAGTTCTACGACCTCGCCATCGTCGGCGGCGGCCCCGCCGGGCTGGGCGCCGCCGTCTACGGCGCCTCCGAGGGGCTGCGCACCGTCCTCGTCGAGGAGCGCGCCACCGGCGGGCAGGCCGGGCAGAGCTCGCGCATCGAGAACTACCTGGGCTTCCCCGACGGCCTCTCCGGTGCGCAGCTGGCCGACCGCGCCCGCCGGCAGGTCGCGAAGTTCGGCGCCGAGGCGCTGTCGGCGCGCAGCGTGACGCGGCTGGAGGCCTGCGGCGGCGCCCGCGTGCTGCGCTTCGCCGACGGCAGCAGCGTGGCCGCGCACACCGTCCTGCTGGCGACCGGGGTCTCCTACCGGACGCTGCGCGGGCCGGGGCTGGAGGAGTTCACCGGCCGCGGCGTCTACTACGGCGCCGCGCTCTCGGAGGTCAACGCCTGCGCCGGCGAGGACGTCTTCGTCGTCGGCGCCGCGAACTCCGCCGGGCAGTCGGCGGTGAACCTGGCCCGTTCCGCGCGCAGCGTGACGATGCTCGTGCGGGGGCCGAGCATCGAGGCGTCGATGTCCAGCTACCTCGTCGAGCAGATCGCCGCCCGCCCCAACATCCGCGTCCTCACCTGCACCGAGGTCGCCGCCGCCGGCGGCGACGGGCACCTGCAGAGCCTGCGCCTGCTGGACAGGCGGACCGGCTCCGAGCGAGAGGTCGAGGCCCAGCACGTCTTCGTCTTCATCGGCGCCCTGCCGCGCACCGACTGGCTCGACGGCGTCGTCGCGCGCGACGCCAACGGGTTCGTCCTGGCCGGCCCCGACCTGCTCGTCGACGGCGAGCGGCCCGCCGGCTGGCCGCTGGACCGCGACCCGTACCACCTGGAGACCTCGCTGCCGGGGGTGTTCGTGGCCGGGGACGCGCGCGCCGACTCGGTCAAGCGCGTCGCCTCCGCCGTCGGCGAGGGCGCGATGGCCGTCATGCTCGTCCACCGCTACCTGGCGCGCTCGTGACCGCCGTCGAGACGGGCGGTCAGGTCGCCGGTCAGGTCGCCGGTCGGGCCGTCGAGCGGCTGGAGCCGCAGGAGCTGCGGACGCTGTTCCTCTTCGAGCGCCTCGACGACGAGCAGCTGCGCTGCATCGCCGACGTCGGGGAGGTCGTCGACGCCGCACCCGGCTGGCTGTACCGGGAGGGCGAGGCCCCGCTGTGGTTCTTCGTGCTGCTGGAGGGGGCCGCCGCGCTGCACCACCGCGTCGGCGACGACGACATGGAGATCGGCCGCACCCGCCAGCGCGGCGTCTACGCCGGCGCCTGGGAGGCCTACCTCGGCGACGGGGCGCCGGACGGCTACACCTCCTCGCTGCGCGTGCTGGAACCCGCCCGCTTCCTGCGCCTGCCCGCCCCGAAGTTCGGCGCGATCGTGCGCGAGTGGTTCCCCATGGCGGTGCACCTGCTGGAGGGCCTGCGCCTGGGGCTCACCGAGGCCCAGGAGCTGGCCGGCGCCCGCGAGCGCCTGCTCGCCCTCGGCTCGCTGACCGCCGGCCTCACCCACGAGCTGGGCAACCCCGCCGCCGCCCTGGCCCGCACCCTCGCGCAGCTGCGCACGCAGGTCGACGAGCTGACGGGCGCCCTGCTGCGGCTGGTGCCCCGCGGCGAGCGGCTCGCCGCGGCCCGCGCGCACCTGGCCCCCGCCCCGGGGCCGGTGGTGCTGGACGCGCTGGCCCGCGCCGACGCCGAGGACGCGCTGCTGGAGCGCATCGAGGAGCTCGGCGTCACCGACGAGGACGCCGACGACCTCGCCGCCACCCTCGCCGACCGCGGCATCGGGCCCGGGCAGCTGGCGGCCGCGGCCGGTGCGCTGGACGGGCTGCCAGCCGCGGACGCCGTGCCGTGGCTGGCGCGCAGCACCGCCGTCGACGGCCTCATCGCCGAGGCCGCCACCGCCAGCGCCCGCATCAGCGCGCTGCTGGCCTCCGCGGGCGGCTACGCGCAGCTGGACCGCGCGCCCACCCGCTGGCTCGACGTGCGCGAGCTGCTCGACGCCAGCATCGACATGCTCGGCGCGGGAGCCGGCCGCGCTGCCGGCCGGACGCGCGTGGTGCGCGAGTACGCCGACGTCCCGCAGGTCCTCGGCCACGCCGGCGAGCTGACCCAGGTGTGGACCAACCTGCTCGACAACGCCCTGGACGCCCTCGCGGGCGTGCCGGGGCGGGCGGGCACGGTGACGGTGCGGGTGCGCCCCGACGAGCACGACCGGGCCGTCGTCGTGGAGGTCGCCGACGACGGCCCGGGCATCCCCCCGGACGTGCTGCCGCGCGTCTTCGAGCCGTTCGTCACCACCAAGGACGTCGGGCAGGGCACCGGGCTGGGCCTGGACATCGCCTGGCGCGTCGTCGTGCAGCGCCACCACGGCACGCTGTCGGTGACGAGCGAGCCCGGGGACACCGTCTTCCGGGTCCGGCTGCCGGAGGACCCCGGCGCCGTCGGAGCAGCACCCACCGCACCACCCACCGCGTCGTACAGGCCCAGGGTGTTGCCGCTGACGTCGAGCAGGAACGGCGCCATCACCAGCGTCAGCCC
>NZ_JAAALL010000328.1 GCF_009906315.1 Kineococcus vitellinus | reverse complement strand
CCGCCACGCCGAGCGAGGTGGCCCCCACCGCCACGGCCACGCCCGCCGCCGTGACGCCCACGGCCACCGCCACGGCCAGCGCCACCGCGACGGCCACCGCGACGGCCACCGCGACGGCCACCGCGACGGCCACCGCGACGGCCACGCCGACGGCCACCGCCACGCCGGCCGCCGCCGCCGTCCCCGCGCTGCTGCCGGCCCCCGCGGCCGGTCAGACCCAGATCCAGATCGGCGCCTTCAACGACTTCCACGGCCGCCTGGAGGCCCCCGACGAGACCGACGACGGCGCCCCCGTCGGCGGTGCGGCGCAGCTGGCCGGCGCGCTCGACGCGCTGCGCGCGCAGCAGCCGAACACCGTCGTCGCCTCCGTCGGCGACAACGTCGGCGCCTCCACGTTCACCTCGTTCAGCCAGCAGGACGCGCCGACGATCGAGGCGCTGAACGCCATGGACGTCGCCGTCTCCGCGGTGGGCAACCACGAGCTCGACAAGGGCTTCGCCGACCTCACCGACCGCATCGGCGTGCGCGGCGAGCCGGGCGCGGACGGGGCCGCCCCGCTGGCGGGCTTCCCGTACCTCGGCGCCAACGTCGCGCTCGCCGACGGCCGCCCCGCGCTGCCGGAGTACGCCGTCACCGACGTCGGCGGGATCCGCGTCGGCTTCATCGGCGTCATCACCCAGGCCACGCCGAGCCTGGTGTCCCCGGACGGCATCCGCGGCCTGCAGTTCACCGACCCGGTGGCCGCCGCGAACCGGGTGGCCACGCAGCTGTCCGACGGCGACGCCGCCAACGGCGAGGCGCAGGTCCTCGTGCTGCTGGCGCACGAGGGCTCGGCCGGCACCGACTGCGCCACCGTCGCCACCGAGGGCGCCTTCGGGGGGATCGTGCGGGGGGCCTCCCCGCAGATCGACGCGATCCTCTCCGGGCACACCCACCAGCTCTACGACTGCGAGTTCCCGGTGCCCGGCCGCCAGGTCGCCCGCCCGGTGCTGTCGGCCGAGTCGTACTCCACGGCCCTGGACCGCCTCGTCCTCAACGTCGACACCGCCACCGGCGACGTCGTCGCGCAGGCCCACCAGGTGCTGCCGGTCGTGGGCTTCACCCCGGACCCGCAGGTCCAGGGGATCGTCGACGACGCGGTCGCCTTCGCCGAGGAGGTCGGCGCGCGCCCCGTCGGGCGCATCACCGCCGACATCACCCGCGCCTTCACGGGCGCCGAGGACGACCGGGGCACGCAGTCGCCGCTGGCCAACCTCATCGCCGACGCCCAGCTGCAGCAGACGCTCGGCGCGCGGGCGCAGATCGCCTTCGAGAACCCCGGCGGCGTCCGCGACGACCTGCGCTTCGCGCCCTCCGGCGCCGAGGGCGCCGGGGTCGTCACCTACGCCGAGGCCGCCGCCGTCCAGCCGTTCGCGAACTCCGTGGTCACCCTCAGCCTCACCGGCGCGCAGGTCCGCCAGGTGCTGGAGGAGCAGTGGCAGCCCGCGGGCTCCTCGCGGCCCTTCCTCGCGCTCGGCGTCTCGAAGGGCTTCGCCTTCACCTACGACCCCGCCGCCCCCGCCGGCCGGCACGTCGTCTCGGCCACGCTGGACGGCGTGGAGCTCGACCCCGCCGCCACCTACCGGGTCACGGTGAACAGCTTCCTGGCCTCCGGCGGCGACAACTTCACGACCCTCGCGCAGGGCACCGAGCGCACCGAGCTCGGGCGCACCGACCTGGAGGCGTTCACCGCCTACCTGGGGCTGCCGGAGAACCAGCCGATCTCGCCGGACCAGCAGCCGCGCTCGGCCGTCGCGGCCCCCGCGCCGGCCCCCGCGCCGACGACGTCGGCCCCGGCACCCGTCGCCCCGGCGCCCAGCGCCCCGGCGACGACCGCCCCGGTCGCGGTGCGCCCGACCACCCGCCCGAGCGTGCGGCCGTCCGTGCGCCCGGTGGTGCGCCCGACGCGCACCTCGGCCCCCGGCCGGCTGGCGAACACCGGCGCCGAGGTGGCGCCCGTCGTCGCGGCGGGATCGGCCCTCGTGCTCACGGGTGGCCTGCTCGTCCTCGCGGCCCGGCGCCGGCGCGCCTGAGGGCCGCCCCGGCGGGGTCCACCCGGGGTCCACCCGCGCGCTGGACGCACGAAGGCCCGCCCGGTCTGCTGACCGGGCGGGCCTTCGCCACGAGGTGGTCGTCCCGAGCGTCGCCTCTCGGCGGGTGGCCGCTCGCAGCGGCTGGGGGTGAGGCCCGGGGACACGTACCGGAACGACCAGCCTGTCCAACCATCGGCACCCGCGGGGCATTCCTGCAGCCCGCGGGCCGGTCGGGGGGAGCGGCCGCCCCGTCAGTGCCGGTGCGCCGGGTGCCCCGCGGGGGCCGAACGCTCCAGCGCCGTCCCCTCCACGTCGAGGGCGGGCAGCCAGCGCAGCCACCGCGGCAGCCACCACGCCGCCGCGCCCAGCAGGGACAGCGCGGCCGGCACGAGCACCATCCGGACCACGATGGCGTCGGCGAGGATGCCGATGGCCAGCGCGAAGGCGATGGGCTTGATCGTCGCGTCGCCCTCGGGGACGAAGCCCGCGAAGACGGAGAACATGATCGCGGCGGCGGCCACGACGACGGGTGCGGCCTGGCGGAACCCGGTGCGCACGGCCTGGACGGGGTCGGCGCCGTGCGCGTGCGCCTCGTGCATGCGCGAGACGAGGAAGACCTGGTAGTCCATCGCCAGGCCGAAGAGGATGCCGACGACGATGATGGGCGCCAGGCTCAGCAGCGGGCCGGTGCTCTCGGCCTGCACGACGTCCTTCAGCCAGCCCCACTGGAAGACCGCGGTGGTCGCCCCGAGCGCGGAGCCGATCGTCAGCAGGAACCCCAGGACGCCGACGACGGGGACCAGGATCGAGCGGAAGACGAGCACGAGCAGCAGGAACGCCAGGCCGACCACGAGCACGAGGTAGAGCGGCAGCGCCTGCGCGAGGGTGGCGGAGACGTCGACGCTCACGGCCGTCGTGCCCGTGACGTAGGCGCGCGCGGGGGAGTCGTCGGCGGCGATGCGCTCGCGCATGCGGTGCACGAGGTCGGTGGTCGCCTCGTCCTCGGGGTCGGTCGTGGGCACGACCGTGACGAGGGCGGCGGTGCCGTCGGCGTTCGGCGTGGCGGGGGTCGCCAGCGCCACGCCCTCCAGGCCGCCCAGCTCGGCGCTCAGCGCCTGCCCGCGCGCGGGGGCGCCCTCGCCGGTGACGAGCACCAGCAGCGGCCCGGTGACGCCCGGGCCGAAGCGCTCGGACAGGACCCGCTCGGCCCGCGCCTGGGTGCTGCCGTCGGGCCAGGCGGTGCTCAGCGTCGTGCGCATCGAGGCGACCGGGATCGTGATCGCGCCCAGGGCGACGACGGCGGCCAGCAGGGTCGCCCAGCGGTGGGTGCTCACCGCGCGCCCCCAGCGGGCGAACAGGCCCGTGGGCGCCTGCGCGTCGGCCGGGTCGGAGACGGCGACGTGCCTGCCGGAGGCGTGGGTCAGGGCCCGCCGCGCCGAGCGCGGCAGCGCGCGCAGCCCGATGAGGCCTAGCGCGGCCGGCACGAGCGTGAGGGCGACGAGCACGGCGACGACGATGGTGGCGGCGGCCGCCAGGCCCATCTCGGTGAGGAAGGGGATGCCGGCCACGGCCAGGCCCGCCAGGGCGATGACGACCGTGGTGCCCGCGGTGAGCACCGCCGAGCCCGCGGTGCCGACGGCCACCGCCACGGCCTCGGGGGTGGCGCGCCCGGCCAGCAGCTCGTGGCGGAAGCGGGTGACGATGAAGAGGGCGTAGTCGATGCCGACGGCCAGGCCCAGCATGACCGCCAGGATCGGCGTCGTGGACTGCAGGTCGACGAAGCCGGTGAGCGTGGTGATGCCGAGCGCGCCGATGCCCACGCCGACGACGGCGGTGAGCAGGTTCATCCCGGCGGCCACCAGCGAGCCGTAGGTGATGGCCAGGACGACGAGCGCGACGACGACGCCGACGACCTCCGCCGGCCCGCCGATCTCGGAGACGCCCTGGGTGGCCTCGCCGGTGACCTCGACGGCCAGCCCGTCCCCGCGCGCGGCGCCGACCGCGTCGAGCAGGGCCTCGCGGTCCTCCTCGGTGATCTCCGCGGCCTGCACGGGGTAGCTGACGGTGCTGTAGGCGGCGCGCAGGTCGGGGGAGACGGCGGGGGCCGCCGGGTCCAGGGGGTTGCTGGCGCCGCCCGCGCCGGGCAGGGCGCCCAGCACCTGCACGGCCGCGGCGATCCGGGCGGCGTTCTGCGGGGCGGTGACCTGCTGCCCCTGCGGCACCTCGAAGACCACCTGCGCGGAGGCGCCGCCGGCGGCGTCGCCGAACTCGGAGTCCAGCAGGCGCAGCGCCGTCGTGGACTCCTGGCCGGGGATCTCGAAGCTGTTGATCGTCGAGCCGGACAGGGTGGCCGCGCCGACGCCGGCGAGCGCCAGCAGCAGCACCCACAGCGCGACGACGAGGACCCGGAAGCGGTGGGCGGCCCGCCCGAGGCGGTGCAGCAGGGTGGCCAAGGCTCAGTCCTCCGTGCGGGGGG
>NZ_JAAALL010000327.1 GCF_009906315.1 Kineococcus vitellinus | reverse complement strand
ACCGGGTGCGGGTGGGCGCGAGCACGGGCACCGCGGTGGGCGGGCCGGGGACGAGCACGGACGAGGTGCTGGCGGCGGCCGACGCGCGCATGTACGACGCCAAGCGCGCCGCGCGCGCCTCGCGCGCCGCGCGGGTCTGAGACGGGCCCGCTCAGCCCTCGCGGGCGGCGGCCTCGACGAGCGCGACGGCCTCGGCCAGGCCCAGCCGCCGGTCCGCGCGGCGCAGCCGGCGCACCTGCTGCACGCGGCCCTCCCCCGGCGCCTGCACCAGCAGCTCGCGCACCCGCTGCACCGGCCAGTCGCCGGCGGCCGCGGCCGAGCGCTCGCGCCGGCGGCGCTCCAGCGACACCGACAGCACCAGGCCGCCGGCGACCATCAGCCACGCGCCCGCGGAGGTCTCGCCCCGCAGCACGGTGACGACCCCGGCGAGGACGGCCACCGAGGACAGGACCGCCGCCGCCCAGCGCAGCGCCTCGGGGACGCTCACGTCCAGGGCCCGGCCAGCAGCGCGCCGGTCAGCGGCGCGGACGGGTCGGCGGCCAGGTCCAGCCCGGAGGCGGGCGCGCCGGCGCGCACGAGCAGGTCGCCGACGGCGGCGATCATCGCGCCGTTGTCGGTGCACAGCCTGATCGGCGGCACCCGCAGCTGCAGACCGGCCGCGGCGCAGCGCTCCTCGGCCAGCGCGCGCACGCGCGAGTTCGCCGCGACACCGCCCACGAGCAGCAGCGCGTCGACGCGGTGCTCGACGCAGGCGGCGACGGCCTTGCGGGTGAGGACGTCGGCGACGGCCTCCTGGAAGCTGGCCGCGACGTCGGCGACCGGCACCTCGCCGCCGGCGTCGACGCGGGCCTCCACCCAGCGCGCCACGGCCGTCTTCAGCCCGGAGAAGGAGAACCCGTAGGCGGGGTCGGAGGGGCGCGAGAGCGCGCGCGGGAAGGCGATGGCGCGCGGGTCGCCGTCGCGGGCGGCCCGGTCGACGGCGGGGCCGCCGGGGTAGCCCAGGCCGAGGACGCGGGCGACCTTGTCGAAGGCCTCCCCCGCGGCGTCGTCGACGGTGTCGCCCAGGTGCACGACCGGGTCGCGGCCCAGGTCGCCGAGCAGCAGCAGCGAGGTGTGCCCGCCGGAGACGACGAGCGCGACGCAGCGCGGCGGCAGCGGGCCGTGCTCGAGGACGTCGACGGCGGCGTGCCCGGCCAGGTGGTGCACCCCGTACAGCGGCTTGCCGAGGGCGAACGCGAGCGCCTTGGCCGAGGCCAGGCCCACCTGCACGGCCGTGGACAGCCCCGGTCCGGCGGTCACGGCGACGGCGTCGACGTCGGCGAGGTCCAGCGAGGCCGCCTCCAGCGCCCGGTGCAGCACCGGGACGATCGCCTCCAGGTGGGCGCGGGCGGCGACCTCGGGCACGACCCCGCCGAAGCGGGCGTGCGCGTCCATGCTGGAGGCCAGGGCGTCGCCCAGCAGCACGCCGTCGCTGACGAGGCCGACACCGGTCTCGTCGCAGCTGGACTCCACGCCCAGCACGACCGGCGAGCTCACGGCTGCTCCTGCCCGGGCGCGGACAGCCCGGCGGCGGCGAGGACCTCGGCGCGCTGCCCGGCGTCGAGGCGGTCGACGTAGACGACGCCCTCGAGGTGGTCGACCTCGTGCTGCAGGCAGCGCGCCAGCAGGCCGGTGCCGACGATGCGCACCGGGTTGCCGTGCACGTCGCGGCCGGTGACCTCGGCGCGGTCGGGGCGGGCGAGGTCGGCGTACTGGCCGGGCACCGACAGGCAGCCCTCGCCGTCGAGGTCGAGGCGGCGCTTGCGGCCGGAGGGCAGGTGCAGCACGGGGTTCACCACGTGCGCGACGACGTTCTCGCCGGTGCGCTCGGTCTCCTCGTCGGGGCAGTCGACGACGAAGACGCGGGCGTCGACGCCGATCTGGTTGGCGGCCAGGCCCACGCCGTCGGCCGCGGCCATCGAGGCGAACATGTCGGCCACCAGCTGCACGAGGTCGTCGTCGAAGGCGGTGACCTCCGCGCAGCGGCGGTGCAGGACGGGCGTGAAGTAGGTCGTGATGGGGTGCGCGACGCCGGTGCGCCCCGCGAAGACGACCTCGGCGGCGGTCTCGGGGGGCGTCTCCGGGAAGGTCTCCGGGACGGGGGTCGCGTCCTGCTCGCTCACGAGAGGCGATCGTAGGTCAGTCCTGCGGGTGGAAGCGGACCGCGAGCACCGCGACGTCGTCGCCGCCCGCGGTGCCCACCTCGGCCAGCAGCGCGTCCAGGCCGGCGTCCAGGTCGGGCCCGGCCAGCGAGCGCCCCGCGCGGCGCAACCGCTCCAGGCCCTCGTCGAGCTCCTCGTCGCGGCGCTCGACGAGGCCGTCGGTGTAGAGCAGCAGCGTGCTGCCCGCGCCCACCCGCACGAGGTGGTCGGAGCGGGAGGGCGCGGCGACGCCGACGAGCAGGTCGGCGGGCGCGTGCAGCAGCCGGGCCGTGCCGTCGGCGTCGACGAGCAGGGGCGGCGGGTGGCCGGCGTTGGCCCAGCGCAGCGTGCGCAGCCCGGCCGCGCGCTCGCGCTCGTCCTGCTCGAGGCGGGCCACGACGCAGCTGGCGAGGATGGCCTGCCCGCCCAGGGAGTCCAGCACCGACTCCAGCCGGCGCAGCAGCTCCGCGGGCGGGTCGTCGCGGTCGACGGCCAGCGCCCGCAGCGCGATCCGCAGCTGCCCCATGCCGGCGGCGGCGGTGATGTCGTGGCCGGTGACGTCGCCGATGACGAGCATCGTCGTTCCGTCGGGCAGCAGCAGCGCGTCGTACCAGTCCCCGCCGACCTGGTCGTCGGCGTGGGCGGGCACGTAGCGGGCGCTCAGCTGCAGGTCGTCCGGCTGCGGCAGGGCGCTGGTGAGCATCGAGGCCTGCAGGGTGCGGGCGGTCGCGGTGCGCTCGTCCAGCAGCAGCGCCCGCTGCAGCGCCTGCGTGGTGTAGGAGGCCAGCGAGACGAGCATGGCCCGCCGGCTCTCCGGCAGCTGCAGGTCCTCGTGCCAGACCATGGTGAGCAGCCCGACGGTGCGGCCGGCGGCCACCAGCGGCACCGTCGCCAGGTAGTGCACGTCCGCGGTCTCCCAGCGGTGCGCCAGCTCGGGGAAGCGGGTGCGCAGGCTGGCGGCGTCGTCGAAGCGCGGGGCGCCCTCGCGCATCGCCAGGGTGCCGGGGCCGGGGCCGTCCAGGGGCAGGTCCTGCCACTCCTCCTCGGCGCCGGGGGCCAGCTCGCCGGTGAAGGGGGTGCGCAGCAGCCGCCGCTCGTGGTCGACGACGCTGAGCGCGCAGTAGGCGGCGCCGAAGCCGTCGCGGGCGGCGGCCACGACGACCTCCGCGACGTCGCGCACGGTGCGGGTGGCCGTCAGCGCCTCCGACAGCCGCAGCAGCCGGGTGGTGTGCTCCAGCGAGCCCTGCAGGGAGCGCAGCGCCTCGTCGCGCTCGCGCTGCAGCAGGTGCTGGCGGGTGACGTCGCGGTAGGCGCACAGCACGTGCGCGTCCATCCGCTGGGCGCGCACCTCGATCCACAGGCCGGTGCCGGGGACGGGGCCGGTCCACACCACGACGCCGCTCTCCTCGCGGGTGCGCTTGAGCTGGCGGTGGACCTCGGAGCCGACGGCGGCGGGGAAGACCTCCGGCAGCAGCCGGCCCACGAGGTCCTCGGGGGTGAAGCCGTAGAGGGCCGCGCCGGCGTCGTTGACGTGCACGATCCGCCACGCGGCGGCGTCGAGGACCATCAGACCCTCGGAGACCTCTTGCCACGCGCGCAGGAGCAGCGGGTCCACCGCTCCCGCGGACGACATGCCCACCACCCTAGGAGCCGCTCCCGCTCCCCGCAGGCGATCGGCGCGGCCGCGGGCGCGCTCAGGCCGGGGCGGCGGTGACGGAGAACTCGATCGTGCCGGTGCCCTCGACGGAGACGAAGCCCAGGTCGGGGGCCTGGACCCCGAAGTCGGCCCACGTCAGCGGCAGCGCGCCGGTGACGGTGACGGAGTCCTCGGCGGTGCGCTCGACGGTGGCGGGCAGCTGCACCTCGCGGGTCGTGCCGTGCAGCGTCATCGTGCCGGGCAGGGTCACCGAGATCGTCGCGCCGACGTCCAGGCCGCCCAGCGGCACGGGAGCGGTGAGCGCGAAGTCGGCGGTGGGGAAGCGCGCGACGTCCACGACGCGGGTGCGGAACTGGTTGTCGCGCTGGCCGGAGTCGGTGCTCACGCTCGCCAGGTCGACGGAGACGGTGGCCGCGGTCAGCTGCCCGCCGGCGACCACGAGGTCCCCGCCGACCTGGTCGGTGCGGCCGGTGACGGTGACGTCCTGGCCGTTGAGGACCTCGTCGACGCGGTAGCCGGCGGTGCCGCCGGGCACGACGGTCCAGCTGCCGTCCAGGGCGGGGTCGGTGGCGGCGGCGCTGGGCGCGGCGGCCGGCGCGGCGCCGGCGCTCACCAGCGGGGCGGCGGCCCTGCCCTCCTGCACGCTCGCGTAGATGCGCGGGCCGACCACGGCCAGCAGCAGGAGCAGGACGGCGACGACCGCGAGGGCGGTCCACAGCCGGCGGCGGCGGTGCGGGCG
>NZ_JAAALL010000326.1 GCF_009906315.1 Kineococcus vitellinus | reverse complement strand
GTCGCGACCCCGTCGCGACCGCCCGCCACCGGTTCCCGTCAGAGGGTGGCGGGCACCGTGCCCGGGTCGCCGTCGGCGGCGGCGGCGAGGGCCGGCACGGCCTGCTCGACGGCGTAGGGCAGCGAGAGCGGGCTGGAGTTCCCCAGCGCACCGGCGAAGTCGCTGTCGAAGGTCGGGACGTAGACGGTGCGCCCCTCCGTCACGACGGCGAGCCCGGCCGCGACGGGGTTCGCCGCGAACTCCTGCGCGCTCAGGCCGAGCACCACGAGCACGTCGGTGTCGAGCTGGACGACCTGCTCCTCGCTGAGGCCGCCGTCCGCACTGGTGTTCGGGTTCTCCTCGAAGCCGAACTGCAGGAGGAAGTCGCCGCGCGGGTCGGAGGAGTCGAGCTGGTAGTACCCCTGGTTGTAGAGCACGACGCTGACCGTCTTGCCCGCGAACTCGGGGTGGGCGTCGACGGCCTCCTGGAAGTCGCCCTCGACCTCCTCGGTGAGCGAGGCGGCCTCGTCGGCCTTGCCCAGGGCGCGGCCGATCACCGCCAGCTCCTCCTGCCAGCTGGCCGCGGCGACGGAGTCGGCGCCCTCGCCGGCGGGGATGACGTCGCCGACGGTCGGCGCGATCGCGCTGAGCTTGTCGTAGTCGGCCTGCTCGAGGTAGGCGTAGGCGCCGATGATGAGGTCCGGCTGCAGCGAGGCGATCGTCTCGAAGTTCAGCTCGGCCTGGCCGACCGAGGTGATCCCCCCGGCGGGCAGCAGGTCGACCGCCCAGGGCCGCCGGGTGGCGTCGTAGCTGCCCAGCGGGCTGCGCGACCCGACCGGCGTGACGCCGAGGGCGAGGACGAAGTCCTCCTCGTTGTAGCCGACGGTGACGACCTTGGTGGGGGCGGACTCGATCGTCGTCGACCCGAGCTTGTGCTCGATGGTGACGGGGAACGCGCCGTCGCCGGCGGCCGGTGCCTCCGAGGGCGAGGTGGAGCCCGCGTCGGAGGATGCGTCGTCACCTCCGCAGGCGGCGAGGGTGGTGAGGGCGCCGGAAGCAGCCAGCGCGGCGAGGAGCGATCGACGGTGCACGCTGCAAGGCTAGCCTAACCTACCGGCCGTCCCGGCCGGGGTCCCGCACCGGCGGTGCGGACGCGCCGCCGCACGGGCGATGACTCCCGCGCCCGGGCGGGGTCGGAACACCCGTGACGACCTTCGCGCTCATCCACGGTGCGGGCGACGGCGGCTGGGCCTGGCACCTCGTGCAGCGCGCGCTGCAGCAGCGCGGGCACCGGACCGCGGCGCCGGACGTGCCCGACGAGCGCGAGGACGCGACCTGGGAGGAGTGCGTCGAGGCGCTGGTGGCGGCCGTGCGGCGGGTGACCGGCGACGGGTCGGGCGGCGCGGCGGACACCCCGGTCGACGACGTGGTCGACGACGTGGTCGACGACGTGGTCGACGACGTGGTGGTGGTCGGCCACTCCGCGGGGGGCCTGCTGGTGCCGCTGGTGGCGCAGCGGCTGCACGCCCGGCTGCAGGTGTTCGTGGCGGGGATGGTGCCGCGCCCCGGCGAGAGCGCGATGGAGTGGTTCACCGACGTCGGCTGGCAGCGGGCGGTCCGCGAGCAGGCCGCGCGGGACGGCGGCCTCACGGGCGACCCGGACCCGCGCGTCGCCTTCTACCACGACGTCCCGGCGCCGCTGGCCGAGCAGGCCCTGGCCCGGCAGCGGGCGACGAGCGATCGGCTCGGCGAGGTGCCCTGGCCCGCGCCCGCGCTGCCGGGGATCGCGGCGCGCTACGTCGTCACCACGCGCGACCGCTTCCTGCCGCCCGCCGTGCAGCGGCGCGTCGCGGCCGAGCGGCTCGGCATCGGGGCTCCCGACGAGGTCGAGGCCGGGCACTGCGCGGCCCTGAGCCGGCCCCGGGAACTCGCCGACCTGCTCACCGGCGACCTCCCGCGGCGACCTCCGCGGCGCGAGCGCGGGTGAGCGGACCGGGTGAGCGGCACCCGCCCCCGCGGGGGCGGCGCGGAGGAGGCGTCACACTGTCGGCATGGCACGGCAACCCTGGTGGCAGGCGACGAAGACGCTCGAGCAGTCCAAGCGGGCGGGGCTCCTCTACGCGGCCCTCGCCGCGCTGTCGTGGACCCTGCTGCACGACGACGGCAGCCCGTTCACGTGGCTCGTCAAGATCGTCTTCACGGTCGTGGCGCTCTACTTCCTCGCCGCCTGGTACGTCAGGCGTTCCCGCGAGCAGGGGCGGGCGGACGGGTAGGCGGCCGGCCGGCGCCCCGGCGCCGACACCGGCGCACCGCGCGCACCGCGCTCACCGCGTCCGGTGGCGGCGCGCCGGTGCGTCCGCGCGCAGTTCCCACAGCCCGTACTGCACGACGTAGGAGTACTCGTCGTGCCGCCACGCCGGGACGAAGCGGTACGACCACGGCGACAACCCGGCGGCCGTGACCGCGGCCAGCTGCTCGGTGGCGTCGTAGCAGTGCATGTCGACCCCGGGCAGGCCGTCCTCGGAGAACGCGCGCCGGGAACGACCGGCTGCCCCGGCGGCGCGGTCCTCGACGACCCCCACCAGCAGCCGCGCCCCGGGCGCGCACGCGTCGGCCAGGTTGCGCAGCGTCGCGCCGAGGTCCCGGCAGAACTCCAGGCAGCCCACGGCGACGACGACGTCGAACGGCCCCCACCCCTGCGGCAGCGGGTCGTGGAAGTCGTGCTGCTCGTAGCGCCCCCCGGGCCGTCCCGCGTCCGCCGCCGCGAGCATCCCCGGTGACAGGTCGATGCCCGTGACGTGCACGTCCGGGGCGAGGTTCCTCGTCAGCTGCCCCGGCCCGCACCCGACGTCGAGCACCCGGCACTCGGGCGTGACGGTGCGCAGCAGGAAGTCCGCGACGAGCGGGCCGTAGTGCTCCAGGGAACGCCACCCCGGCACGTAGTGCGGGGCGAAGTCGTCGTAGTAGAGCTCGATGGCCTCGCTCTCCGCGATCCGCGCGCCCTCGGGTCCTGCGGCGTCGGGTCCGGGGTCGCCGTGCACGAGTCAGTCGCTCCCAGGTGTTCCGGTGGCCTCCGCGTCCGCGGGCGCAGGGTCGAGGGTAGCGACCCCTGCCAGCAGCTCCCCGCGCCCGGGCTGCCGGCGGCACGCCGGTGGTGCCGATGGCCGTCCTGGTGCGGCCTACCGGCGCGGGATCAGCGCGGGCCTCGCCGAGCACGCGATCCCGGTGCACCACGTCGTGCTGCACGCCGACCCGGCCACCCTGCGCACCCGCATCGCGCAGGACCCGCTGCTCGGCCCGTCCGCGTTCCGCCTGCGGGCAGGTCCAGGCCGCCCTCAACGCCGGGAGGGCGGCGCCGGCGGTCTCCGGTCCAGCTGGCGCCACACCGGGAAGACCGCGGGGGTGCAGGTGATGAGCAGGTAGGAGATCGCCGAGACGATCAGCAGGGTGGTGAGGGACCCGGTCTCCAGCCACAGGCCCGCACCGAGGATGCCGACGGGCATGGCGGCCCAGGCCCCGGCGCCGACCACTCCGGCGACACGGGCGCGGGCCCCCGCCGGGACCCGTTCGAGCTGCGCCGCCCCCAGGATCGGGTTGATCGCCCCTGCGGCGATCCCGCTGAGCGCGGCGCCCGCCAGCAGCACCGGCAGTCCCGGGTCCAGGGCCAGCAGCGCGAAGCGCGGCGCACCGGTGAGCAGGAACGCCGAGGTGAAGACCGTGCGCCGCGACCAGCGCGCCCCCACCGCTCCGAAGGCGAAGGCCCCTGCGACGGCACCGGCCCCGAAGGCACCGACGAGCAGCCCGAGGTCGGCGCCGCCGCCCAGGCGCCGGGTGGCGTACACGGGCAGCACGACGCTGGAGTAGGCCGCGTCGAAGGCGTTGGTGACGGCCACCAGCGCGATGACCGCCAGCAGCAGCCGGTCGCTGCGGACGAGGTCCACGCCGAACCGCAGTTCGCGCAGGTAGCCGCGCACACCGCCCAGGGGTGCGGCCTGCTGCGCGGGCGCCACGGCGGGACCGGCGGGACCGGTCTGCTGAGGCCCCGGCCACGCGCCGGGAACCGCCCCGGCGATCAGGACGGCGGCGAGCACGAACGTGAGGGCGTCGACGGCCAGGACCGCGGGGGCGCCGAGGAGGGAGGTCGCCGCCCCGGCGGCGGGGGCGCCGACGAGGCGGGCGGCGCGTTCGGCGGCGTCCATCCAGCCGGTCGCCCGTTCCAGGGGCACACCGGCTTCGGCGGCGAGTTCGGGCAGCATCGCGTGGCGTGCCGCCTGCCCGGGGGTGTCGAGCAGTCCGGTGGCCACGACCAGGACGAGCAGGGCCCAGAAGGGCAGTCCGAGCGTGGCGTGCAGCAGCGGGACCGCGGCGATGGTGACGGCGCCGAACGCGTCGGAGACGACGCTGGTGCGCCGGTGGCCGAAGCGGTCGACCAGGACGCCGCCGAAGATCCCGCCGATGACGACGGGGGCGATGGCGGCGGCGCCGACGACGCCGGTCAGGGCCGTGGAACCGGTGGTCTGCAGGACGAACAGGGGCAGCGCGATCGCGGTGGCGGCGTTGCCGGCCGAGCTGGTGGTGTGCGCGGCCAGCACGGTCCACAGCCGGGCGCGCACACCACC
>NZ_JAAALL010000325.1 GCF_009906315.1 Kineococcus vitellinus | reverse complement strand
CCGTCACCCTGCCCCTGGTCTCCGCGGTCGCGGTGGCGCCCGCGGAGACCAGGGGCAGGGTGACGGTGGCGCCCATGGCCGGCAGCTCGGCGTGCGCGGTGATGCCCGGGTGCACCGCGCGCATCGCGGCGCTGTCGCGGTAGAAGAGCGCCCGCCGGCTGCGCACGGCCAGGGCCAGCGGGGCGTCCTCGTGCCAGTCGATGCGCGACCAGGCGCCGTCGGTGCCCGGCGGCATCGCCGCCGTGGAGACGAAGTCCAGCCGGGTGCGGGTCGGGTCCGCCAGCATCAGCCCGCCACCGGCGGCGCCCATCTCGCGGGCCACGACCTCGGTGACCGTCCCGGCCACGTCCTCGACGCTGGTGGCGGCGGCCAGCGCCTGGCTCAGCGTCAGCAGGAGCTGGTTGAATCGGCCGGTCCGCTCGGCCGCGGTGCGGGCCGCCTGGGCCCGCCGGGTCTCGGCCCGGGCCCGCTCGCCCGCGGCGCGGGCCGCGTCGCGCTGGCGGGCGGTCAGGACCTGCTGGGTGACGTCGCTCTGGACGCTGACGTGGTGGATCAGGCGGCCGCCGGCGTCGAAGACGGGCGAGACGAGCAGGTGGTTGTGGAAGGCGGAACCGTCGTGGCGGTAGTTCAGCAGCGTCACGTCCACCGCCCGGTCGGCGGCGATCGCCTCGCGCAGGCGGGTCACGGTGGCGGGGTCGGTGTCGGTGCCCTGCAGGAAGCGGCAGTTGCGGCCCAGGACCTCGGTGGAGGTGTAGCCGGTGACCTGCTCGAAGCTGCGCGAGACCCAGACCAGCGGGTCGTCCTCGCGGGTGGGGTCGCTGATGGCCATCGCCAGCCCGCCGGCCAGCACCGAGGAGGGGGCGGCCCGCCCGCCGGGCAGGTCCAGCGGCATGAGCACCAGCAGGGAACGGTCCCGCAGCGGGGCCGGTGCCCCGAGCACGGGCATGGCGATCGCCCACCACGCCCGCGGCGCCCGCGGGCCGTCCGGCCCCCGCCGCTGGTCCGGGGCGTCCGCGAGCAGCACGGCGGTGCGCTGGCGGCCGGTGCCGCGCTCACCGGCCACCAGGTGCGCCCACGAGGTGGCGCCGGAGCCGCCGGTCCCGGTGCCCCCCTCCTGCAGGCGCAGGCCGGCCGCGCGGGCCCAGTCCGCCACCGCCAGGGGCAGGTCCGCGCGCGGTGCCAGCCGGCGGGCCAGGTCGTCGACGTGGACGACCCGGCCGGTGACGGTGTCGACGAGCAGGACCGCCGCGGGGGAGTCGTGCACCACGCTGGGCAGGTCCGCCGGCGCGAGCGGGCCCGGGGCGCTGCCCGTGCTCGGGTCCCGATCACTCACCGCGGAAGGACACGGGCGCCGCCGCGGGTCGCACGGGTTGGCGCAGGAGCGTCCGCCGCTTCGCCGGGGCGGTCCGCCGCGCGTCGCTGAAGTACACCTCGTGGTGCCGTCCGGTCACGACCAGGCCGTGCTCGGGGACGAAGCGCTCGTGCAGCTCGGCCAGCACCGGGCCCTCGTCGTCGAAGGCCCCCACGTGCAGCGTCTGCGCGCACAGGCCCTCCTCCAGCACCTCGACGCGGACGCGGTCCACCGCCGCCGCACCCCTCCTGCCCGCCACGGCGGTGCGCGCCGCCTGCAGGTGCTCCGCGCCGATCCAGTCCGGGAGCACGAGCATCAACGTCCAGCTCCACGCCGACTTGTCCCGGCCGGTGGTGAACGCCGCCATGTCCTCGGCCCACCAGAGCCCCTCCAGCGGCGGCACGACGTAGTCCCTGCCCAGTTCCCGCTTGCTGAACGACCTGACCGCGTGGGCGAGCGGGTACAGCGCCTGGAGGGCCGTCGCGTACTCGGGGCTGCTGTCGGGGTCCCCCCGCCCGTCGGCCGCCAGGTAGCGCAGCGGTGGCACCTCGAGGAGGCGGACCTCCCCGCGCCGGGCGCGGTAGCGGTCCAGGGTCTTCTCGGCGTCGGTGGCCACGGCCCCTCACCCCCGCTCGGCCCGGCGGGGCGGGGCGGCGACGGGCAGCCGGGCGTGGCGTGCGTGGCGTGCGTGGCGTGCGTGGCGGGCGTCGCGGGCGTCGCGGCATCGGCCGGTCGAGCGTGCGCTCACGGCGCCAGGATGCTCGCCGGTGCGCTCCGGCGCCAGGGGTCCTCACCGGTGGGTCGCGGCCACCTCCGCCACCAGGACGTCGATCGCCGCGCCCGCGTCCGGCATCGCGGCGACCTCCTCGGCCAGGCGCCGTGCCGTCGCGGCGTACGAGGGTCCGCCCAGCACCGCCGCCAGGGCCCCGCCGACCCGGTCCGCGCTCTGGACCGCCACCCCGAGACCGGCGTCGGCCACCCGCTGGGCGTTGGAGAACTGGTCGGCGCCCTGGGGGAGGACCACCAGCGGCACACCGGCGCTGACCGCGGACAGCACCGTGCCCGAGCCGCCGGCGACCACGGCTGCGTCGGCGCCCTCCAGCAGCTGCCGCATGGAGGCGAACGGGACGAACCGCACCCCGGGGCGGTCGGCGGGCAGCGCGCCCGTCGGCAGGTTGGCCACCACGTCCACCGCGTCCGGGTCGATGCCGCGCAGGACCTCCTCGAGCACCTCCGGGCGCGAGAACACCGTGCCCAGGCTCAGCAGCACCCGCGCCTTGCCGGCGCCGTCCTCGAACACCGGCGGCACCCAGCCCGGCACGGTGCGGTGCGGCGGTTCGGGGCGCACCGGCAGGTGACCCTCGGGGCGTTCCCAGCCCGGCGTCTGCAGCGCGGCGGGGACGGGGTCCAGGTGGTGGCGCGGCGGGGTCGGGGCGAGCCCGCGGGCGCTGTACCGCTCGGCCGCCAGCGCGAGCATCGGCGCGGTGAACTCCGGTGGGACGGCCGGGCCCATGGCGACCACGCTCCACGGGACGCCCAGGGCGGCCGCCACCAGCGGGCCGACGAAGTCGGTGGCCTCGGCGAGGACGAGGTCGGGGCGCCAGCCGCGGGCCGAGGCGAGGGCCTGCTCGGTGCTGAGGTCCACGCGGGCGCCGGCGAAGAACTCCGCCACCGCCTCGGGGGTGGGGTTCCCGGCCGCGTCGGGGTTGCCGGTGCGGCGTCCCACCTCGGCGAACACCTCCTCGGCCATCGGCCCGCCGGCCAGCACGGGGACACCGGGGAAGTTCGGAGCGACGCCCTCGGCCATGCCGCTGCTGGTGAGCAGGGCGGTCTCGTGCCCGGCCTCGGCGGCGGCGCGGGCGAGGGGGGCCAGGGGGAGCAGGTGCCCGAAGGCGGGGACACCGCTGAGCAGGATGCGCATGGTCTCTTTCCAGTGGTGGCCGCCCGGCGGTTCCGGGCGGTGCGGGTTCCGGGAGTTCCGCGGTTCCCGCAGGTCTCGTGGGGTTTCGGGGGTTCCGGGGGTTCCGGCGCCGGAGGGCGCCGGGGACATGGTCGCCGAGCGCCGCCGCGCTCGGCATCCGCCGTGCGACTGCTCCGGAAACCCCCTGGGAGGGACCCGGTGGCCGACGGGGTCGGCCGGGCGGTTCCCGCAGCGGTCACGGCCCCGACGGCAGTCACCTGACGGATGGCGCACCCGCGCGGCAGCGGGCACGCTCGGCGGTCACGACCGCCCGCGCCCAGCCGTGGACGGGAACGTCGCCGGGGAGAGGGAGGACGATGGGTCGGGCGGTTCCCGAGGTCAGCGAGGTGGCGACGGGTGTCTTCAGCGTCAGCACCCCGCTGGTGAACTGGCACCTGCTGCGGGAGGGGCGGGACCTCACCCTCGTCGACGGCGGGTACCCCGGCGACGCCGCGGACGTCCTCGCCTCGGTCGAGCGGATCGGGCACCGGCACGGCGACGTGCGCGCCGTCCTGGTGACGCACGCCCACGTCGACCACGTCGGCGGCCTGCACCTGCTGCTGCAGCGCGCCCCCGGCGCCCAGGTGCTGCTGGACGCGGTGGAGGTGGCGCACGCGCGCCGCGAGCACCTCGAGCAGGTGGGGGTGGGCACGGTGCTGCGCCACGCGTGGCGGCCCCGCACCGCGCTCTGGGCCGCGCGGGCGCTGCGGCGCGGCGGGACCCGGGACGCGCCGTTGGCCCGCGCGGCCCCCTTCGGGCCCGGTGCGGGAGCGCTGGACGTCCCCGGCGCGCCGGTGCCGGTGCCCACCCACGGGCACACCTCCGGGCACAGCGCCTTCCTGCTGCCCGCGCACGGTGTCGTGCTGACCGGGGACGCCCTGGTCACCGCCCACCCCACCAGCGCGGTGCGCGGTCCGCAGCTGCTGCCCGCCTTCTTCCACCACGACCCGGCCGCGGCCACCGCGGCGCTGCAGCAGCTGTCGGGCCTGGCCGCCGACGTGGTCCTGCCCGGCCACGGGCCTGCGCTGCACCTGCCGGTGCGTGCAGCGGTGGAGGCAGCGGTGGAGGCGGCGGTGGGGCGGGCGTGCGCGCCCGCGCGGCCGCCGCGCTGACGCGCTCGCCGTCCGCGGAGCACCCGCACCGGGCGGAGCCGCTCCTCACGCTCACCTGCCCAGCTCAGGGGAACGGCGGGATCTTTGCCTCGTCAGCCCTCCGGTGGCACGCTGAGCCCGGCCCGCGCCGGCGCGTGGCCACGCCGAGCACGAGCGGCGTGGACCAGGCGTCCTCCTCCACCGGGGCGGGCCGGGCTCAGCGTGCCACCGGAGGGCTGACGAGGCAAAG
>NZ_JAAALL010000324.1 GCF_009906315.1 Kineococcus vitellinus | reverse complement strand
TCCCCAGACTGGAGCCCCGTGACCACCCCGCTGCGCCTGTTCACCTCCGAGTCGGTCACGGAAGGTCACCCCGACAAGATCTGCGACCAGATCTCCGACGGCGTCCTGGACGCGCTGCTCGCGCAGGACCCGCGCAGCCGCGTCGCGGTGGAGACGATGGTCACCACCGGGCTCGTCCACGTCGCCGGCGAGGTGACGACCGAGGCCTACGCCGACATCCCGACCATCGTGCGCCAGACGCTGCTGGGCATCGGCTACGACTCCTCCGCCAAGGGCTTCGACGGGCGCACCTGCGGCGTCGAGGTGAGCATCGGCTCGCAGTCGCCCGACATCGCCCGGGGCGTCGACGAGGCGTGGGAGAACCGCCAGGCCGGCGGCGGGGTGGACCCGCTGGACCTGCAGGGCGCCGGCGACCAGGGCCTGATGTTCGGCTACGCCTGCGACGACACCCCCGAGCTGATGCCGCTGCCGATCCACCTGGCGCACCGGCTCTCCCAGCGCCTGTCCGAGGTGCGCAAGACCGGCGAGGTGCCCTACCTGCGCCCGGACGGCAAGACGCAGGTGACCATCGGCTACGACGGCGACAAGGCCGTCACGCTGGACACCGTCGTGCTCTCCACCCAGCACGAGCCCGACGTCGACCTCGTCAAGACGCTCACCCCCGACGTGCGCCGCCACGTCATCGAGCCCGTCCTGGAGGGGCTGGACCTCGACACCTCCGACATCCGGCTGCTCGTCAACCCCACCGGCCGCTTCGAGATCGGCGGTCCGATGGGCGACGCCGGCCTGACCGGCCGCAAGATCATCGTGGACACCTACGGCGGCATGGCCCGCCACGGCGGCGGCGCCTTCTCCGGCAAGGACCCCTCCAAGGTGGACCGCTCCGGCGCGTACGCGATGCGCTGGGTCGCCAAGAACGTCGTCGCCGCGGGCCTGGCCTCGCGCTGCGAGGTGCAGGTCGCCTACGCCATCGGCAAGGCGCACCCCGTGGGCCTGTACGTGGAGACCTTCGGCACCGAGCGGGTGGCCCTGGCGCGCATCGAGCACGCCATCCGCGAGGTCTTCGACCTGCGCCCGGCCGCGATCGTGCGCGACCTGGACCTGCTGCGGCCGATCTACGCGCCGACCGCGGCGTACGGGCACTTCGGCCGGGAGCTGGCCCCCTTCACCTGGGAGCGCACCGACCGGGTGGACGCGCTGCGCGCCGCGACGGGTTCCTGAGCACCCCCGACGACGGCCGGCCCCCGCAGGAGGAGCCGGCCGCTGCGCAGACCGGCGCGCAGGCCGCCGTGAAGAAGGCCGCCGGGAAGCCGCGGCCGAAGAAGGCGCTGGAGGGGCTGGCCGGCTCCGACCCCGTCGCCCGCGTCCTCGTCACCACGCAGCTGCCGCACCTGGACCGCCCCTTCGACTACCTCGTCCCGGCGTCCATGGAGCACACCGCCGAACCGGGCCGGCTCGTGCGCGTGCCGTTCGCCGGCACCGACGCGGAGGGCTACGTCCTGGAGCGGCTGGCCGCCAGCGAGCACCCCGGCCGCCTGGCCCGGCTGCGCCGGGTGGTCTCCGGGCTGCCGGTGCTCAGCCCGCAGGTGCTGGAGCTGTGCCGGCAGGTGGCCCGGGAGTACGCCGGGACGCTGTCCGACGTGGTGCGCCTGGCCGTGCCCGGCCGGCACGCGGGCGCCGAGGAGGCCGTCCTGCGCGCCGAGCCCGTCGTGCACGAGCGCCTGCAGCCGGCCGCCGACACCGCCGGCTGGGAGCGGCACGCCGCGGGCCCGGCCTTCCTCGCGCACGTCGCCGGCGGCGCCTCCCCGCGCGCCGTGGCGACGTTCGCGCCCGGCACCGACCCCTTCGAGGCGCTCGCCGTCGCCGCCCGCGCGGCGCTGGTCTCCGGGCGCACCGCCCTGCTCGTCGTGCCCGACCACCGCGACCTGGACCGGCTGGCGGGTGCGCTGGCGCGGCGGGTGCCCGAGGGCGGCTGGGTGCGCCTGGAGGCCGAGACCGGTCCCGCCGCCCGCTACACCGCCTTCTGCGAGGCCCTCACCGGCCGCGCCCGCGTCGT
Organism: Kineococcus vitellinus; assembly: GCF_009906315.1. Classification (GTDB taxonomy): domain Bacteria; phylum Actinomycetota; class Actinomycetes; order Actinomycetales; family Kineococcaceae; genus Kineococcus; species Kineococcus vitellinus. The sequence continues at coordinate 2,613 of NZ_JAAALL010000324.1, read as the reverse complement.
CGCGGGCACCCGCGCGGCGGTGTTCGCCCCGCTGCCCAACCTCGGCCTGCTCGCCGTGCTCGACGACGGCGACGACTCGCACGCCGAGCAGCGCGCGCCCTACCCGCACGCGCGGGAGGTCGCGGTGCTGCGCGCGCAGCAGACCGGCGCCGCCGCCCTGCTCGCCGGGCGGGTGCGCACCGCGGAGGGGCAGCTGCTGCTGGAGTCCGGCTGGGCGCGCGCCGTCGTCGCCGGCCGCGAGGTGGTGCGCGCCTGCTCCCCGCGCGTGCTCGTCGCCGGCACCACCGGCCCGGACGCGCAGGACCCGCTGGCCGCCGCCGCCCGGCTGCCCGGCGACGGCTGGCGGGTGCTGCGCGAGGCGGTGCGCCGCGGGCCCGTCCTCGTGCAGGTCCCGCGCACCGGGTACGTGCCGACGCTGGCGTGCCAGACCTGCCGGGAGCCGGCCCGCTGCACCGCCTGCCACGGCCCGCTGGCGCTGCCGGACGCCGGCGAGCGCGCCGCCTGCCGCTGGTGCGGGCGGCCCGCCACCGACTGGGCGTGCCCGAACTGCGGGGACGGGCGCTTCCGGGCGCTGGTCACCGGTGCGCGCCGCACCGCCGAGGAGCTCGGCCGCGCCTTCCCCGGCGTCGACGTGCGCACCTCCGGGGGCTCCCGCGTGCTGGACCGCGTCCCCGCGCTGCCCTCGCTGGTCATCTGCACCCCGGGGGCCGAACCCGTCGTCGAGGGCGCGGCCCCGGGCGAGGGCGGCGGGTACGCGGCGGCGCTGCTGCTGGACGGGTGGGCGCTGCTGGCCCGCCCGGACCTGCGCGCCCAGGAGGAGGCGTTCCGCCGCTGGACCTCGGCGGCGGCGCTCGTGCGCCCGGCCGCGGCCGGCGGTGCGGTCGTCGTCGTCGCCGACCCGCAGGTGGCGGCCGTGCAGGCGCTGGTGCGCTGGGACCCGGCCGGCTTCGCCGAGCGCGAGCTGGGCCAGCGCCGCGAGCTGGACCTGCCGCCCGCGGCCCGCTTCGCCGGGCTCATCGGCGCCGTCGCCGACGTCGACGCCGTCGTCGAGGCGCTGCCGCCGCTGGAGGGGCTGCGGGTGCTCGGCCCCACCCCGGTGCCCGAGCGCCCCGGGCAGGCGCCCGCGGTGCGCACCGTGCTGCGGGTGCCGCGCGAGCGCTCCGCGGAGCTGGCGGCCGGGCTCAAGGACGTCGTCGCGGGCCGCAGCGTGCGCAAGCAGCCGCTGGTGCGGGTGCGGGTGGACCCGCTGCAGATCGGGTGAGCCGCCGCGGGCGGACCGGCCGAGCGGGCTCCCGACGCGCGCGCGGGCCGGGTCGGGGGAAGCATCGGGGGCGTGGAACACCGACACCTCGGCCGCTCCGGCCTGAAGATCTCCGAGATCACCTACGGCAACTGGCTCACCCACGGCTCCCAGGTGGAGAACGACGCCGCCCTCGCCTGCGTGCGGGAGGCGCTGGAGGTGGGCATCACCACCTTCGACACCGCCGACGTCTACGCCAACACCGCCGCCGAGACCGTCCTGGGCGCGGCCCTGAAGGGCCAGCGGCGCGAGTCGCTGGAGATCCTCACCAAGGTCTTCGGCCCCATCGGGCCGAAGGGCCCCAACGACACCGGCCTGTCGCGCAAGCACGTCCTGGAGGCGTGCGAGGGCTCGCTGCGCCGGCTGGGCACCGACCACATCGACCTCTACCAGGCGCACCGCTACGACTACGCGACGCCGCTGGAGGAGACGATGCAGGCGTTCGCCGACCTCGTCCGCCAGGGCAAGGTCCTCTACGTGGGCGTCAGCGAGTGGACGGCCGAGCAGCTGCGCGCCGGGCACGAGCTGGCCGGGCAGCTGGGCTTCCAGCTGATCTCCAACCAGCCGCAGTACTCGATGCTGTGGCGCGTCATCGAGGGCGAGGTCGTCCCGACCTCCCGCGAGCTGGGGATCTCCCAGGTCGTCTGGTCGCCCATCGCCCAGGGCGTGCTCACCGGCAAGTACGCGCCCGGCGGGAAGCCGCCGGAGGGCTCGCGCGCCACCGACGCCAAGGGCGGCGCGAAGATGATCGAGCGCTGGATGCGCGACGACGTCCTCTCCCGCGTGCAGGAGCTGAAGCCGGTCGCCGCCGACCTGGGGATGTCGATGGCCCAGCTGGCGGTGGCGTGGGTGCTGCAGAACGACAACGTGGCCACCGCGATCATCGGCGCCTCCCGGCCGGAGCAGGTGCGCGACAACGCCGGCGCCGCCGGGCGGACGATCCCCGCCGAGGCGCTCGCGCGCATCGACGAGGTCCTCGGCGACGTCGTCGAGCGCGACCCGGCCAGGACGCTGGAGAGCTCGCCCAAGCAGCGCGAGGTCTGAGCCCGAGGTCCTGAGCACGCGGCCCGGGCCCGGGTCCGGGCAGGTGGCCCGGGCCGCCCTCAGGACTCCTGGGCGGGCCGCTGCACCGGGGTGAAGGCCCGGGTGTCCCAGGGGTCCCACGACGTCCGAGCGGCCCGCGGGGAGCGCCGGGGCAGCACGGTCCCCGAGCTCCCCGCGACCCCCGTGGTCGCCATGCTCCCCGCGACCCCCGTGGTCCCCGCGGTCGTGGTGAGCGGGCCGGCGGGGGTGGCCGGTGGGACGAGCGGGTG
>NZ_JAAALL010000323.1 GCF_009906315.1 Kineococcus vitellinus | reverse complement strand
GTGCGGGGGGTGCGTCGACGACGGCCGTGGCGCCCTCGATGGCCACGACGACGACGTCCTCGCCCGCCGCGAAGGAGCGCCCGGCGGCGGCCCGCGCCGACCAGGTCTCCCCGACGAGCTTGACGAGGCCGCCGCGGGCGCTGACGTCGGCGAGGACGTGCGCCGTGCGGCCGAGCAGGGCGGGGGTGTTCGTGGTGCCCGCCGCCGGCATCCGCAGCCGGCGCAGCAGCAGCGGGCGGATCGTGGCGAGCAGCAGGCCGGCCGCGGCCGCCGCGACGAGGACCTGACCCACGTACCCCAGGCCCAGGGCGTCGGCGGCCGCGCCCGCGAGGGCGCCGCCGGCGAGCATGGCGAAGACGAGGTCGAGGCTGGCCAGCTCCAGGATGCCGAGCACGAGGGCCGCGGCGATCCACAGCAGCCAGCCGTGCTCCAGCAGCTGCTCCAGGAACCCCACCGCGACCACCTCCCCGTGGTCCCGACCCTACCCACCCCTCCCCGCGGTGCTCCCGCACGGCGCACCGGGCGGGAGCACCGCGGAAGGGGTCACCGCGGGAAGGGGCCCGTCAGGACTCGTACTCCTCCAACGGCGGGCAGGAGCAGACGAGGTTGCGGTCGCCGGCGGCGCCGTCGATGCGGCGCACCGGCGGCCAGTACTTCGCCCGCGGGTCCAGCCCGCCCGGGTAGACGGCCTGCTCGCGGGTGTAGGGGTGCGCCCACTCCCCCACCAGGCTGGCGGCGGTGTGCGGGGCGTGCCGCAGCGGGGAGTCCTCCACGGCCCAGGCGCCGTCGGCGATCTCGCGGACCTCCTCGGCGATGGCGAGCATCGCGTCGCAGAAGCGGTCCAGCTCGGCGAGGTCCTCGCTCTCGGTGGGCTCGACCATGAGGGTGCCGGCCACCGGGAAGGACATCGTCGGGGCGTGGAAGCCGTAGTCGACCAGCCGCTTGGCGACGTCGTCGACGGTGACGCCCGTCGCCTTCGTCATCGGCCGCAGGTCGAGGATGCACTCGTGGGCCACGAGCCCGCCCGGGCTGCGGTAGAGCACCGGGTAGGCCCGCTCCAGCCGCGTCGCGACGTAGTTCGCGCTCAGCACGGCCTGCACCGTCGCCGCGCGCAGCCCGTCGGGGCCCATGAGCCGCAGGTAGGCCCAGGAGATCGGCAGGATGCCCGCGGAGCCGAACGGGGCGGCGGAGACCATGCCCACGCCGGACCCGTCGGCCCCGGCGGCCGGGGAGGTGCCGGGCAGGAACGGCGCCAGGTGCGAGCGCACCGCCACCGGCCCGACGCCCGGACCACCGCCGCCGTGCGGGATGCAGAAGGTCTTGTGCAGGTTCAGGTGCGAGACGTCCGCGCCGAAGGTGCCGGGGCGCGCCAGGCCCACGAGGGCGTTGAGGTTGGCGCCGTCGACGTACACCTGCCCGCCCGCCTCGTGCACCAGCGCGCAGACCTCGCGGATCGACTCCTCGTAGACCCCGTGGGTGGAGGGGTAGGTGACCATGAGCGCCGCGAGGCGCTCGGCGTGCTGGGCGGTCTTGGCGCGCAGGTCGTCCAGGTCCACGTTCCCGGCCTCGTCGCAGCGCACGACGACGACCTGCAGCCCCGCCATGACGGCGCTGGCGGCGTTGGTGCCGTGCGCCGAGGAGGGGATCAGGCAGACCGTGCGCTCGGCGTCGCCGCGGGAGAGGTGGTAGGCGCGGATGGCCAGCAGCCCCGCGAACTCCCCCTGCGAGCCGGCGTTGGGCTGCAGCGAGACCGCGTCGTAGCCGGTGACCTCGGCCAGCCAGCGCTCCAGGTCGGCGACCAGCTGCGCGGTGCCGGCCAGCTGGTCGGCGGGCGCGTAGGGGTGCAGGTCGGCGAACTCGGGCCAGGAGACCGGCTCCAGCTCCGTCGTCGCGTTGAGCTTCATCGTGCACGAGCCCAGCGGGATCGCGCCGCGGTCCAGGGCGTAGTCGGCGTCGGAGAGGCGGCGCAGGTAGCGCAGCATCGCCGTCTCCGAGCGGTGCTGGGAGAAGACCGGGTGCTGCAGGTAGCCGCTGGTGCGCAGCAGCGCGGCCGGCAGCGCGTGCTCCTGGGCGCCCTCCAGCGGCTGCACGCCGAAGCCGCGCAGGGCGGCCGCGACGTGGGCGTCGGTCGTGGTCTCGTCGACGGTCAGCCCCACGTGGTCCTCGTCGACCAGGCGCAGGTTCACCCCGGCCGCCAGGGCGTCGGCCACGACCCGGCGGGCCCGGCCGGGCACGCGGGCCACGACGGTGTCGAAGAGGTCCTCGTGCAGCAGCTCGACCCCGCCCGCGCGCAGCGCCGCGGCGATCGCGCCGGCGCGGCGGGCGACCTGCGCGCCGATCGCGCGCAGGCCCTCGGGACCGTGCCAGACGGCGTAGCAGCCGGCCATCACCGCGAGCAGGACCTGCGCGGTGCAGATGTTGGAGGTCGCCTTGTCGCGGCGGATGTGCTGCTCGCGCGTCTGCAGGGCCAGGCGGTAGGCGGGCTTGCCGTCGGCGTCGACGGAGACGCCGACCAGGCGCCCGGGCAGCGAGCGCTCCAGGCCCTTGCGCACGGCCATGTAGGCCGCGTGCGGGCCGCCGGCGCCCATGGGCACGCCGAAGCGCTGGCTGGAGCCGACGGCCACGTCGACGCCGAACTCCCCGGGCGCGCGCAGCAGGGTGAGGGCCAGCAGGTCGGCGGCGGCGACGGCGATCGCCCCGCGCCCGTGCGCGTCGGCCACGACGGCCTGCAGGTCGCGGACCCGGCCCGAGGTGCCCGGGTACTGCACGAGCAGGCCGAACACGCCGCGCTCGCCGACGGGGGCCAGCGGGTCGGGCGCGTCGAGGTCGACCTCGAGCAGCTCGACGCCCAGCGGCACGGCGCGCGTGCGCAGCACCGCGAGGGTCTGCGGCAGCACGTCGGCGTCGACGGCGAAGACCGCGCCGGCGGGCGCCTTGGAGGTGCGGCGGGCCAGCGTCATCGCCTCGGCCGCCGCGGTGCCCTCGTCGAGCAGGGAGGCGTTGGCGACGTCGAGGGCGGTCAGGTCGGCCACGGCGGTCTGGAAGTTCAGCAGCGCCTCGAGGCGGCCCTGGGAGATCTCCGGCTGGTAGGGCGTGTACGCGGTGTACCAGGAGGGGTTCTCCAGCACGTTGCGCCGCACGACGGCCGGGGTGCGGGTGCCGTGGTAGCCCAGGCCGATCATCGAGGGCACGACGCGGTTGCGGGCCGCGAGGGCGCGCAGCTCCGCGGTGACCGAGGCCTCGTCGAGGGCCTCGGGCAGGTCCAGCACGCCGTCGCGGATGCCGGCGGGCACGGCGCGCTCGACGAGCTCGTCGGTCGAGGAGAGCCCCAGCAGGGCCAGCATGCGGGCCGCCGCGGCGGCGTCGGGGCCGATGTGGCGGGCGCTGAAGGGCAGCGCCGCGGGGTCGGCGGCGAGCTCCGGCAGGGCGGTGGGCTCGGGTGCGGTCGTCGTCACGGGAAGCTCCGGAGGTCGCGGGCGGGGGTACGGACCTCCCCGTCTGTCACCCGTCGCGGGGCTCCAGATCGGCCTGTCCCGCGTGGTCCTTCCGCCTGAGAGGTTCCGGGGATGTTGCCCCTTCGGCGCCCCGGTCGCACCGGGGTCTCTCCCGCGCGGGATGCACGGCCGCGCACCACTCTAGGGCACCGGGGCGGGGTCGGCGGAGCGCTAGGGTTCGCCCGTGATCAGCCTCGCCGTCTGCAGCGCCAAGGGTGGTGTGGGCAAGACGTCGGTGGTCCTCGGTCTGGCCTCCGCGGCCCTCCAGCGCGGCACCAGCACCCTCGTGGTCGACCTGGACCCGCAGGCCGACGCCACCTCCGGCCTCGACGTGAGCGCGCAGCGCCCGCACGACGTGGCGGCGGTGCTGCGCGACCCCCGGCGGCGCGTCGCCGAGGAGGCGGTGGCCCCCAGCGGCTGGGTCTCCGACCACCCCGGGCTGCTGGACGTGCTCACCGGCTCCGCGGAGTCCGCCGGCCTGGACGGCCCGGACGCCGACGCGGAGGCGCTGAAGTCGCTGCGGCGGGCGCTGCGCAAGGTCGACGACCACGACCTCGCGCTGCTGGACACCCCGCCCTCGCTCAACGGCCTGACCCGCTCGGCGTGGCGGGCCGCCGACGCGGTCCTCGTCGTCAGCGACGCCAGCCGCTTCTCCGTCGCCGCGGTGGACCGCACGCTGCGCGAGGTGCGCGCGCTGCGCCCCGCCCCGCGCGTGGTCGGGGTCCTCGTCAACCGCTTCACCCAGCGCTCGGGCGAGCAGCGCTTCCGCTACGAGGAGCTGCGCTCGCTGTTCGGCGACCTGGTGCTGGAGCCGCTGCCGGACCGGGCCGCCGTCCCGCAGTCGCAGGGCGCCGGGCTGCCGCTGCACGCGCTGCGCGCCCGCACCGCCAAGACGCTCGCGCTGCAGTTCGACGCCGTCCTGGACCGCGTGCTGGAGAAGGACTGAGCGCGGCGCCCGCGCCGGTGGGCGCCCGGGGAACCGGGCGGCGCCGGCGCGCGTCCGAGGTGCGGGACGATCACCGAGCACCTACCGTCGTGAGCGGTGGTGCGCCGCAACCGTTCTGGTACCCACCGCCCCTGATCCCCCGCGCAGCGGCGCGGTCCGAGGAGGTCCCGTGACGTCGAAGGCCCCGGTCGAGCGCCAGCGGCTGGTCCGCGCGGCGCGCAGCACCGCCGGCGCCGCCCGGTT
>NZ_JAAALL010000322.1 GCF_009906315.1 Kineococcus vitellinus | reverse complement strand
CACTAGAGTCCCTCCACGTGCCCGCCCGTGTGGTCGTCCTGTTCAGTCGTCCGTCAGCAGCCTGCCGGGGGCGCGGCCCTCCTCGGGCAGCACCACGACGTGCCGGGCGCCGCGCCGGGCCCGCAGGGCGCGGTCGGCGAAGAGCGCCAGCAGCGCCCCGGCGGCGACCTCACCGGCGACGGCGGCGGCGGTCAGCAGCGGGGAGGGGCCGAGCTCGCCCATGCGCCCGGCGCCGGCGGGGCCGCTGGCGGCGAGCGCGAGCAGCCCGGTGAGCGCGCCGGCGAGCACGCCGGTGAGCGCGGCCGCGCCGCAGCGCTGCAGCAGGGCGGCGGGGACGGGCCCGCGCCGGGTCTGCAGCGCCCACGCGAGCGCGCCGACGAGGACGGGCAGCGCGAGCACCGCCCAGGCCAGCACGGGCGCCGGCCCGGGAGCGGGCAGCGCGCCGAGGACGGGGACCGTCGGCAGCGCCTCCAGGCTCGTCCCGCCCGGTGCCACGGAGGTGCCGGTGCCGACCGCGAAGCCGGTGCCCGAGGCCCACGCCAGCCCCCACACGGCCAGGGTGGGCAGCAGCAGGACCTGCGCGAGCGTCAGCAGCGCACCGCCGACGACGCCGGGGTCGAGGGCCTCGTGCAGCAGCAGGACCCCGGAGTGCCCGCGGGCCAGCGCCGCGGCCACGACCAGCGAGCCCGTGGCGAGCAGGCCGGCGCAGGCGGTCAGCGCCGGGCGCAGGGCGGCGGCCACGGGGGCGGGCACGGCCGCGGGCAGCGGCGGCCGGTGCGGCCACAGCGCCGCGAGCGCACCGGCGCCGCCCACGAGGAGCCCGCCGACCGCGCTGCCGACCGGTGCGGCCGCGCTCACCCCCGAGCGGGAGACGAGCGCGAGGAACCCGGCGAGCAGCGCGTAGCCGCCCGCGAAGGTCCCCACCGCCGCCCAGAAGGGCACGGGGCGCTCGGCGGCCCCCTGGTCGCGCGCCCAGGCGCGCACGGCCCGTACGGCGGACAGCACCGCCAGCAGCGTGATCCCCAGCGGTGCGAGGCCGACCTCGCCGCCCACGACGGCGACGGTGGCGCCGTGCGCGAGCAGCCACAGGTCGGCGCCGACGCGGCAGACGGCGGCCAGGGAGGAGGTGGAGCGCACGGAGGCGATCCAGGCGAGGACGCTCAGCACGAGGATCGGCACGAGCAGCGCGAGCACGGCCCGCAGCGCCGCGGTCAGCAGCGGCAGCAGGTCGGCGGCCGTGGTCCTGGGAGCCTTGGCGGAGGGTTCGACGAGCGTGGACATCGCCTCGATGCTCCCCCGCCGGACGCGCGCAGCCCCCGCCGACACGCGGTCGGCGGGGGCTGCGGAGCCGGTTCAGAGCTGCTGGAAGATCTCCCGGGCGAGCTTCGCGGTCTCGCTGGGGGTCTTGCCGACCTTGACGCCGGCGGCCTCGAGGGCCTCCTGCTTGGCCTGCGCGGTGCCGGCGGAGCCGGACACGATCGCGCCGGCGTGGCCCATCGTCTTGCCCTCGGGGGCGGTGAAGCCGGCGACGTAGCCGACGACGGGCTTGGTGACGTTGGCCTCGATGAACTTGGCCGCGCGCTCCTCGGCGTCGCCGCCGATCTCGCCGATCATGACGATGAGGTCGGTCTCGGGGTCGTCCTGGAACGCCTGGAGGGCGTCGATGTGCGTGGTGCCGACGACCGGGTCACCGCCGATGCCGACGGCGGAGGAGAAGCCGATGTCGCGCAGCTCGTACATCATCTGGTAGGTCAGCGTGCCCGACTTGGACACCAGGCCGATGCGCCCGGGCGGGGTGATGTCCGCCGGGATGATGCCGACGTTGGACTTGCCGGGGCTGATGAGGCCCGGGCAGTTCGGCCCGATGAGGCGGGTGGTGCCGCGCTGCTGGGCGAGCGCGTGGAACTCGGCGGTGTCCTTGACCGGGACGCCCTCGGTGATGACGACGACGAGCGGGGTGTCGGCCTCGATGGCCTCCACGGCGGCCGCCCTGGTGAACTTCGCGGGGACGAAGACCACGCTGACGTCGGCGCCGGTGGCCTCGCGGGCCTCGCCGACGGTGCCGAAGACCGGCACCTGCACAGGGGAGCCGTCGGCGCCGGTGAAGTCGACGCTCTGCCCGGCCTTGCTCGGGTTCACGCCGCCGACGACGTTCGTGCCGGAGGCCAGCATCCGCTGGGTGTGCTTGCGCCCCTCGGAGCCGGTCATCCCCTGGACGATGACCTTGCTGTCGGAGTTCAGGAAGATCGCCACGGGGCTCAGGCCTTTCCGGTGCTCGCGAGTTCGGCGGCCTTGGCGGCCGCGCCGTCCATGGTGTCGACGACGGTCACCAGCGGGTGGTCCGCCTCGGCGAGGATGCGCCGGCCCTCCTCGACGTTGTTGCCGTCCAGGCGCACCACGAGCGGCTTGGTGGCCTCGTCGCCGAGCATGCCCAGCGCCGAGACGATGCCCTTGGCGACCTCGTCGCAGGCGGTGATGCCGCCGAAGACGTTGACGAACACGCTCTTCACCTGCGCGTCGCCCAGGATGACGTCCAGGCCGTTGGCCATGACCTGCGCCGAGGCGCCGCCGCCGATGTCGAGGAAGTTGGCGGGCTTGACGCCGCCGTGCTGCTCGCCGGCGTAGGCCACGACGTCCAGCGTGCTCATCACCAGGCCGGCGCCGTTGCCGATGATGCCGACCTCGCCGTCGAGCTTGACGTAGTTGAGGTTCATCTCCTTCGCCTTGGCCTCCAGCGGGTCGGCCGCGGCGGCGTCGACGAGCGAGGAGTGCCCGGGGTGGCGGAAGTCGGCGTTCTCGTCGAGCGTCACCTTGCCGTCGAGGGCCACGACCGCACCGTCCTCGGTGCGCACCAGCGGGTTCACCTCGACCAGCGTGGCGTCCTCGGCGGTGAAGACGCCCCACAGCTTCACGACCACGTCGGCGACGGCCTCGCGCAGCTCGGGCGCGAAACCGGCGGCCTCGACGATCTCGGCGGCCTTGGCGGCGTCGATGCCGGTCAGCGCGTCGACGGGGACGCGGGCCAGCGCCTCGGGGCGCTCGACGGCCAGCTGCTCGATCTCCATGCCGCCCTCGACGCTGCACATCGCCAGGTAGGTGCGGTTGGAGCGGTCCAGCAGCACCGAGAAGTAGAACTCCTCGGCGATCTGCGCGCCCTCGGCGACCATCACCTGGTGCACGGTGTGGCCCTTGATGTCCATGCCGAGGATCTCGCGGGCCCGCTCGGCCGCCTCCTCGGGCGAGTGCGCGAGCTTGACGCCGCCGGCCTTGCCGCGCCCGCCCGTCTTGACCTGGGCCTTGACCACCACGGTCCCGCCACCCATCGCCTCGGCGGCCGCCCGGGCCTCCTCCGGCGTGGTGGCGACCCTGCCGTCCAGCACGGGTACGCCGTGCGCGGCGAACATGTCGCGCGCCTGGTACTCGAAGAGGTCCACCAGTAGTCCTCGTCTTCCTCGTCATCGGTCGGAAGTTGCTGCGTGCAGCACCGGGCGACAAGCACACTAGCCCCGGCGGGCCCGCGGCTCGCGGGGAGGCCCGGAGACCCCGGTCACACCGCGCCACCCCCTCCCGCCGGCGGGGCGCAGCGGCCAGGATGGCCGCCGTGACCGACGACTACTTCTCCACGGGCGACGACGTCGTCGCCTCCGCCCTCGCAGGCTTCGCGCGCGCCCACGGCGCGTCGGTGCGCGTCAGCCCGGACCCGGCCTTCGTGGCGGCCGCCGACCCCGACCCCGGCCGCCGCGTCGCGATCGTCTCCGGCGGCGGCTCCGGGCACGAGCCGCTGCACACCGGCTTCGTCGGCCGCGGCGGCCTGGACGCCGCCGTGCCCGGCCAGGTCTTCGCCTCCCCGCACAACCGGCAGGTCCACGCGGCGGCGCGCGCGGTGGCCCGCCCCGGCGGGGTCCTGCTGGTGGTGAAGAACTACACCGGCGACGTCATCAACTTCGGCATCGCGGCCGAGCGGCTGCGCGCCGAGGGCACCGCCGTGGAGACCGTGCTCGTCGACGACGACCTGGCCACCGAGGTCGAGGGCTCGGCCACCGGCCGGCGCGGCACCGGCGCCACCGTCCTGGTGGAGAAGGTCCTCGCGGCCGCCGCCGACGCCGGCGCGACGCTGGAGCAGCTGGCCGACCTGGGCCGGCGCGTGGTCGCCGCCTCCCGCAGCCTCGCCGTGGCCTCGCGCGCGCACACCTCCCCCGGCGGCGGCGGCCCGGCCTTCCAGCTGCCCGCGGGGCAGCTGGAGTACGGCGTCGGCATCCACGGCGAGCGGGCCGTGAGCACCGTGGAGCGCCCGGGCACCGAGGAGCTCGTGGACCGGCTGCTCGGGCAGCTGCTGGAGCACGTGCCCGCGACGCCCGCCGGGTACGCGGTCCTGGTCAACGGGCTGGGCTCGGTGACCCAGCTGGAGCTGTACTCCGTCCTGGACGGCATCGCCCGCCGCCTCGAGCAGCGCGGGCTGGAGCTGGCCGTGGCGCTGGCGGGCACCTACGTGGCCGCGCTGGACATGCGCGGCTTCTCGGTGACGCTGACCGCGCTGGAGCCCGGGTGGGTCGAGCTGCTGCGCGCCCCCACCGCCACCCCGGCCCTGCCCAGCGCCGAGCCCGTCGCGCCGGCGGCGCTGCGCACGGCCGTCGCCGCTGGCCTGGTCCAGGCGGGTCAGCACCGGGTGCGCCCGCGCGACGGC
>NZ_JAAALL010000321.1 GCF_009906315.1 Kineococcus vitellinus | reverse complement strand
GCGTCGGCCACGAGGGCGTCGCGGTCGGCGCCCGCGGGCAGCAGGACGCGGGCCTTCTCGGTGGCGTAGTTGACGCTCGCCTCGACGCCCGGCATCCGGTTGAGCTTCTTCTCCACGCGCGCCGCGCAGGAGGCGCAGGTCATCCCGCCGATGAGCAGCTCGACGGGCTCGCGCGCCGGGGTGCTCGTGGACTCGTGCACGGCGGGGCCTCCTGCGGGTGGCGGGTCAGTCGGTGAGCTCGTAGCCGGCCTCGTCGACGGCCGCGGCGAGCGCGGTGCGCTCCAGGGGGGCGTCGGCGGTGACCGTGACGGTCGAGGTGCCGCCGGCGACGAGGGCGACGTCCACGCCCCGCACGCCCGGCAGCGCGGAGACCTCCTGCGTGACCGCGGCCACGCAGTGCGCGCACGTCATGCCCTCGACCCGGATCTGCTGCTGCTCCATCAGGACCTCACCAACCGCGCGATCGCCGCGCTCGCTTCCTTGACCTTCTCGTCCGCGACGGTCCCGCCCTCGGCGACCGCGTTCGCCACGCAGTGCCCGAGGTGGTCCTCGAGCAGGGAGAGCGCGACGGCCTGCAGGGCCTTGGTGGCCGCCGACACCTGCGTGAGGACGTCGATGCAGTACGCGTCCTCCTCCACCATGCGCTGCAGACCGCGCACCTGCCCCTCCACGCGGCGCAGCCGCTTGAGGACCTCGTCCTTCTCACCGGCGTAGCCGACGGGCGTCTCCATGCCTCCAGGTCTACCCCCTGGGGGTAGGAAGTGCAACCCCTACCCCCTACCGGTACGCAGCACGGTCCGCCGCGGGGGACACTGGAGGACGTGCCCAGCACCCTGCCCGACGGCGACCCGGCCCCCGCCGACGGCGCCCTGCCCGCCGCCGCGCTCGCCGGCGCGCACGAGCGCAGCTTCGGGGTCTACCTGCACGTGCCGTTCTGCGCGGTGCGCTGCGGCTACTGCGACTTCAACACCTACACCGCCACCGAGCTCGGCGGCGGCGGCTCCCAGGCCGCCTACGCCGCGACGGCCGCCGCCGAGGTCCGCCTGGCCGCCCGCGTCCTGGCGCAGGCCCCGCGCCCGGCCTCCACGGTCTTCTTCGGCGGCGGCACCCCCACGCTGCTGCCCGTCGCCGACCTCGCCGCGATGCTCGCCGCCGTGCGCGAGGAGGTCGGGATCGCCCCCGGCGCCGAGGTCACCACCGAGGCCAACCCCGACTCGGTGACGGCGCAGGGCCTGCAGCAGCTGGCCGAGGCCGGCTTCACCCGGGTCTCCTTCGGCATGCAGTCGGCGGTGCCGCACGTGCTCGCCGTCCTGGAGCGCACCCACGACCCGGCCCGCGTGCCGCACGCCGTGCGCTGGGCCCGCGAGGCCGGCCTCGACGTCAGCCTCGACCTCATCTACGGCACGCCCGGGGAGTCCCTGGACGACCTGCGCCGCAGCCTGGACGCCGCCCTGGCCTGCGAGCCCGACCACGTCTCCGCGTACGCGCTCATCGTCGAGGAGGGCACCCGGCTGGCCGGGCAGATCCGCCGCGGCGAGGTGCCCGCCCCCCTGGACGACGACGAGGCCGACGGCTACGAGGTCGTCGACGACGCCCTGTCCGCGGCCGGCTTCTCCTGGTACGAGGTGAGCAACTGGGCCCGCGGCCCCGAGCACGCCTGCCGGCACAACCTCGCCTACTGGCGCGGCGGCGACTGGTGGGGCATCGGCCCCGGCGCGCACAGCCACGTCGGCGGCGTGCGCTGGTGGAACGTCAAGCACCCCAGCGCCTACGCCGGGCGCATCGGCGCCGGCGCCAGCCCGGCCCACGCCCGCGAGGTGCTCGACGCGGCCGACCGCCGCCTGGAGGACGTCCTGCTGCGCTCGCGGCTGGCCGAGGGCTTCGACCCCGCCTGGTGGGGCGTGCGCCCCGCCACCGCCCAGCTGCTGCTCGACGGCCTGCTCGAGCCCGCGCCCGCCGGCCGGGTCGCGCTGACCCGCCGCGGCCGGCTGCTCGCCGACGCCGTCGTGCACCGCCTGCTCGCCGACGCCTGAGCCCGCCTCCGCACCCGCGGGGCTAGGGTCGCCGGATGCGCTTGGCACTGGGGCTGGGGTACCTGACGGGCGGTGCGGTCGCCGACGCCGCCCGCGACGCGCTGACCCTGGTGCGCGCCGCCGAGGACGCCGGCTGCGACAGCGCCTGGGTGGCCGAGGCCTACGGCACGGACGCCGTCAGCGTGCTGGGCTGGCTGGCCGGGCGGACCTCGCGCATCGGGCTCGGCTCGGCCGTCCTGCAGGTGCCCGCCCGCACCCCGGCGATGACCGCGATGAGCGCCGCCACCCTCGACGGCCTCTCCGGCGGGCGCTTCCGGCTGGGCCTGGGGATCTCCGGCCCGCAGGTCTCCGAGGGCTGGTACGGGCAGCCGTTCGCCCGGCCGCTGCAGCGCACCCGCGAGCACGTGGAGGTCGTGCGCCGCCTGCTGGCCCGCGAGCCCTCCAGCTACGCCGGCGAGCACGTGCGGCTGCCGCTGCCGGACGGGCCCGGCGTGCCGCTGCGCCTCATGCAGCCGCAGCCGCGCGCGGACCTGCCGATCTACCTGGCCGCGGTCGGCCCGCGCAACGTCGAGCTCGCCGGGGAGGTCGCCGACGGCTGGCTGCCGGTGTTCCTGGCGCCCGACGACTGCGCGGACTCCTTCGCCCGGCTGCGGGCCGGGCGCGAGCGCAGCACCCGCACCGGCGGCTTCGACGTCTGCGCCTCGGTGCCGCTGCTGCTGACCGACGCCGTCGGCGAGGAGCGCACCGCGGCCGAGGCGCCGCTGCGCGCGCACGTGGCCCTGTACGTGGGCGGGATGGGCTCGCGGGAGCAGAACTTCTACGCCGACCTCGGCCGCCGGCTGGGCTTCTCCGACGCCGTCGACCAGGTGCAGGAGCTCTACCTCGGCGGCCGCCGCCGCGAGGCCGCGGCGGCGGTGCCCCGCGACTTCCTGGAGGCGACGTGCCTGGTGGGGTCGGTGGCGAGCGTGCGCCGGCGCCTGGACGACTACGCCGCGGCGGGCGTCACCACGGTGGCCGTCGCGCCGTTCACCCCCGACGTCGCGGCCGGGGTGGCCGCGCTGCGGGCGATCGCCTGACCCCGACGAGCCGCCCGCCGAGCCGCTCGGCGCGCACCGCGCGCCGGGCGGGCGGTCAGCGGACCGGCCGGAAGATCAGCGGGTAGCGGTACTCCCGGCCCTGGTTGGCGGCCACGGCGGCCAGGACGCAGAACACCAGCGCGACGACGTAGGGGACGACCAGCAGGCCGAAGAGCACCGAGCCGATGCCCAGCGTCAGGACCGTCAGGATCGTGAAGAGGACCGCCAGCACGACCTCGTAGACCATCAGCGAGATCGTCATGTTCAGCGCCTCCGCAGCGTGCGCGCGCACGAAGCGGCCGCGGTCCTTGAAGACCAGGAACACCACGAGGGGGCCGAGGAAGGACAGCGTCACCAGGGACGCCGCGATCGCCGACAGGTGCCCGAGCATCCCCCACATCCGCTCGTCGGAGGGGGACAGCGGCCGCGGGCCGTAGGCGTCCGCCCGGCCCTGCCCGGGGTACGGCGGGTACCCCTGCCCCGGGTGCGGCGGGTAGCCCTGCGGGGCGCGACCCTGCTGCGGGTCCGGCGGCGGGTGCGCGCCGGGCGGCGGGGCCTTGGTGAAGTCCGGGCGGGGAGGCTGCTGGGGTTCGCTCACGCACCGATCCTGGCGCCCGGCGGCCCCGCTGTCGTCCTCCGTACGGTGGCGCCGCGTCCGCCGCAGGGTGCGCTCAGCGGTCGGCGGCGTCCGCCGTGACGAAGTCCACGAGCTCCTCCACCCGGCCGAGCAGCGCCGGCTCCAGGTCGGCGTAGCTGCGCACGGTGCCGAGGATGCGCTTCCACCCGGAGGCGACGTCGGCCTGCGTGGCGTGCGGCCAGCCCAGCTCCGCCAGCACCCCGTGCTTCCAGGAGGTGCCGCGCGGGATCGTGGGCCAGGCCTTCCAGCCCAGGCGCTCCGGGCGCACGGCCTGCCAGACGTCGACGAACGGGTGGCCCACGACGAGCACGTGCGGGCTCTTCGCGACGGCGGCGACGATGCGCGACTCCTTGCTGCCCGCGACGAGGTGGTCCACGAGCACCCCGATGCGCCGGCCGGGGCCGGGGGCGAAGGAGCGCACGGCGGCGTCGAGGTCGTCCACGCCCTCCAGCAGCTCGACGACGACCCCCTCCACGCGCAGGTCGTCGCCCCACACCTTCTCCACCAGCTCGGCGTCGTGGCGGCCCTCGACGAGGATGCGCGAGGCGCGCGCGGTGCGGGCGGCGGCGCCCGCCACGGCCACCGACCCGCTCGCGGTGCGGGTGGGGCGCACCGGGGCGGCCGCCCTCGGCGCCACCAGGCGCACCGGCTGCCCGTCCACCCAGAAGCCCGGCCCCAGCGGGAAGGTGCGGGTGCGGCCGCGGGCGTCCTCCAGGACGACGACGTGCACGCCACCGCTCTTCTCCACCCGCACGACGGCGCCGACCCAGCCGGTCTCCACGTCCTCCACGACGAGCCCGCCCACCGCGGGCTCCTCGCGGTGCACCTTCCTCGGGTGCGTGCGCGCGTGCGGGTCGGCGGCCAGCACGTCGCGGCCGTAGCGGTCGTCGTAGGCGGGAGGGGTCACCCCGGCACGCTAGCGACGTGCGCGCGGGGGGCGGGCTCGTCGTGGAGGACGTGGAGAC
>NZ_JAAALL010000320.1:3208-4721 GCF_009906315.1 Kineococcus vitellinus | reverse complement strand
GCCCCGGTCGACCCACTCGCGCAGCCACGCCGGCCGCAGCGCGCGCGGCAGCCACACGACGCCCACGACCCCGACGAGCACCCCCAGCAGGCCCAGCCCGGCCGGCACCAGCAGCAGCAGGTCCCACGGCCGCCCGAGGACCGGGGCCGCCAGCGCGGCAGCCAGGAGCAGCAGCACCCCGCCCCCGAACCACAGCGGCGCGCACAGCTGGTAGGGCGAGAGGGCGCCGCGCGCGGCCAGCGGCTTGCCGAAGCCGAGGTGGTGCAGCAGGCCGAGCACGGCGAAGGCGGCGGCGCACCCGGCGCCCACGAGCAGCCCGCCGCTCACCGCGCACCCCCTCCGCCCGGCCGGACCCTCAGCCGAAGACGTCGTGCCACAGCGCCTGCGCCCCCTTCTCCACGGCCGTCACGGCCGCCTTGCCCGCCTTGCTGCCCACGAAGGAGCCCACGGCCCCGCCGCCCTCGACCGCGGCGACCGCCGACGCCTTCGCGATCCGGGGGCCCGTCCCGTGCTCGGGGTGCAGCTGCCGGTCGGACTCCCACTGCCCGGCGAAGGAGTCCCACAGGGTCAGCCCAACCCCGGCGACGCCGAGCGCCCTGCCGCCGGTGCGGGCCCACGCGGGCGGGCGGCCCCACCCCTCGGTGACGAACACGGCCCGGCCCGGCTGGTGGACGTCGTCGGCCATCGAGCGGGCGAGGATCGCCTCCACCGCCGGGTCGGCGCTGGAGCCCACCGGCACCAGCAGCCCGCCGCGGGCGACCACGGGGACGCCGCCCACCTCGTCGAGGTCGACGGCGAGGTGGTGCGGGTCGGGCAGCCAGGAGCCCAGGGTCAGCAGCTCGCGCAGCGGGCCCTCGACGTCGCCGTAGCGCTGGGCGTGCTGCAGCGCCGCGCCCGACAGGGCGGCGAGGTCGGCCTCCAGCCGGGCTGCCCGCGCCCGCACGCCGGGCGCTCCCGGCGCCAGGACGGCCAGGGGGTCCAGGAGGCCCTGCACCTGCGCGGCCCGCTCGCCCAGCCGCAGGGTCGCGAGAGCGGTGACCGTGGGCAGGGCGAGGACGTCCGGGGGGTCGATGGCGACCTTCGACACGTGCCGGCTCCCGGGACGGTGGTGGGGACCTCCACGCTAGGCGCCCGCGCCGCCCGGGCGGCGCCGATCCGGGGAGGGGTCACCGGATCGGCGCCGTGCTCGGTCCTGCTCGGTCCTGCTCGGTCGAGCTCAGCCGTGCTCGGTCGTGCTCAGGGCGTCGGCGCGCCGCCGGGGGTGCCCCCCTCGGGCGGGGCGCCGGAGGCGGCGGCGCCGGAGGGCGCGGGAGCCGCGGCCGGCTCCTCCAGCCGCGCCTCGGCCGCCACCGCCGCGTCCACCGCGGCCTGCAGGCGGGACTGCGCCTCGCCGTAGGCGGTGAAGTCGCCGCGCTGCAGCGCCGCCTGCGAGTCGGTGATCGCCTGCCGGGCCTGCTGCAGCGCCTGGTCCAGCTGCACCTGCGCGCCCGGGTCGGCGCTGGGCGAGCCCGGC
>NZ_JAAALL010000320.1:0-3108 GCF_009906315.1 Kineococcus vitellinus | reverse complement strand
CTCGCCGTAGGCGGTGAAGTCGCCGCGCTGCAGCGCCGCCTGCGAGTCGGTGATCGCCTGCCGGGCCTGCTGCAGCGCCTGGTCCAGCTGCACCTGCGCGCCCGGGTCGGCGCTGGGCGAGCCCGGCGCCGGGGCCGGGGCCGGCGTGGGGCTCTGGGAGGGCGAGCCCGGCACCGGCGCGGCGCCCTCGTCGCCGGCGCTGGCCCCCGAGTCGCCGCCGAACACGTCGTCGAGCGCCGCGTCGAGGGTGTCGGCGATGGCGACCTGGTCGCCGAAGACGGCGACGACCTTGCGCAGCTGCGGGAAGGAGTTCGCCCCCGTGCTCCGCGCGTAGATCGGCTCGACGTACAGCAGCCCGCCGCCCACGGGCAGGGTGAGCAGGTTGCCGTCGATGACCTCGGAGTTGCCCAGCCCGAGCAGGCGGACCTGCTCGGCGACCACCGCGTTGGAGTTGATGGTGTTCTGAGCCTGCACCGGCCCCTGGACGGTGGCGGCCTGCGGGATCTCCAGCAGCCGGATGCGGCCGTACTCCTCGCTCTTGCCGCCGCCGGGCGCCATCGCGTTGGAGTCCACCGCGGCGAAGCCGGTGAGGATCTGGTTGCCGCCGCCGCGGTTGTTGGAGGCCGGCACGTAGTTGGACGTCAGGCTGAAGGCCGGGGCCTCCTGGCCGGGCATCCGCAGGGTCAGGTAGTACGGCGGCTGGGCCGGCGCCGTCGTCCCCTCGGGGACGTCGGCCGTCGGGTCGCCGGGGACGTCCCAGAAGTCCTGGCCGGTGAGGAACGAGCTGGCGTCGGTGACGTGGTAGCGGGCGAGGACCTCGCGCTGCACCTTGAACATGTCCTGCGGGTAGCGCAGGTGCGCCATGAGCTGCTCGTCCACGGCCGACAGCGGCTCCACCGCGCCCGGGAAGGCCTGCATCCACGCCTTGAGGACCGGGTCCTGCTCGTCCCAGGCGTAGAGGGTGACCTGGCCCGTGTAGGCGTCCACGGTCGCCTTCACCGAGTTGCGCACGTAGTTGACCGTGCGGTCCTGCAGCGCCTGCACGCTCTGCCCGGTCTCGGTGAGGGTGTCCACCGTGACCTCCCCGAGCTCCGTCGCCGCCGAGTACGGGAAGGACGCCGAGGTGGTGTAGCCGTCGAGGATCCACGTCACGCGGCCGTCGACGACGGCCGGGTAGGCGTCGCCGTCCATCGTCAGCCACGGGGCGACCTTCTCGACCCGCTCGCGCGGGGTGCGGTCGTAGAGGATCTTGGCGCCGTCGTTGACGCGGTCGGAGAGCAGGATGTTGCCCTCGGCGAACTTCAGCGCGTAGACGGACTTGCGCAGCAGGCCGTCCACCGCGACCCCGCCGGGGCCGTCGTACTTGGTGAGGGCGTAGCCGCGCGAGGAGTTGTCCGGGTAGTCGATCTCGACCGGGTCCCCGGCGCCGCCGACGATGGAGTAGTCCTGCGTGTTCTCGCCGAAGTAGATCCGCGGCTCGTACTCGCCCAGCTCGCCGGTGGAGGGGATGTTGGCCTCGAAGTAGTCCGGGCGCCCGTCGTTGGTGCGCTCGTTGCCGCGGGCGGCGACGACGCCGTAGCCGTGGGTGTAGACGGTGTGCAGGTTGACCCAGGTCTGCTGGTTGTCGGCCAGGCCGTCGAGGTTGAGCTCGCGGGCGGCGATGACGGTGTCCTGGGTGGTGTCCCCGCCGAGGTCGTAGCGGTCCACGTCCAGGACGTCGGGGAAGCGGTAGTAGTTGCGCTGCCCCTGCGTCTGCTGGAACGCCGAGCCGACCACCGAGGGGTCCAGCAGCCGGATGCCCGGGATGGTCGAGGCGTCCTCGAGCAGCTGCCCCGGCGTCGCCTCGGTGTCCGGCTGGTACTCGGTGACCTCGGAGTCCGCGAGGTCGTAGGCGGTGCGGGTGGCGTCGATGTTGCGCTGGACGTACTCGGCCTCGGCGGTCTGCCGGTTGGGGCTGACCTGGAAGCGCTGCACGACCCAGGGGTAGATGCCGCCGACGGCGACGGCGCTCACGACCAGCAGCGCCGTGCCGATCGCCGGCAGCCGCCAGCTGGCGCCGACCGCGGCCGCCACGAACAGCCCGGCCACGACGACGGCCACGAGGGTGAGGATGGCCTTGGCCGGCAGCACCGCGGTGGCGTCCGTGGCCGTCGGGCCGACGACGCCCGCCACGTTGCCGGAGCTGGAGACCATGAGCTCGTAGCGGTCCAGCCAGTAGCCGGCCGCGCGCAGCAGCAGGAACGCCGCGGCGAGGGTGGCCAGGTGGATGCGCGCCGCGCGCGTCGTGCGCTGCCCGCCGCCGGACAGCCGCAGCCCGCCGTACAGGTAGTGCGTGGCCAGCGCGGCGATGCCCGAGAGCACCACGGCCGCGGACAGGAAGCCGACGACGAAGCTGAGCCAGGGCAGGGTGAAGACGTAGAAGCCCTGGTCCATGCCGACCTCGGGGGCCTGCTGCCCGAAGGACTGGCGGTTGACCCACAGCAGCAGGGTCTCCCAGCGCCCCGCGGCGACCGAGCCGCCGAACAGGCCCGCCGCGAGCGAGAGCGCGACGACGACGAGGCGGCGCAGCGGCTCCAGGGACTCGCGGTAGCGGTCCAGCCCCGCCTGCTCGGTCGACAGCGGCGCGTAGATGGGCCGCGAGCGGTACCCTACGCTCAGCGAGACCGCCACGGCCGCCGACAGCAGCGCCGCTCCGACGGCGAAGAGCGCGATCTGCAGCCACAGCTTCGTCGTGAAGGTCTGCAGGTAGCCGAGCTGGTCGAACCACCACACGTCTGCGGTGATGCGGGAGCCGACGACCACGACGACGACGAGGGCGACGAGGACGAGGACGGTCGGCAGGGCGGCGCCGCGGCGACGACGCCGCAGCACCGGCCGCGAGGGGCGGCGAGGTGGGAAGCTCACGACCAGGCAACTTACAAGCCGCCGGGCGGGTGCCCGTCCCGACGCATCGTGACCAGTTCGTTGCCGGACTCCCCCTTGCGCGCCCCGGCGGGCCCCGGGCGGGTCCGGCGGGCCCCGCCGGCACCCGCGGCGGACGTGCCACCATCGGGGCCGTGAGCTCCGACCCGCTGACCCCTGCGACCCCCGGTCCCGCACCCGCCACCC
>NZ_JAAALL010000031.1 GCF_009906315.1 Kineococcus vitellinus | reverse complement strand
CCGGGACTCGGCGCTGCGCGGGTGATCGGCATCGGCTGAGCAGCCCTCGTGCCGATGACTTCCCGCCCTGTCGCCGGTCCACCGGTCACGACGGCGGACGGCCCGTCACCGGGCGCCACCGCCGGTGAGGCAGTGAGTGAGCGAGTGAGTGCACAGCAGCTCTGGAGGAGATCCCCATGCCATCGATCCGCCGCTTCGACCACGTCGGCATCACCGTCGCCGACCTGGAACAGGTGGGCGCCTTCTTCGTCGGCCTGGGCCTGCAGGTGAAGGCCGGCCCCGTGGTCGTCGAAGGCGACTTCCTGGACACCGTCATCGGCATCCCCGACTCCCGCACCCGCATCCTCATGCTCGCCGCCCCCGACGGCGCCACCCTGCTGGAGCTGTCCACCTTCGAGCAGCCCCGGCACCAGCCGGGATCACCCGGGGCGATGGCCACCGAGCTGGGGCTGCGCAACGTGGCCTTCGAGGTCGACGACCTCGACGCGCTCCTGCAGCAGCTGGCCGCGGACGGCTACGGCCTGATCGGCGGGGTGGGTGAGTACGAGGGGACCTGGCGGATGGCGTACGTGCGCGGACCGGAGGGCATCATCGTCTCCCTGGCCGAGCGGACCGGCTGACACCCGATCCGCGCGGTTCCCGCGGCCACCGGCACGACGGGGATCCGGCGGGGTACGGGGTCAGTCGGTGAGCACGCTGACGAGCACGCCGTACGGCGCCAGGCGCACCTTGCCCTGCAGGTCCGCCCCGGTGCCTCGATCCAGCAGCCGTCCACCCACCTCGACGTCGACGACCACCTCGTCCGGGTGCTGGCTGAGGAACCACGCGAAGCGGGTGCCGTCCTCCCGCTCGAGCACGTCGCACCAGACCAGCGGGTCGGCCACGGTCACCTGCCGACGGGCGCCGGCGACCGAGGCGAGCGCGTCGTAGATGCGCCACGTCGGCTCGGGGTTGACCCGCGGGGAGCAGGCGGCCATGTTCTCCAGCGGGTAGGTGCACAGGACCATGCGCCCGGCACCCACCCGGTGCTCCAGCAGCAGCGGGCGGCCGTGGGCGTCGGTGGCGACGACGTCGGCGCCGGCGGGCACCACGGGCAGGTACGTGCGGGAGTCGGCGGTGCCGGCCGCGGGGGCGAGGAGCACCTCCCCGGCACGCAGGGACCCGAAGTCGCGCACGACCCGGATCTGCACGACGTCGTCCTCGACGGGCTCGGCCAGCCCGTACACCAGCTGGTGCTCCACCCCGAACAGCTTTCCCAGGTGCGGGACCCAGGGGCCGCGCTGCACGGGCTCGTCACCTGCGCACACCGATGCGTACACCGTCGCCCCGGCCTCGGCGCGCTCGCGCAGCAGCGTCCAGGTCGGCGCGAGCAGCTGGCGCACGGAGGGCAGCACGTACAGCGCCGCGCTCTGGTCGAGGCCGTCGGCCTCCCGGGTGAAGGCCAGCGGCAGGTCGGCCTCGCGGGCCGCGACGTAGGCCTGGCGCAGCGCGCGGAACGCCAGTGCGGAGTCGGCCGGCCGGGTGAAGGGGTGGTGCCGCTCCAGGAAGGAGGTGACGACCAGGGCGGCGTCGGTGTCCACGCGGCGGGTGCGGGTGATATCCACGTCGGCCAGCACGCGGGAGAAGTCCGCCAGCTCCCGCAGCGCCGGCTTGGGGGCGCCGTTCGCGTCGGTGACGCCGAAGTGCATCTCGAACGGGTGGTGGGAGTACGGCGCCTGGTGGGCCAACCCGTCGTAGTCGGTGTTGTTCCACGCGATCCACCCGGTCGCGCCGGCCAGCAGGCTCGTGTGCAGGGTCTGGCGGTAGTAAGTGGCCTGGCTGTGCGCGGAGGCGAACTCGTCGGTGAGGCCGAACTCCTCCAGCACGACCGGGAGCGCGGTGACGGCGGCGAGCTCGCACACGAAGGCGGCGTTGAGGTGCTGGCGCAGGGGGTCGTTCTCCATCGCGTACACGTGCGGGCCGGTGAAGTCGCTCAGCCGGCCCAGCTCGCGCACCGAGAAGCCGTTGTCCCGACCCGTCACCTCGATGCCCCAGGCGCCGTCGCCGATGGACACCGGCTGGCTGCCGCCGCCGGCGCGCACCGCCGAGACGACCAGCTGCGCCCACGCGGTGACGTCCTCGGTCCTGGCCGGCGCCTGGTCGTGGCGCCGGCCGTAGATCGGCATCTCGTTGCTGATCAGCCAGCCGGCCACGGCCGGGTGCGCGTGCGTGCGGCGGGTCATCTCGGTGATGAACCACGACTGCTGCGCCACCAGCCACACGTCGGTGTACAGGTCGCGGTCCCCGCGCCAGGAGGGGTCCCAGTTCTCACCCGACATGTGCCCGACGAGGAAGGTCGGGATCGTCGTCATGCCGACCTCGAGGTGGGCCTGCAGGAAGTCCAGGTAGTGCGCGATCGGCTCCTCGGCCAGCACGCCGGGTTCGGGCACGAAGTCGGGCCAGTAGGAGAAGGAGCGGGTCTGGCGCAGCCCGTGCTCGTGCAGCACGCGCAGCTCGTCGCGGACGAGGTCGCGGTCGTAGTGCGTCCACATCCGCGGCCCGCCCGACCGCGACCAGAAGTTGACCCCCAGCCACGTCGCGGGGGTGCCGTTGACGGACAGGACGGAGTGCGGACGGCGCATGGCGGGCTCCGGGTGGTTCGTGGGCTGGTGGACGCGGCCGCCGGGAGGCCCGGCGGTCCTTCGCGGGCTCGTCGACGTCGCCGGGCGAGCGACTACTTCACCGCGCCGGCGGTGAGGCCCTGCACGAGGTAGCGCTGCAGCAGCAGGAAGCCCGCGACGACGGGCACGCTGACCACGAGCGAGGCCGCCATCACCTCGTTCCAGTACACGTTGGTCTGCGTGGAGTACTCGCGCAGCCCGATCGCCAGCGTGCGCGATGTCGAGTTCGTCATGACGGAGGCGAAGAGCGTCTCGCCCCAGGCGGTCATGAACGAGTAGATCGACACCGCGGCGATGCCCGGGGCCGCGCTGGGCAGGATGACCCGCACCAGCGCGCCGACCGGCCCGGCGCCGTCCACGTGCGCGGCCTCGTCGAGCTCGCGCGGGATGGAGTCGAAGTAGCCGACGAGCATCCAGATCGCGAACGGCAGCGAGAACGTCAGGTAGGTGATGACCAGCGCCACCCGGCTGCCCTGCAGGGCGAAGCCGGTGAGCTGGCCGAGGTTGACGAAGATCAGGTACAGCGGCAGCAGGAAGAGGATGCCGGGGAACATCTGCGTCGACAGGACCGTGACCCGGAAGGCGCTGCGGCCGCGGAAGCGGTAGCGGCTGATCGCGTAGGCCGCGGAGATCGCCAGCACGACCGAGCACAGCGTCGCCAGCAGCGAGATGACGAGGCTGTTGGCGAAGTAGCGCGCCAGCGGGATCGTCGACCAGATGTCGACGAAGGGCTGGACCGTCAGCGTGGAGGGGATCCAGGTGAACTCGCCCTGGACGTCGCCCAGCGGCTTCAGCGAGCTGGACACCATGACGTAGATCGGCGCGAGCACGAACAGCGAGAGCAGGCTCAGGCCGACGACGCGCAGCACGCGGAAGGACAGCGGATCACGCATCGCGCAGCCTCCTGTTGGTCAGCGGCAGGTAGACCGCGGTGATCACGAGCAGCACCAGCAGCAGCAGCACGCTCATCGCCGAGCCCACGCCGAAGTTCCAGGTGATGAAGGAGGACTGGTAGACGTGGATCGAGATGAGGTCCGCGGAGGCGGGCACCGACTGCCCGAAGAGGATGTAGGGCACGTTGAAGTCGTTGAAGCTCCACAGGAAGAGCACGAGCAGCAGCACCTGGTTGACCGGGCGCAGCATGGGCAGCGTGAAGCTGCGGAACTGCTGCCACAGCCCGGCCCCGTCGACGGCCGCGGCCTCGTAGACGTCGTTGGGGATCGACTGCAGGCCCGCCATGAGGGTGAGGAAGGCGAACGGCCACAGCCGCCAGACGGCCACCACGACGGTGGAGGCGAAGGCGTTGCCGCCCAGCAGCCAGAAGGTGTCGCCGTCGGTGATGCCCAGGTCGCCCAGCAGGGCGTTGACCATGCCGTTGTCGCGCCCGAGCATGAACTTCCAGGTGATGACCCCGGCGTAGACGGGCAGCGCGTAGGGGATGAGGAACAGGGTGCGCAGCAGTGCCCGCCCGCGGAAGTCGCGCTGCAACAGCACGGCGGCGAACATGCCCAGCGCCCAGGAGAAGGCGAGCGTGGCGACCGTGAAGGCGAAGGTGACGCCGAAGGAGCGCAGCAGGGAGGAGCCGATGGCGCCGTCGAAGTTCAGCGCGACCGAGAAGTTGTCGATCCCCGCGCTGGGGGCCTCCAGCCAGCGGCGCACGAAGAACTGGTTGAGCTTCAGGGTGCTGATGTAGATGCCGGTGACCATCGGGACGATGTGCACCAGCAGCTCGAACAGCAGCGCCGGCGCCAGCAGCGCGTACGGCAGCCAGCGCGGCGCCAGGACGCTGCGCGGCCGCCGGGGTGGCCGCCGGCCGGCGACCACCCCGGGGGTCGACGTGGTGGTGGCCATCGGTTACGCCCCGCTGGCCATCTGCTCCTGGGCGCCCTCGAGGGCCTCGGTGATCTCCGCCTCGCCGACGCTCTGGCCGGTCGCGATGCGGCCGAAGAGGTCCTGCATGGCCTGCCCGACGGTGGTCTCGAACTGGCTCTCGTTCGGGATCATCGGCAGGGCGGCGGCGGTGTCCGCGAGGACGCTGTTGAAGATCTTCAGGTTCTCCGTCTGGAACGCCGGGTCGCTCGAGGCCTCCTCGGTGACCGGCAGCGAGCCGAACTTCTGGTTGAGGACGACCTGCTCCTCCTTGTTCGTCATGAACTCGACGAGCTGCAGCGCGCCCTCGGTGTTGTCGGAGTCGGCGAAGACGCTCATGTTGATGCCCGCGACGTGGCTGTTGACGCGCTGACCGCCGCTGGGCAGCGGGTCCAGGATCGGGATGGGGATGACGCCGTACTGCTCGCCCGTCATGCCGTTGGACTCGATGGTGGCGGCGGAGTTGTTCTGCCCCATGAACATGGCGGCCTTGCCTGAGGTGAAGTCGCCGATCATGTCGTTGGTCGTGGGGTGCTCGGCCGCGGACGGGCTGACGACCTGGTCGGAGGCCATGAGGTCCAGGTACTGCTTGAGGCCGGCGACGTTGCCCTCCTCGGTGAACGTCGGCTCACCGGAGTCGTCGAAGAACTCGGCGCCGTTCTGCTTGCCGAACATGAACGCGAAGTGGGCGTTCTCGGTGTAGCTGGCCCCGGCCACCGTCATGCCGTAGGTGCCGGTCGCGGGGTCGGTCAGCCTCTTCGCGGCGTCCACGAGCTGCGCCCAGGTGGTCGGCGGCTGCACGCCCGCGTCGGCGAACATCTGCTTGTTGTAGAACAGCCCGTACGCCAGGCCGTACAGCGGGACCGAGGTCGGCGGCTCGCCCTCGGCGCCGGTGGAGCTGAGCGAGGACTGCAGGAACTTGTCCTTGCCGCCGATCGCCTCGTACTGCTCGTCCTCGAAGGGCAGGAACGCGCCCGTGGCCTGCAGCGAGGCCGACCAGGTGTTGCCGATGTTGAGCACGTCCGGCGCCTCGCCGGAGGTGGTCGCGGACAGGATGCGGTTGAGCAGGCTGTCCCAGGGGATCACCTCGAGCTCGACCTCGATGCCCGTCTGCTGGGTGAACTTCTCCAGCTCGGGGGTGAGGATCTCCTTGTCGTTGTCCAGGCTGGTGCCCTGGTTGCTGGCCCAGTAGGTGAGGGTCTGGGCCTCGCCCCCCGAGTCGCCGGAGCCCTCGCCGCTGGAGCAGGAGGTCAGGGTGGTGGTCGTCAGTGCGGCGGCCGCCAGCAGGGCGGTGCCGAGGGTGCGTCGGCGCACGGTCGTCTCCTTCGACGGGCTGCGGGGTGGCCTTCATCACCACCCGCTGGCAGCGCCACCGTCGCGCATTAAGCGCTTAATGTCAACGGCGCCGGCGCGGGACGACGTCAGCGGTCGGGGCGGGTGGTCGAGGTCGGTGGTCGGCGTCGGTGGTCGACGTCACCGGGTCTCGGGAGGCGACGCGGACGTGCTCTCGCGCACCACGAGTCGCGACGCCGGTGCCGGTACGTCGGCCGCGGCCGCCACCTGCGCCTCCGCCTCGTCGCCGGCGCCGGCCCCGGCGTCCGCGCCGCTGTCCCCCTCGGCCAGGAGCCTCAGCAGCCGTCGCGCCGCCAGCGCGCCCAACCCGCGGATGTCGCGCGCCACCGCGGTCAGGCGCGGGTGCACCAGCGAGCACAGGGCCGAGTCGTCCCAGGCGACCAGCGCGACCTCCTGCGGTACCCGCAACCCGTGCGCCTGGACCACCGCCAGACCCGCGACGGCCATGACGTCGTTGTCGTAGACCACCGCCGTCGGGCGCACGCGGCGCTGCAGCAGGCGCTCGGTGGCCCGCCTGCTGGCCCGGGCGGTGAAGTCCGTCGACACCAGCTGCGGGTGCAGCCCGGCCGAGCGGGCTGCCGCGGTGAACGCCTCGTCGCGCAGGCGCACGTGCAGCAGACCCGGCAGGCCGGAGACCCGGGCGACGTGGCGGTGACCGAGCTCGGCCAGGTGCGCCACCACCTGCTGCACCGCCCGCTCGTCGTCACCGACCACCCTGGGCAGGCCCAGGGCCGCGTCGCCCCCCATGGCGACCGCAGGCAGACCGGCCTCGCGCAGGAAGGCCGGACGCGGGTCGTCGTGCACGATGTCGCTGACCAGGACCCCGTCCACACGCCCCTGCGCGACCCACCGCCGGTAGACCTCCACGCAGGCGTCCTCGCTGGGCACCATCTGCAGCAGCAACCCCGTGCCCTGCTGGGCCAGCTCGGCTTCGATCCCGGTGATGAGCTGCATGTAGAACGACTCGTCGCCCAGGGTGCTCGCCGGTCGCGCCAGGACCAGCCCCACGGTGCCGGTGCGGGCCACCGACAGGGAGCGGGCGGCGCTGTGCGGGCGCCACCCCAGCTCGCCGGCGACCTGGATGACCCGCGCTCGCGTGGCCTCGGACACCCCGGGCTTGCCGTTGAGGGCGTAGGACACCGCGCCGGTGGAGACCCCGGCGGCCCGAGCGACGTCCGCGATCGTCAACCGCCGGCCGGCGCGTGTGGTCACGATCGCATCCTGGCACGTGCGCCACCACGTGCTGAGCTCACCGGCGCACCCGGCTGGGCGCCGGGCACGGCGCCGGCAGCGCGAGGTCCCCGGCCGCCGAGGGACGGGCGAACAAGAACCCCTGCCCGCTGTCGCACGAGGCGGCGATCAGCGACTGCAGCTGCGCGTCCTGCTCCACGCCCTCGGCGACCACCCCCAGCGAGAAGCTGTGCGCGGCGCTGATGACCAGGCGCACCAGTTCCGCGTGCCCCTCACCGGGTGAGGCGACGAAACTGCGGTCGATCTTGAGGATGTCCACCGGCAGCTGGGGCAGCTGCCCGATGGAGGTGTACCCGGTGCCGAAGTCGTCGATGGCGATGCGCACGCCCAGCTCGCGCAGCGAGCGCAGCTGCTCGATGGCGATCGGCTGGTCCACCAGCACCGTCTCGGTGATCTCCAGCGTCAACCGGGCCGGGTCGATGCGTGAGGCGGCCAGCGCGTCGGCGACGTCGTCGAGCAGGTAACGCGCGCCCAGGTGGCGCCCGGAGATGTTCACCGCCACCCCCAACCCGGCCAGGCCGGCGCTCCCGCCGGTGCCGCCGTCGTCGGCGTCGGTGCCGGTGCCGCTGTCCCACGCGGCGAGCTGGGCCAGCGCCGTGTGCAGCGCCCAGCGGCCGAGGTCGCAGATCAGGTCCGAGCGCTCCGCGACGGGGATGAACTCGTCGGGCGGGACCAGGCCGTGGCCGGGACGCTGCCAGCGGATCAGCGCCTCCACGCCCTCGGTGCGCCCGCTCACCAGGTCCAGCACCGGCTGGTAGTGCAGCAGCAGCTCACCACCGCTCAGCGCCTGGCGCAGCGCCTGCTCGGTCTCGCCCTGGCGGGCCAGCTCCTGGCGCAGCGCCTCGTCGAAGACCTCCACCAGGCCCCGGCCGCCGCCCTTGGCGCGGTAGGCGGCCGCGTCGGCCTCCCGCAGCAGCCGGTCGGGCGTGCTGGTGGGTGCGCTGACGGCCACGCCGATGCTGGCGCCGATGCGGGCCACCCGATCGCCGGGGCGCCCGCCGAGCGGGACGGGCTCGGAGAGCGCGGCGATCAGCCGCCGGCCCAGCTCGATCAGCTGGTGGTGGTCCTCGGCGGGTTCGACCAGGACGACGAACTCGTCCCCGCCCAGGCGGCAGACCGCGTCCCCGCCGCGCACGGTGGCCTGCATCCGCGCGGCCACCACCCGCAGCAGCTCGTCGCCCGCGCCGTGGCCGAAGGAGTCGTTGACGGCCTTGAAGTGGTCCAGGTCCACGAACAGCAGCCCGATGCTCTGCCCCGTGCGCCGCGCCCGGTGCAGGGCGGCCTCGACGAGCACCAGCGCCTGCGCGCGGTTGGGCAGCTGCGTCAGCGCGTCGTGGGAGGCCTGGTGGGCCAGGCTGACCTGCAGGCGTTCGCGCTCGTGGATGGCGCCGATCATCTGGGTGATGGAGGCGTGCACCACCGCGCCCAGCGAACCGGCCAGCGGGGTGCGCACCACCTCGGAGGTGGTGTCGCCGTCGGCGACGGCCTGCGCCTGCTCGCGCACCCGGCGCAGGCCGGCCACGGTGGCCGCCAGGCCGCGCGCGAGGGTGCGCACCTCGCGGGGGCCGCCCTCGGCCAGCTCCAGGCGCTGGTCGTCCAGCTCGCCGTCGCGCACCGCCTCCGCCTGCACGGCCAGCCGGCGCAGCGGGCGCGCGATGAAGCGGTGCACCGCACCCGTCACCGCGCCCGTCAGCGCCAGCAGGGCGCCGGCGGCCAGCAGCAGGTGGCGCAGGTCCGCGGCCGCCTGCCGGGCCGGGCGGGCGCTGGCCCGCACCGCCTGCTCACCGACGGCCTGCACCGCCTGGCGCAGCGCGGCGTCGCGGCTGGTGTTGGCGGTGGTCAGGGTGAGGAACTGCGGCGGCGACAGCTGCGCGCCGGTGGTGGCCGCGGCGTCGACGGCGGCGTCGACCTGGCGGGCGCCGTCGCTGCCGGTGGCGCGTGCCCACGCCTGCCGCGCGAACGCGCCGGCGTGGGCGTTCAGCTCGGCATCGGTGGCGCGGTAGCCGCCCCAGGCCTGCAGGAAGAGCGCGCGGGCACCCGCCTGCTGGGCCGGGTCGGTGGAGATCGAGCCCAGGTACAGCGGCACCTGCAGGCTGGCGAAGGTGGAGGCCCGCTGCGCGCGGCCGAGGTCCCCGACCGCGCGGGCGGCGGAGCCGTCCAGGTCCTGATCGCGCGCGGCGTCCAGGTGCGCGTCGACCTGCCCGGTCAGCTCGTCCACCAGCCGGCGGTAGCCGGCGAAGACGGCGGCGACGTCGCCGCCCGCCGCGGCCCGGGAGCGCAGCCGGGCCACCCGGTCGGCGGAGTCGCGGGCCTGGGCGGCGGCGGCGCTGCCGGAGGTGGCGGCCACCGCGTCGTCGGTGGCGCGCTGCACGCTGCGCAGCTGCCCGGCGACGGCCGGGCCGGCCAGGGTGGGGACGGCGCTGAGGTCGACGCCCACCGACCGCGCGACGGCGGGGTCGGCGAGCACGGCGCCGGCCATCACCGGCACCACTTCCTGGGTGACGGAGCCGCGCACGGCATCCAGCAGGACCGCGGCGCGCACCTGGGCCGCGGCGGCGTCGGCGTCGGCGGCCACGTCCCGGCGCTGCTCGACCACCACGCCGGTGACGGCCAGCAGCCCGATCACCGGCACGCTCACCAGCGTCAGCAGGCTGCGCTGCAGCGAGGCGGCCGACCGCACGCGAGCACGTCGTGGCTGCGGACGGCCTGGGCGTGGACGTCGCAGGTGCGGACGTGGTGGGCGCTCGGGCACGCAGGGGTGCTCGGCAGGTCCCGGGGCCCGCTGAAGCGCACTCGACCACCCGGTCGCGTGGTCGAACCCCCTCCGCCGCCGCTCCTGCTCCCGGTCCGTCCCCCGGTCCGTCGGTGCGCCGCGGTCGCGGGCGTGCGAGGGCTGCGACGTGCAGGTCGACCGGCACCCCGCCCGCGCCGGACGCAGCTCGCCGGTCCTGCTGGCCCTGGCGGTCAAGGAGGACCGGGCGCTGGTCGATACTGGCCACGGTGGACGACGTCGAGCAGCAGGCCGAGGCGCGGCGCGTGGCCGCGCTGCACGGCTACCACCTGCTCGACCACCTGCCCGAGCACCGCCTCGACGACTCCGCCGGCGACGACCTCGAGGCACGGGTCGACGAGCCCGTCGACGAGCAGATGGACGCCGTCACCCGCCTGGCCGCTGCCGTGGCCGGGGTGCCCGTCGCAACGGTCAACCTCATCGCCGAGCACACCCAGCACTCCATCAGCGTCGCCGGCGCCGCCCGCGCCACCATCACCCGGCAGGAGTCGCTGTGCGCGACGCACTTCACCGCCGGCCGGAGCGTGCACGTGCCCGACCTGCGCACCCACCCCCGCTACGCCGAGCACCCGTGGGTCGACGGGCGAGCCGGCGCGATCCGCTCGTACACCTCCATCCCGCTCCTCAGCCCCGACGGGCACGCGCTGGGCACCCTGTGCACCCTGGACAGCGCACCGCGCCGACTCAGCGCCGAGCAGCTGGCCCGTCTCGAAGACCTCGCCGCCGTCGTGGTCGCGCTCCTCGAACGGCACCGCCACGCCGTCGTCAACGCCCGACTGGCCGCCGAGGCCGAGGCACAGCGCGCCCAGGCGCAGGCGCTGGTGGCCCGTGAGCAGCACCGCGCGCAGCAGCTGACCGCCCTGGCACGCGCCGCCCAGGCCCTGAGCACCGCCGAGGACCCGCGCACGGCCATCTGCACCTCCGCGCGCGAGCTCGCGGGCGCCGATGCCGCCTACCTCGTGCAACCCGACGCAGCAGCGGGCGCACCAGCGGGCGGGGCCGGGCAGCTGGTGGCCACCGCCGCCGTCGGCTTCGACGAGCACACGCGGCTGCGCCTGGACCTGAACCTCGACCAGGCCAGCGGCGCCCTGCCGCTGAGCACCTTCCACAGCGCCCGTCAGGTCTTCGTCGCCGACGTCGGCGCCCACCCCGAAGCCGCCGCCGAGCTGAGCGAGCTCTCCGGCACCGTCTCGGGGGTGTGGCAGCCGGTGCTGCTGCCCGACGGCTCAGCCGTCGGTGTGCTCGGCGTCATCTGGCGCCGGCGCGTGGCGCAGCTGGACGCCACGCTGAGCTCGATGCTGCACACCCTGGCCGCGCAGGCCGCGCACGTCATCGAGCGCGCCGAGCTGCTGGCCCGGCTGCGCGAAGCCTCCGAGCGCGACGCGCTGACCGGCGTGGGCAACCGCCGGCAGTGGGAGCAGGTGGCCGGCGCCGAGGTCGAGCGCGCACGGCGCACCGGGGCGCCGCTGACGTTCGCGCTGATCGACCTGGACCACTTCAAGGCCTACAACGACGCCTACGGGCACCCGGCCGGTGACGACCTGCTGCGCGAGTTCGCCGCCGCCGCGAGCGCGCAGCTGCGCGGCGGCGACACCCTGTCGCGCTGGGGCGGGGAGGAGTTCGCGCTGGCCCTGCCCGGTTCCACCGTGCAGCAGGCCCGTGAGGTCGCCGAACGCATCCGCGCCGCGGTCCCGCACGCGCAGAGCGCCACCATCGGCCTGGCGCAGTGGCACCCGGGCGACAGCGCCGCTGCCGTGCTGGCACGTGCGGACGGGGCGCTGTACCGCGGCAAGCAGAGCGGGCGCGACACCACCGTCAGCGCCTAGCCCCCGGGCACCCCGGCCGGATGACGTGAGGCGACGTCACGTCCATGGCGATGTCCGGACTGTCGGTCAGCTGCTCACAGCTTGGCGGTGAACAGGATCAGGTCATCGCCTTCGGTCCAGTAGTCCGCCACCGGTGGGTGCTCGGTGTACCCCAGGGACCGGTAGAAGGCGCGGCTGCCCGCGTACCGCGCGGTTGCTGAGGTCCGCACCAACAGCATCCGCTGACCGGCGCCCCGCAGGACCTGCTCGACGTGGCGCACCAGCACCCGCCCACGTCCTGCCCCCTGCAGGTCCGGACGCACAGCGATCATGGTGAGGTCGAAAGCCCGCTCGGCTGCCTCCTCCGGGCGGCACCACACCACCGAGGCCAGGCCCGCCCCGTCCGGGGCGTCCTGCACCCAGCAGGTCGCCCCGACGCCATCAGCGTCTGACATCCGGGCCGGCGTCTGGGCCAAGGTCCCCGCCAGGGCCTCGGTGAGGAACCCGGAGTCCTCGGGGGTGAACATGCCGGCGGCGACCACCAGGTCGATGACACCGGCGACGTCATCGGGAGTCAGGGTGCGGAACACGGCGCCTCCAGGCCTCGAAGCAGGAGCAGACGCTCCCGACGAGCTCACAGTGCCACCTCACGAGCGAACGGGGTCGCGATCCCCGTCCCGCAGGACGCCCGATCATCTCGCGTCGTGCGCGGTCTTGAGCTGCCGAGGACGTCGCGATCCTGACGATGACCGCGGTCGCGCGTCGCTGTCCGTACCAGTTCCTGGCCCATCACACCGCTCGGCTCCACCCGCTGGAGCAGCCGTCGGGCCCTCGCCCACGGCGAGGACCGCGGAGCGTCCACCGACTGCTCCTGACCCGAGACGCCTGCCGAACTAGTCCAGGCAGAACTCGTTGCCCTCGACGTCCTGCATGACGAGGCACGCCTCGTTCTGCTCGTCGGCGGGCAGCAGGTGCAGGCGTCGGGCGCCGAGCGGCACCAGCCGGGCGGCCTCCGCCTCCAGCGCAGCGACGCGCTCATCGCCCGTCAGTCCCGTCGCGACTCGCACGTCGAGGTGGAGCCTGTTCTTCACCGTCTTGCCCTCAGGCACCCGCTGGAAGAACAGGCGCGGGCCGGCCCCGTCCGGGTCCTCACAGGCCCACGCCGCCC
This sequence comes from Kineococcus vitellinus, assembly GCF_009906315.1. GTDB lineage: Bacteria > Actinomycetota > Actinomycetes > Actinomycetales > Kineococcaceae > Kineococcus > Kineococcus vitellinus. Next base: position 10,666 of record NZ_JAAALL010000031.1, on the reverse strand, counting down.
CTTGCTGCTCGGCGGGGAGCGAAGCGTCGAGGGCGTGCCAGGAGTCGTGCCCCGGTGGGACCGGAGGGTCGACGTAGCCGAGCGCAGCCTTCCAGAACGCAGCGACGGTTCGTGGATCCGTGCAGTCGAAGGTCACCTGCACCTGCTTCACAGCCGTCATGGACCCAGCCTAGGACTGGCGACCGCCCTGGTCCTCCTTTCCCGTGGTGAATGCTCGTCGAGCTCAGGGGCTCCTCGGACCTCCCCAGAGGTGGAGTTCCCCAGAGGTGGAGCTCCCCAACGCCTCGACACGCCTGACTTCACGGTCATCCCGCCGTTCACGCATCCGCCAGGTCGCCGCGGCAAGCCCCGAGCTCTGCTCAGGTCAGCGGCGTCGGCGTACGCGTTTCGCGATGCCTGAACGAGGGCGAAGGCACGCACGATCGGTAGCGCGCCTTCAGACGCAGTGCGCCACTTCTCACCCTGGGTGCTGTCGACCACGACCGTTCCCCTTCTCGAGCCTCGTCCTGTGAACGCTACCGCCCGATGACCAGACCTCACGGTCATCCCGCTGGCCAGGACGTCCGCCCCCGTCCCCGACGCGTCTGGAGCACCGCGACGGTGACCCCCGCGGCAACGACCGCAGCCAACATCTACGGCAGAGCCGGCCACGCCGGAGGGTTGTCGTAGCTGCTGTCCGCGATCACCACGCTCTTCGCCGTCCACACCACCAGCAGCACCACGCTGAGCAGGTACAGCCCCACCGCCCACAGGCTCCAGCAGCGCCAACGAACAGCCGCCAGCACCGGCAGTCCCAGGACCCCCAGAGCCACCAGCCCCGGACAGACAGCATTGATCAGCCCCACAATCAAGCCCTCCGCTTCGACACGACCTGCATGTCCTCACCCTGGCAGGGACGACACGGGTCAACCGGTGATCGAGCCTTGCTGCACAGCCCCTCCGCTTCAGACGACCTCACGGTCATCCCGCTTTCGGGGCGGGGAACTGATCTGGGAGCAGCCGGGCCGCCGTGCCATGATCACAGCGTGGAGGAGGCCTACCGCCCCCGCGCCCTGCGCGTCATGGCGGAGTACATGGACGACGATCCCGTCTGGGACAGCGATGTCGATCACGTGGGCCCGGTCGTGCTCGATGACCTTGGCGTCAGCCCCACCCTCACCCGCCGACTGCAAGCCTGGAACGAGCGCTACAACCGTCCTCCGTTGACGAAACCTCGGTTCGGCAGGGAGGAGGCGAAAGCAGCGTGGCTCGAGGAAGGTCTGCGCCTGGCCTACGCCCTGCAGAACGAGCTTCCCGACATCGAGATCAGCTGCTTCGAGGACGGTGACCGCCGTCCGGTGCGGGACCGTCGCGGACGTTGAACCTACAGCGTCTGCTCCTGACAGGCTGCGCACGACGTCACGGTCATCCCGCGCTGTGCGTGCTGTCGCTGGCGACTTCGCTCATCTGTCGATGGCCGTGTGTTCACGAACTGACGCCGACGCGCAGACGCGACAGCACTCCCACGGTCGGCGTCCTCGGGTGGTGGGAGCGAAGGCTCCTAGCGCTGAGGTGGTCCAGGGCGCGGTCGGGAAGCACGCGGGCCAGGCGGATGAGCAGCGCGGCGTCGCGCCCGACGGTGTAGCGCGTACGCGGCCTGGGCGTCATGACGGCTTTCACGATAACCCGGGCAGCGAGCTCAGACGTGACGCCCGAGGCGGTACCGGAGTCCATCAGCGAGTTGACCGCCTGGACCAGGCCGCCGTAACGCGTCTCCTGATCTGAAGTCATCTGGGCGGCCAGGTGGTTGGCCGTGGCGACCCCGCGCGCCGCCATCTGCGTGCGGACTCCACCGGGCTGGATCACGACCACCTCCACGCCCAGCGGGGAAACCTCTCGGCGCAGGGCGTCGCTGACGGCTTCCAGAGCGAACTTCGCCCCGGCGTAGGCGCCGTAGGTGGGCATGGCCAGCTTGCCGCCGATGGAGCTGATGTTGATCACCCGTCCCTCACTGCGCAGCAGGGCGGGCAGCAGGGTCTGGGTGATGGCGACGTGGCCGAAGAGGTTGACGTCGAAGACCCGCCGCCACTGCGCCATGGGCAGGGTCTCGACAGGACCGTTCACCTGGATGCCGGCGTTGTTGACGAGCGCGTGCAGCGGACGCGGGTCGGCCGCGATCCGCGCGGCGAGGGCCTGCACCTGGGTGGGCTCGGTGATGTCGAGGATGACCGGCTCGATGCCGTTCGCTCGGAGGGTGTCGCCGTCGCCCGCGCGGCGTACACCGGCGAGGACGTGAAAGCCGTGGCGGGACAAGGCGCGGGCGGTGGAGGCGCCGATGCCCGTGGAGGCTCCGGTGACGACGACGATGGACCCCTTACCAGTTGACGTTGTCACCTCAAGATGATTGCGGACTCAGGTGACAATGTCAACTGTATGATCGTGGTCATGGTCAGCCGTGCCGAGTCCGCCGCCGCCACCCGCCGCGCCCTGCTCGACGCCGCAGGCGAACTCCTCGACGAAGGCGGCGTGGACGTGGTGACCCTGCGCGAGGTGGGGGCACGGGCCGGCGTGAGCCGAGGAGCGCCCTACCGGCACTTCGCCGACAAGGCCAGCCTCCTGAGCGCCGTGGCGGCGGAAGGCTGGCAGCGCCTCGGGCACCGGATCCACGCCCTGCGCCGCGACCCCGCCCTGCCCGATGCGGACAAGCTGCACGGCGCCCTCCGGGCGATCGTCGAGCTGGGCCGGGACCGGCCGCACCTGCACCAGATGATGTGCAACCCCTCGTCAGGCGACCTGGCGCCAATCCGGGAAGCGGCCGAGCGTTATCGGGACGAGTTCCTGGCCATCGTCGCTACCCTCGTGGGCGAGCAGAAGGCCGGGCACTACGGGGCCCTCCTGCTGGCCAGCGCCTACGGCACAGCGGACATGGAACGCAGCGGCCACCTCGCCGCCGACACGTGGAACACCACCGCCGACAACCTCATCGACACCCTGGTCGACATGATCGTCATCAGTAGAGCGAGATGACGGCGGAGGTGCAGTGACGGCGGGAGCCTCTCGACGTGCCTGGGTCTGACGTACGCCGCCCAGGTGGACCCGGCCCACTCACGCGCGAACCATAGAGCCATCGACCGCCCAAACATGACGAAAGACGGAAGATCGTCAACGTCTGACACGCGTCGCCACCAGCGACTGAGCGCCGACGGATCGAGGTGCCAACATGATCACCGTGGCTTCCTGGAGCGTGAAGGTTGACGGGCACGACTGGCTGGTCAAGGAGCGACCTGGCACTGCGGGCTGCTACGACTTCGACTGGATCTCCGGGCCGAACCCGGGCTACGGCTTCAGTTTGCAGACCTCCAACGGCATCTCCATCACCGAAGCCGACATGAGGCGCTCCATCGCCAGCTTCCCGGCCGAGATCAACCCCGAGACCGGCTACCTCGACTGACCAGGAGTCAGACCAGCTCGGACGAACGCGCCCATGGCTGCGCGCCGATCGCACGGTCATCCCGCTCAGCGCAAGGTCCTCCCCGCACGCAACGCTCCTCGACACCCGCGCCGCACAGCCGGCCACGGCTGGGGCATCACCCAGACGAGGCCTGCGCCTCCCCCTCCTCCGCCGGAGCCGCCAGGTTGTCGCTCACGCGCACCCAATCCTCATCCACCGCAACATCAGCCAAGTCGAACCTCTCCGGAACCAGCAGCCCCGTGGCCGACACCTCAGCAGAGCTCGTGCGCACCCAGACCCCGGACTCCCCGAACACCTCAGCATCCGCGCAAGAGACCCCCACGGTCTCGGTCCCGCGCAGAGACTGCACCAGGCAGATCTCCTCGCCATCGAGCCCCACCCAGTACTTCGCCACCTGCGTGCCGCCCAAGTACCTCGTCGACTCGGCCTCGACGACGTCGATGTTCCCGTCGCCCTCACCCGTCGGCAGTTGATCCTGCTCGGTCTGCGGCTGCGCCAGGGCGGGCACCATCTCCTCGAACGACGGGGCACCGCACCCACCCACCGTGAAGACCGCGGCCACGGTCACCAGTCCCCAGCGTCGTCGACTCACGCGCACCGCCCCTCTTGATCAGATCGAGCTACCGAAGCTACCCGACGAGGTGGAAGCGCACTGAGCACCGGGATCGACGTCACGGTCATCCCGCGTTGTGCGTGGTCGCCAGCGTCAGACGCCGACGTCTTCCCCGCGGGGACCAGGTGGCCGAAGGTCGGTTCTCTACCGCGCCAGGTCGAGGTCCTCGCACGACCCACCCGACACCACCTCAGCCGTGCTCGCCTCCACCACCACGCACACCGACTCCGCCCCACGTACCCGCACCGTCATCAACCGCACCCGCTCGCCCGTGACCACCGAGGTCGGCAGGTCCGCCACGTCGGTGAAGCTCGACGCCGGACGGGAGTCGATGAACCCGCTCGAGACCCCGTCCGCCACCGCCTCCCACCTAGGGCTGCTGCGCAAGTCACCCGCACCACCAGCGCGTTCGACCTCCTCCGCGACGCGCTGCGCCACCCCGACCGCGCCACCGGCCGCCGCGACCTGGACGGTGGCGTCCACCGCGACCAGGTCGTACGGCGGCTGCGGACGCAGCGTCAACCAGAACAGGGCCGCCGTAGCCAGCACCCCCACCAGCGCCAGGCCCGGCGCCACCCGCTGCGGCACGACCAGCGCCAGCGCGGCGGTGACCGCACCCACCGACGCACCCGCGGGCAGGCAGATCAGCAACCACAGCCCCAACCAGTCCGCGTCACGGGTCCAGATCGTCAACCCCACCGCCAGCACCAACCCCACCCCGATGCCCGCGACCGCGTGCCGAGCCACCAGCGCTGCGCACCAGTCCCGAACCCGTCACCGGTCTCGGCTGTCCGCTTCGCCCCAGGAGACGGAGACCCCGAGGGGCTGGCCGTCAGATCGCTCGTCGACATGACCTCAGCATCCCGTGCCGGCCTTGGCCGCGCCGGGTTCATCACATCGGAGGTCGTGTCTACTGCGACACGAAGAACCACCCACGGCGTCAGCCTGCGGCGCTGCCCTCCACCGCCGCGTTGGAGATTGCGGCTGTGCGACGAGGACCAGCACCGCCGGAGGCGCGGTCATCCCGCGTTGTGCGTGGTGAGGAGCGGCCGGTGACGTCGCGCACATGACGATGTCCGGCCCTTTCGCAGGTTGTCGAAAGCGATGCACACATCCTGTTGGCGACGGCATCCTGACGACGTGACCAACCGCCGCCTGGACCCGGCGCACAACGCCAAAGCTTCGCTGTTGGCCGCCGGCATCGGTGGCGGCTCGCTAGTGGTCGCCATGCCGGTCTTCTTCTCGGCCGTAATGTGGCCGGTCTTCGACCCCGGCGCGGTGTCCGCTGCCGCCCTGTTGGCGATGGCCGCTGTCGCCGTGTGCGCCCCGGTGACGGTGACGGCCGTCATCGCTGCGCGGCGACGCGCCGCCGTGCGTGTCAGCGTGCTGCTGGTCGCGGTTCCGCAGGCGGTGCTGTGCACACCACTGGTGCTGCTCAGCCTGCTGGGGCAGCGCTGAACCGGCCTTGACCTCTTCACCAGGATCGGACCGCTCGTCATCCCACGCACCGCGTCGTCAAGACGGGGCGCCGACGTCAGCCGAAGCGCTACGGCTCCGGCGATCCCACCAACGCCGCACCGACAGGACCGCGCCCACCGCGGCCACGACCCACACTGTCCACCGCGCCCACACCGCCTCCGGGTACACGATCACCCCCGCCCCGACCGGCACGACGAGCCCGGCCACCAGCCCCCACACATCCCGGCGCCTGGTGCACGCCCCGGCCAGCCCCAGCGGCGCGCACAGCAGCACGCACGCCGCCAGCCACAGCAGCACCTCCCCGCCGTAGGAGGAGAACGACTCACCGCGCACCCGGGCGTCGGTGACGTAGTAGGCCAGCACCGCACCCGACACGCTCACCCACCCCGCAGCCGCGCCCAGCAACCACGTCCGGACCCACCAGCCAGCTAGCACCGCCAACGCCGCCCACGCCCACCCCGCGTTGAGCAGGTAGCTGAGGAAGCGCGCCACCTGCTGACCGGTGGTAAGCGCGGCAGGGTCAGTGATGGAAGAGACATGGTTGACCACGGAATCGAGGGCGCCGAAGGCGGCGCCGGCGAGCAGGCAGCTCAGCGATCGGGGAGTCCCTCGCACGGAAGCACCCTAAAGATCGTCGAGGGTCGTGGTCAGGAGGACTTCACGGTCATCCCGCGATCTGCGCGTGAGGGTCACGGTTGGTAGACATCGATGTCCTGCCTCTCACGGAAGGCGCGAGAGGCGTCATCGTCCATCCACTGCACCTGCCACCGCTCGCCCACGAAGGCGAAGACACCCTGGTCGAAGTCATCGAGAGTCGCCACCAGCTCCTGCCCATCGATGACGAAGTCGCTGACCAGGTCGTCGTCCTCCAACCAGAGCCCTTCGAGGCGGTAGCGCGGGGCTGACCAGCGCCGCCACCACAGGTGCCCGCCCGTGCACGTCCAGACGGTGTCGACGCGGCAGTACAGCACTGCCCGCCGCCCGTCAGCGTGCTGCAGGTGAGCTCCGCGGTCGCGACATGCCTCGACGCGTTCATCGCGCTGGGGTCTCTCGTGCATCGGCGGCTTCCAGGTCACCTGTCGATCTTGTCAGGAGACCTCACGGTCATCCCGCGCCGCGCGCTGCCCCGGTCAGCGCTCGAGGATGTCGCGATCGCTAGTGGCTGCGCCCCCAGGCTTCGAACTGCTCCTGCACCTCATCGAAGAACGCCGTCTTGGCGCGGGTGTAGTCGTCGTAGTCGGGATCACCGGCGTGCTCAGCGGCCACGCCGGCTTTGAACGAGGCGTAGCGATCACGGGCCTGGGGGTGGGCGCGCAGCCAGTCGCGGAACCAGACGGCATACCGCCCCCACGGCGAGGCACTGAGCCGGATGTGCAGGATTGTGGCTTCCGAACCGTCGATGTCGTGGACGAAGAGCCGCTTGCGCCACACCTCATCGGGCACCTGCTCGGAGCCGCGCGGGATGTCGCGGTAGACCCCCGGGGAGTCCGGACGAGATCCCGTGGTGGGGACGAAGCCGGCAGGGGCCAACGCCTGGTCCAGCAGCTCAGGTCGAGGCAGCTCGCTGACGACGACCTGGAGGTCGATGTAGGCCTTGGCCATCAGACCGGGTACCGAGGTGGAGCCGATGTGCTCGAAGGACTGCCCCACGCCCAAAGGCTTGATCGCGTACTCGACCGCGGCGAGCAGCTGTGCTGCGCGTGCGGGCCAGGCAGGGTCGTAGGGCTGCAGCACCGCAGGTCCAGGCATGGGCCGGACGGTAGCGAGAAGGGTGCGTGTGACGTGTCAGTACGAGGGTGTGTCGCGGGCGGGATGCACTCCCCGCCGCTGAGGGACAAATCGGACACCGCACGGTCATCCCGCCCTCCCGGGCGCGGCCACGGTCGTTGACGACGCCCGCGTGACGAGGCCGCCAGCCGACCCCGCTGGTGTGCACCGACACGACGAAAGCAGCCCTGCACCTGATCAGCGTCACCAGTCTTCCTCCATGGGACCGCTCACCCGACGAGGCTGGACTTTGCTCAGCCCAGCCGACGGTGAGCACCCTCAGCGCCTGCTCCAGCGATCAACCCGCCCCCACCGACGCGGCGAAGGCATGGGACGTCGCCTTCGACGCCGCTGAAGCCGACGGAGCAGGACCTCTCATCGCTTCCGGCGCCGAAGGCTGGCAGAGCTCGGACGTCACGATCGGTCCCCTCACCGCCGGCACCACCTACGGGGCCTTCGCCGCCTGCACCGGCGGCGGAAGCCTGGGACTGGACCTGGCTGGCACCGCGGTCACTGTCGACTGCGACGGGCAAGGACACCGCGTCGGGGACCTCGTCCCCACCACCGGCACCGCCACGTTCTCAGTCACCGAAGCCCACGACGGCCCCTCACAGTGGGGCGTGGCCGTCACCACCAGCTGAGCCGCCTCAGCTCACCGCGCCCCGACGCCTCGAGCCCCGTGCGGCTCGCCTTGCTGAGGGCATGACGCACCGCTCGGTCATCCCGCAGACGGTGAGGCCTTCAGTCCTTCCGACCCGCCCGCTCCAGGTAAGCCGTGAGCTCAGCGAGCTCGAGGTCCCCCACCTGCGGCGCGAAGTCCAGCCCCTCCGTCGGCACGATGCCCGTGCCGCTGCCGACAACGGTGACGAACCAGGCCCCCTCCGCCCCGAACCAGTGCGCCTGCCCCAGCGCTCCGTGGTCCTCGGGCACGTCCCGGCTGGTGATGCGCACCAGCTGCCCATCGCGTCCACAGGGCGGGCGCGGCACCACCAGCTCCACCACGACCTGCTCCAGCGGCACGCTCAGCAGCCGGGCCGCACCCTCCACGGCCAGCCGGCGCAGCTGACCGGTCTCAGTGGTCGTCCCGACTTCCGCCTCCCCGGCGGGGCCGAGAACCAGCACGGTGTACGAGCGGTCCTGCTCGTGCCGCACCCGCGCCTTGACGCCCGTCTGCTCAGCCATCCCCGCAGCATCTCCCGGAGGGTCTCCGAGCACCAGGGACCTCACGGTCATCCCGCGATTCGCGCTGGGCACGCTCATGGCGCCTTGCGGGCGCCCTACGGGCGCACCACGGCCGCCAGCGACCTCATGCCGCTGACGGAAGATCAACGCGGCAGAACCTCAAAGCCGTGCCGGTCCCGGAAGGCGTGCGATGCATCCTCATCCATCCGCTGAACCTGCCACTGCTCACCTGCGAAGACGAACACGCCCCGCTCGAAGCCATCCAGCATCGAGGTCAGCTCGTCACCGGAGCTGACGAAGTCGCTGGTCAGTTCCTGATCTTCCAGCCAGAAGCCCTGCAGCAGGTAGTGCGGCGCCGACCAGCGCCGCCACCACAGGTACCCGCCCGTGCACGTCCAGCCGGTGTCGATGACGTCACGGTCTGACGATGTCCACGCGACGCGAAGACCGTCATCTGCAGGTGTCGCCAGGTTCGACCTATGCTTTCGCGCTGGCACCGACCACCGCACGAAGTCGCCCACAGCACCAGGCGGTGGCAGCAGACGGCCGCGGGCGAGCCGTCGACAGGCGGGAGGGCAAGCGTCAGGTGATCATCTCGCAGGTGCTCCACGACCACGCGGTCGCCGCCGGCGCCGAACGCTGGCTCGATGAGCTTCCACGGCTCTTGGCACACCTCGAACGCCAGTGGGACATCACCGTCGCCCACCCGCTGACCGGGGCCACCGAAGCCTACGTGGCGGAGGCGACGACGGTCGCTGGGCGACCCGTCGTGCTCAAGGTCCTCATGCCCCTGAGAGGTGGCGGGACGCGCCACGAGATCACCGCGTTGCGCCTGGCCGACGGGCAGGGAACCGTTGCCCTGCTCCGCGACGATCCTGAAGTGGGTGCCCTGCTCCTGGAGCGGTTGGGTCCACCGCTGTTCGAGCTGGGCCTGCCGACCGCTCGACGCCACGACATCCTGTGCGATACCGCGGCACGGGTGTGGCGTCCGGCGGCGGGGTGTGGACTCCCGACCGGTGCCGATCGGGCCCGACAGCTTGCTGCACTGGTCACCACGTCGTGGGAGGACCTCGACCGTCCGTGTTCACTGCGGGCGATCGAGTACGCGCTCAGCTGCGCTCGGCGGCGCGCGGCGGGCCACGACGACGAGCGGGCCGTGCTGGTCCACGGTGACGTGCACCAGCTCAACGCCCTCCAGGCCGGCGCCCAGTTCAAGCTCGTCGATCCCGACGGTCTGCTGGCCGAGCCCGAATGCGACCTCGGGACGATCATGCGCGGCGACCCTGTCGAGCTGCTGCACGGCGATCCGCACCAGCGTGCCCGGCGGCTCGCGGCTCGCAGCGGCCTGGACCCCACGGCCATCTGGGAATGGGGAGTCATCGAGCGGGTGGCGAGCGGGTTGCACTGCACCGAGATCGGCCTTCAACCACTGGGCCGCCAGGCATTGACCGCCGCCGACGCCGTCGCCGGCCACGACATGACGTGACGAGACGTGTTGGGTGGTGCCGTCAGCCAGCGCCTTCCGCCAGCTCCCGCGCTGCAGCTGGTTCGAGCGCAGGTGGCCCGACGACCTCACGGTCATCCCGCGTTGCGGGCGCGTCCCGTGGTCACCAACTGCGAAGTGTCCCCCAAGCCTGCCTCAGGCGTCCCGTCGTCCGAGTTCACCGCCCTGGGCGGATCCGCACGACCGTCGGCCGCGCTCAGGTGGGATCCGTCACCGCGTGGCGGTCGTCCAGCCGCGCACCGCGCAGCTTCGAGGTCATCATGACGCCTGCCGTCGCGATGACCACGCCGGCAGCGACGACCAACGCGACGGGGTAGCCGGCCGCGTCACCGAGCAGACCGCCCAGCGGTGCGGCCACCACGATCGCGGCCCGGTTGACGGAACGCATCGTGGTGTTCATCCGCCCTTGCAGCCGGTCGGGGGTCACCGTCTGCCGGTAGCTCATCTCGTTCGCGTTCGAGGCGCCCATGCACGACCCGAGCAACAGCTGACCCGCGGTGAAGAGGCCCCAGGCCGCTCCACCGGCCCACGGACCACTGCCGCCGCCAGCGGGCACCACCGCGGGCGCCAGCGCCATCACCGCCCACGCCAGCCCCGTACCGGCCCGGGTGGCGATGACCACCCGCCCCGCACCCCAGCGTCGCGGTCCGCCTCGGGCGACGCTGGGGTG
>NZ_JAAALL010000319.1 GCF_009906315.1 Kineococcus vitellinus | reverse complement strand
GCAGGAGGGCGTGGCCGGATGAGCTTCCTGCAGGAGTTCGCCGAGCTGTCGGCGATCGGGGCCACCCCGGGCGGCGGTGTCGAGCGCCAGGCCGGCACCGCCGCCGACGGGGAGGCCAGGCGCTGGCTGGTGCAGCGGCTGACCGCGGCCGGCCTGGCCGTGGACGTCGACGCCGTCGGCAACGTCTTCGGCCGCGCCGAGCTCGTCCCCGGCGCCCCGCACGTCCTCGTCGGCTCGCACCTGGACTCCCAGCCGCGGGCCGGGCGCTTCGACGGCGCCTACGGCGTCCTGGCCGCCGTGCACGCCGCGCGGCACGTGCTCGCGGAGGTCGCCGCGGGCCGGCTGCGGCCGCGGTTCAACCTCGCCGTCGTCGACTGGTTCAACGAGGAGGGCAGCCGCTTCCAGCCCAGCCTCATGGGCAGCGGCGCCTACACCGGCGCCCTGCAGGTCGAGCAGGTGCTCGCCGCCCGCGACCTGGAGGGCACCAGCGTCGCGCAGGCGCTGGAGGGCATCGGGTTCCGCGGCAGCGCCGAACCGCCGGCGGCGGTCGCCTACGCCGAGCTGCACATCGAGCAGGGCAGGGCGCTGGAGCGCCTGGGCGCCGACGTCGGCCTCGTCGAGGGCGGCTGGGCGGCGCGCAAGCTGGAGGTCGTCGTGCACGGCGTCCAGGGGCACACCGGGGCCACCGCGATGGCCGACCGCCACGACGCCCTCGCCACCGCGGCCCGCCTGGTGTGCCTGGCCCGCGACCTCGTGGACGAGTTCCCCGACGGTGCGCTGCTGACGGCGGTGGGCCGGATGACCGTCCTGCCGAACTCGCCCGTCGTCGTCGCGCGCGAGGTGCGGCTGAGCCTGGACGTGCGCTCGGCGGACCCCGACCTGCTGGAGCGGGCGCACGCGCTGCTGCTGGAGCGCTTCGCCGCGGCCGCCGAGCGCGGTGCCGTCGAGGTGGAGGTCGTGCGCTCCTCGCTGCGGCCGGCGGCGCGGCTGCCCGCCGCCGGCGTCGACCTCGCCGAGGTCGTCGCCAAGGAGGCCGGGGCGAGCACCCACCGCATGCTCACGATGGCCGGGCACGACGCGATCGCGCTCGACGCGCTCGTGCCGACCGTCCTGCTGTTCGTGCCGAGCGTCGAGGGCGTCTCGCACGACGAGCGCGAGCTCACCCGCGACGAGGACCTGGAGCGCGGGGTGGACGTCCTCGCCCGCCTGCTCGCCCGCCTCGTCGCCGGCGACCTCGGCTGACCACCCACCCGGCACGGAGGAGACGCGCATGAGCACCGGCTACGTCTGGCACGAGCTGTACGCCTGGCACGACACGAACGTCAACCGCTCCGGGCACGTCCCGGCCGGGCTCGGCGCGCAGCCGTACGCGCACTTCGAGAGCCCGGAGTCCAAGAGCCGCATGAACGGCCTGCTGGAGGTCTCCGGCCTGCTGGAGCAGGTCGTCCGGATCCGCCCCCGCAGCGCCACCGAGGAGGACCTGCTGCGCGTGCACACCCCCGAGCACGTCGCGGCCGTCGCGGCCGCCAGCGCCGCCGGCGGCGGGGACGCCGGCGACGGCGTGAGCCCGTTCGGGCGCGGTTCCCACGAGATCGCCCGCCTGGCCGCCGGCGGCACCATCGCCGCGGTCGAGGCCGTCCTCGACGGCGTCGTCACCAACGCCTACGCCCTGGTGCGCCCGCCGGGCCACCACGCCCGCCGCGAGACCGGCATGGGGTTCTGCCTGTTCGCCAACATCGCCGTCGCGATCGAGTGGGCCCGCGCGCACCGGGGCGTGCGCCGCGTCGCCGTCGTCGACTGGGACGTCCACCACGGCAACGGCACCCAGGCGATCTTCGAGGACGACCCGGACGTCCTGACGATCTCGCTGCACCAGGACGGGCTGTTCCCCGTCGGTTCCGGCGCGCTCGCGGAGCGGGGCACCGGCGCCGGGGAGGGGTCGGTGCTCAACGTGCCGCTGCCCGCCGGCACCGGCGACGGCGGCTACGTCGACGCCGTCGCCGACGTCGTCGTGCCCGCGCTGCGCGGCTTCGGCCCCGAGCTGGTCCTCGTGGCCAGCGGCTTCGACGCCAGCGCCCTCGACCCGCTGGGGAACATGGTCGTCACCTCCTCCGGCTACCGGCAGATGGCGCGGCTGCTGAAGGAGGCGGCCGAGGAGCTGTGCGGCGGCCGCCTCGTGATGTCCCACGAGGGCGGCTACTCCCCGGTGTACGTGCCCTACTGCGGCCTCGCCGTCCTGGAGGTGCTCGCCGACCACCCCACCGGCGTCGTCGACCCCTACGAGAGCGGCTACCGCGAGCTGCCCGCCCAGCGCACCAGCGCCCAGCAGCGCGAGGTCCTCGACGCGGCCGCCGCGCTCGCGGGCCGCCTGCGGCTCACGGTGCCGTGAGGGCGCGGGCCGGGCGGCCGGCCGGGGTCTGAGCCCGCGGGGGGGCGGACCCTCCCGGCGCGGGTGGGGCAGGATGACCCCGTGAGCCCGGACCTGCCTGCCACCCTCGACGACGCGGAGCAGGCGGAGGCGTCCTTCGCCCGCGGCTGGCGCCTGGTCGCCACCGACCTCGACGGGACGGTGATCCCGCGCGAGCGCCCCATGAGCCGCCGCACCCTGGACGCGTTCGCGGCCTGCCAGCGCGAGGGCATCCCCGTCGTGCCCGTCACCGGGCGCCCGCCGCGGTGGGTGACGCCGCTGGCCGGCGAGGCGGGGCTGCGCGGGCAGGTGGTCTGCGCCAACGGCGCCGTCGTCTTCGACCTCGACAGCGGGCAGGTCGTGCGCCAGCACAGCATGCCGGTGCAGGTGCTGCGGGAGGTCTCCCAGCGGCTGCGGGCCGCGCTGCCGGGCATCGGGTTCGCGCTGGAGTCCGTCGTCGGCTTCCGCCGCGAGGAGGCCTACGCCACCCGCTTCGACGGCGGGCTGGAGCAGCGGGTGGGGGACTTCGAGGACCTGCTCGTGGACGTCCCGCCCGTGGTGAAGATCCTCGCCAAGCGCCCGGGCACGCCCAGCGACGAGATGCTCGCCACGGCCCTGGACACCGTCGGCGACCTGGTCAACGCCACCCACTCCAACGCCGCGGACTCGCTCATCGAGATCATGCGGCTCGGGGTGAGCAAGGCCTCGACGCTCGCGGAGGTCGCCGCCGAGCGCGGTGCGGGGCCGGAGGCGGTCGTCGCCTTCGGGGACATGCCCAACGACCTGGAGATGCTGCGCTGGGCCGGGCGCTCCTACGCGATGGCCGACGGGCACCCGGACGCGGTCGCGGCCGCGGACGCCACGGCCCCGGCGTGCGACGACGACGGGGTGGCGCAGGTGCTGGAGCGGCTGCTCAGTCACCGCCCGGGCTGAGACCCGGGGCGAGGCCGCTGGGGGTGATGCGCCCGACGACGGCCACCCGGACGCCGACACCGTCCACGGTGTCCGGCAGGTCCGGGTAGTCGTCGCCGTCGACCACGTTGACCTTCACGGCCCAGTCGCCGCTGCTGCGGGTGAGGCCGATGCCGTTGACGCGGGGATCACCCGCGACGAGCCGGCTGATCTGCGTCTTGACCGCGCGAGCGGCGGAGGCGTCGGGCCGTGCGCCCGAACCGGGGAAGGGTTCGCTCACACCACCAGTGTCGCACCGAGGCTCTCCAGCACAAGGCCGATCGGGTTGCAGAACGTCAGCCCGGAACCGTCCGCCCCGCCGCGCTCGCTGCCCGCGAACAGCAGCCCGACGGCCTCGCGGGTGTCCGGGCGGTACACCAGCGACCCGGAGTCGCCGCCCGCGGAGAAGGCCCCCCGCGCACCGGTGACCTCGACCTGCCCGTCGAAGCTGACGACGCCGACGGGGTACTCCACGGCCACGTCGTCGAGCTCGATGGCGCTGATGCGGCCCTTCGTCCAGCCCGTCGTGCGCCCGACCTTCTCCACGGCGACCTCGTCGTCGGGCTCGGCCCAGCCGGTCAGCCGCCCCACCGGGTAGGTGGGGTCCACGTCCGCCACGTCCGCGACGTCCTCCAGCAGCGCGAGCGCGGCGTCCACGCCGTTGCCGCCGCCGGCGTCGAGGGGGACCGCGCGCGCCAGCCGGCCCACCCGGTCGCCGGCGGTGCCGCCGTCGTGGGGGCCGGGCTGCAGCACCGGGTCGTCGAGGGCGGCCTGGTCGGAGGCGGCCAGGACGTGGTTGTTGGACAGCGCGAAGACGCCGTCGGAACCGGCGACGGTGACGAAGCCGCCGAGGGTGCCGGCCGTGACGTCCCGGTGGGCGATCGAGAGCCCGGGGTGCAGCGGCCGGACCCGCTGCTGCAGCGCCTGCGGCGTCCACGTCAGCCCCTCCGCGGGGGCGGTGAGCGCCCGGACCCGCCCGACGTCGCGGATGTCGACCTCGCTGCCGGCGCTGGTGCCGGCGAGCTCGCGGGCGCCGGCGAGCAGCGCCTGGCCGCGGCCGCCGGAGTAGCGGACCGCCAGGCCGTAGCGGGGGCCCTGCGGGCCCCGCCCGAGCACGCTGATGCCGACGCTGGCCACGCCCGCGGGGGCGACGGCCGCCGCCTGGACCGATCCGGCCAGCAGCTGCGCCTTCAGCTCGCGGGCGTTGTCGATGTGCACGAGAGGTCCCCCTGTCGATCGCCGATCACGGTGCGCTCACTGTGTCAGCACGCTCCGACACGCACCTGCTCCCGCCGGGCGACCCCCCTGTGGACGAGCGGTGATCTTCCACGGTGCACCGCGGAAGATCACCGCTCGTCCACAGGGGGCGGGGCGTCGGCGGGAGC
>NZ_JAAALL010000318.1 GCF_009906315.1 Kineococcus vitellinus | reverse complement strand
CCTCACGACCCACCGTCCCGACGGGCGTCGGCGGCGGGGGCGGAGGCCGCAGGGGTGGAGGCGGCGAAGACCGGCACCCGCAGCTTGACGAAGGCGCGCATCTCCGCCGCCAGCCAGCACACGGCGCAGACGATGACCGACAGGCCGAGCGCCGGGCCGACGACCCAGGAGAGGCGCGACAGGAAGACCATCGCCAGCCCGAGGAGCACGATCTTGACCGTGTAGACCCCCAGCGCGGCGACGAGCACCATCTGCGGGTTGGAGCGCGCGGTGCGCCGCATGACGAGCAGCCGCGCCCCGAAGAAGACGAGTACGAGCAGCGCTCCGAGCCCCGCGGACAGGGCCCCGTCCAGCCCGCGCAGCACGGCCGCGACGACGACGCAGACCAGCGCGGCGATGCCGCCGACCAGCAGCGAGCGCCGCAGGAGGACGCGGTAGGCGTCCTCGACCTGGGCGCCGGCGGCGGCGTTCTCACTCACGATGGGCTGCTCCCTGCTCGTCGGCGGGTCGTCCGAGGGGTTCGGCTCGTCGGCGGTCCGCACCGGTCGCGTGGGGGCACCGGGTGGACTTCGTGAAAGCTATCACGAGCGGAGGCGTCTCCTACGCCGCGTCGTGGACGGGCCGGGCTCATGTGCGCGAGGTCTCGGCGGGACCCGCGGGACGGACGCGCTCCGCACCCGGGGCACCACCGGGGGTGCTGGCGGCGGGGCCGTCCGGGGTCGCGCCGGGCAGCTGCCCCGGCAGCGGGACGGTTCCCGCGCGGCGCTCGCGCCGGCGCCACCACAGCGGCAGGAACGTCAGCGCGAGCACCACGCAGCCGGCCGCGACGGCCACCGCGAGGGCCTGGGCCAGCGGCAGGAAGGCCGAGGAGGCCATCCCGAAGCTCAGGAACGCCGCCCAGGAGTACATGACGAGCACGGCCACCGGGTGCGAGTGGCCCAGCTGCAGCAGGCGGTGGTGCAGGTGCTTCTTGTCCGGGTGCCAGAACGCCTTGCCCTGCCGGGTGCGGCGCACCACGGCCAGCAGCATGTCGCCCAGCGGCACCAGGAGCACGGCGATCGGCAGCAGCAGCGGGAAGAAGGCCGGCGCGATCTTCTCGTCGGCCACCGTCTCCGGGTCCACGGTGCTGGTGGCGGCGATGGTCGCCGAGGCCAGCAGCAGGCCCAGCATCATCGAGCCGGAGTCGCCCATGAAGATGCGCGCCGGGTGGAAGTTGTGCGGCAGGAAGCCCAGGCAGCAGCCCACCGTGATGCCCGCGATGAGCGTGGCCAGCGAGGAGAAGTCGTCCGGCGCGCTCCCCCGCTGCAGGGCGTAGGAGTAGCCGAAGAAGGCGACCGCGCCGATGCCCACGATGCCCGCGGCCAGGCCGTCGAGGCCGTCGACGAAGTTCACGGCGTTCACCGACACGAGCACCACGAGGATCGTGATGACCATCATCGTGCGGCTGGAGAGCAGGGTGACGCCGCCGATGGGCAGCTGCAGCAGGCTGATGCCCTGCCAGCCCATGATCCCCGCGGCGAGCACCTGGCCGGCGAGCTTGGTGACGGCGTCGAGCTGGACGATGTCGTCGGCCACCCCGACGGCGCAGACCACCGCGGCGCCGACGAGCACCCACTGCGGACCCGGGTCGGCCTCGAAGACCCGGGACAGGAAGGGGATCCTGCTCGCCACCACGAGGGCCGCCACGACGCCGCAGAGCATCGCCACCCCGCCCATGCGCGGCACCGGCACCGTGTGCACGTCCCGCTCGCGCAGCGGGGTGATCGCCCCGACGCGCTGGGCCAGCAACCGCACCAGGGGCGTCGTCAGGTACGTCACGGCCGCGGCCACGACGACGACGAGCAGGTAGGCCCTCATCCGCTCGCGGCCCCCGGCTGCCGCGACCCGCCGGTCACCTGCTCGGCGCGCTCGGCGTCGGCGCGCTCGGGCTCGGCGCGCTCGGCCTCGGTGTGCTCGGTCTCGACCGGCTCGGTCTCGGCGGGCTCGGTTTCCAGCCACCCCTTGGGCACGGCCGCCCGCAGCTCGGCCTCGCTGAGGGCGCCCACCCGCAGCACGCGCAGCGGCCCGTTGGAGGCGTCGACGATGGTGGAGGGCGCCCCCTTCGGGCTCGCCCCGCCGTCGAGGTAGACGCGCACCGACTCCCCCAGCTGCTCGACGGCCTCGGTGACGAGCGTCGCGGCCGGCCGGCCGGAGAGGTTGGCGCTGGAGACGGCCAGCGGGCCGGTGCGCTGGAGCAGCTCCAGGGCGACCGGGTGCAGCGGCATGCGCAGCGCGACGGTGCCGTTCGTCTCCCCCAGGTCCCAGGTCAGGGACGGCTGCGCCCGGCAGACGATGGTCAGCGCGCCGGGCCAGAAGGCGTCGACGAGCTCGCGCACCGCGAAGGGGACCGAGGAGGCCAGGCCGTCGATGGTGCGCACCTCGGGCACGAGCACGGGGGGCGGCATGTCGCGCCCGCGCCCCTTGGCCTCCAGCAGCCGGCGCACGGCGGGCGGGGAGAAGGCGTCGGCTCCGATGCCGTAGACGGTGTCGGTGGGCAGCACGACCACCTCTCCGCGCTTGACGGCGTTGTGCGCGGCGGACAGGCCGCGCTCGCGGGTGACGGGGTCGGCGCAGTCGAACGGTGGCCTCACACCAGGGAGTGTCCCACCGTCGGCGCGCGGGGCGGGATCACCGTCCCCCTCGGCGGGTTCCGCCCCTCACGCGCGGCGGGCGGTCGTCGACCGCGGACGCCGCGCCAGGTCGCGGTGGCTGCCCACGTCCGTCCAGGCGGGGCCGGTGAACATCCGCCGGGCGGCGTCCTCCTGCACCTCGGCGTGCTCGACGACGGCCAGGCCGCCCGGGCGCAGCAGCCGCGCGGCCGCCGCGACGACCCGGCGCGGGACGAGCAGGCCGTCGTCGCCGCCGCCGTAGAGCGCGACGTGCGGGTCGTGCAGCGCGACCTCGGGGTCGACGGGCACCGCGCCGGGAGGCACGTACGGCGGGTTGCTGACGACGACGTCGATGAGGCCGTCGAGGTCGTCGAAGGCGGTGGCGGCGTCGCCCAGGCGCAGGTCCACGCCGGGGGCGAGCTCCTCGACGTTGCGCCGCGCCCACGCGTGCGCCATGGGGTCCAGCTCGACGGCGTGCACGCGCGCGGCCGGGACCTCGGTGGCGACGGCGAGCGCGAGGGCGCCGGAGCCGGTGCACAGGTCGACCACGACGGGCCGCTCCCCCGCCGCGGCCAGGCGGGCGGCCTCGTCGACGGCGAGCTGCGCCACCGTCTCGGTCTCCGGGCGCGGGACGAAGACGCCCGGGCCGACGCGCAGCTCCAGGGCGCGGAAGCCGGCGCGGCCGGTGAGGTGCTGCAGCGGCACGCGGTCGGCGCGCTGCTCGACGAGGTCCTCGAAGCCGGCGGCCTCGAGCGGGCCGCCGAGGGCCACCAGGACCCCCACCCGCGAGCGCTCGACGCCGAGCGCGTGCGCCAGCAGCAGCTCGGCGTCGGTGCGCGCGGAGGCCACCCCGGCCTCGGCCAGCCGCCGGGCGGCGGTCTCCAGCAGGCTGCGCGCGTCCGCTCTCACGCCCCGACCCTAGGCGAGCCCGCGGGGCGGGCCCGCCCGGGCACCGGACCGCTCAGCCGGCTGCGCCGAGCAGCCGGAAGGCGACGGCCTCGGTGTGCGAGGAGCCGTCCGCGGTGCCGCTGGGCGCGGTGACCGCGACCCAGCGGCCGCTGGCCGGTTCGGCCCACACCGACGTCTGCACGCCGAACGTCGCGCCGTTGGCCCCGACGAAGGTGCGCCCGTCGACGACGGCGGTGAACCAGCCCCAGCCGGTGCGCAGGCCGTCGGCGTCGGCGACCGGGAGGAGCGCCTGCGCGCCCGGCAGCGCACCGGTGGCCGCGGCCGCGCCGAGCAGGCCGAGGTCGGAGGCGGTGGACCACACGCCCGTCCCGGCCGGGACGCTGCCCGCGGACAGCCACGGGACGACCTCGCGACCGTCGGCGGCGAGCTCGCGGGCCCGGCCGGCGGGCAGCGGGTCGGGGCTGGCGGCGGTGGCCCGCATCCCCAGCGGCTCCAGCACGCGCTCGCGCAGCAGCTGCGGGTACGGCGTCCCCGCCCGCACGGCCAGCGCCTGGCCGAGCAGCGCGAAGCCGAGGTTGGAGTAGGCGAACCCACCGCGCGGGGTGCGCAGCGGCGTGGTGCCGGCGTCGCACAGCAGCGAGTCCGGGGTGTCCCACGCGTAGGGGTTGCCGTGGGTGAGGGCGGTGACGTAGCCGCGCAGCTGGGCCCGGGTGCTCAGCCGCGGCAGGCCGGAGGTGTGGGTGGCCAGCTCGCCGAGCGTGGTGGCGGCCAGCTCGGCGGGCAGCCGCCGGTCGGCGTGCACCTCCCCCAGGGTGGTTGCGGGGGTCACCTCGCCGCGCTGGACGGCGTCGGCGAGCAGCAGCCCCGTCAGCGACTTGGTGACCGAGCCGATCTCCTGCGGCGTGGTGCTGGAGAGGGCGCGCTCGGCGCCCGGCCGGCTGTCGGCGCGGCCGATCGCCGCCTGCGCCGAGCCGGTGGCGTCGCCCAGGCTGACGGCGAACCCCTGGCCGGGCAGGTCCGCGGCGGCGGCGCTCAGCCGGGCGGCGAGCGCGGGGTCGCCGGTCCGGTCGGCGGAACGGGTCGGCGGCGCGGCCGGCGCGAAGGCGCCGAGCGTGGCGACGAGCGCTGCGGCCAGCGCGAGCGCGGCGGCCGAGCGCACGGACCGGCGGACCGGCGGACCGGCGGGGGCGGCAGGAGCGGCAGGAGC
>NZ_JAAALL010000317.1 GCF_009906315.1 Kineococcus vitellinus | reverse complement strand
TCCAGGGGCAGCGTGGGGGTTTCGCTGAGGCTCACCCGAGCAACCTACGTCCGCCCGCCGACGGGCGCACCGGCCCGACCGCACCGGCCCGACCGCACCCGACCGCACCCGACCGCACCCACCGGCCCGTGGGCGGCGGCGCGGGTGCCGGTGCAGGATGGCCCCGTGCCCGACCAGTCGCCGCGCCCGGTCCACCAGCCCTACGTCAGCCCGGCGCTGCGCACGGGTGCGGAGTGGTCCTGGCGCTTCCTCGTGCTGGTGGCCGGGATCGTGCTGCTGGCCTACGGCCTCAGCCGCGTCAGCGAGATCCTCATCCCCGTCCTCATCGCCCTGCTCGTGACGGCGCTGCTGTTCCCGGCCGTGAACCTGCACCACCGCCTGCACGTGCCGCGCGCGGTGAGCGTGCTGCTGACGATGCTGCTGACGGCGGGGGTGGTGGCCGTGCTGGTGACCATCGTCGGCAGCCAGGCCTCCGCGGAGGCGCCGCAGCTGGCCGACTCCGCCACCCAGGGCGTCGGCGAGGTCGAGCGCTGGCTGTCGACCGGCCCGCTGGAGCTGACCTCCACGGCGGTCTCCGACCTCGTCCAGCAGGCGGAGGACGCGATCTCCGCCAACCGCGACACCCTCATCGCCGGTGCCACCGGGGTCGTGACGACCGCCGGGCACGTCGTCGCCGGCTTCTTCATCTGCCTGTTCGCGACGTTCTTCTTCCTGCTGGAGGGCCGGCGCATCTGGGCCTGGCTGCTGCAGCTCATGCCGGCGCCCTCGCGCGAGCGCCTCGACGACGCCGCCCGGCACTCCTGGGTGACGCTGGCCCACTACATGCGCGCGACCATCGCGGTGGCCTTCGTCGACGGCCTCGGCGTCGCGATCGGGGCCGCGGTCCTGCAGGTGCCGCTGGCCACGTCGCTGGGGCTCATCGTCTTCCTCGGCGCGTTCATCCCCATCGTCGGGGCGCTGCTGTCCGGGGCGGTGGCCGTCCTCGTCGCCCTCGTCGCCCACGACGTCGTCACCGCGCTCATCATGCTGGGCGTCGTCATCCTCGTGCAGCAGGTCGAGAGCCACCTGCTGCAGCCGTTCCTCATGGGCCGCGCCGTCGCGGTGCACCCGCTGGCCGTCATCCTCGCCGTCGCCGGCGGGGCGACCCTGTTCGGCATCCCCGGCGCGCTGTTCGCGGTGCCGCTGGTGGCGGTCCTCAAGACGGGCGTCGAGTCGCTGGCGCGGGGCGGGCGACCGAGCGAGGAGGTCCGCGAGATCGACGCCTCCGACGCGCCGCTGGCCCCGGACACCCCCGAGCCCACCGACGCCGCCGCCGCGCGGGCCGGCGGTCCCGCCGTCGAGCGCTGACGGCGCGCACCGCTCGCGGGCGCGGGTGACCGCGCGCCCGGTGCTCGGGCCCGTGGTCACCACGCGCCCGCCGCGGGGGCGCTCAGCCGGTGAAGGGCTTGGTGCTGACGACCTTGACCGGGATGCTGCGGCCGTTGGGCGCGGTGTAGGCGACCTCCTCGCCCGGCTTGCGGCCGAGGATGGCGGCGCCCAGCGGCGACTTCTCGCTGTAGACGTCCAGGCCGGCGCCGTCGCCGACCTCGCGGCTGCCGAGCAGGAAGGTCATCTCGTCGCCGGCCAGCTCCACGGTCACCACGGAGCCCAGCGTCACCTCGCCCGCGATCGACGCGGGGGCCTCGCCGACCTGCGCGGTCTCCAGCAGGTGGCGCAGCTGGCGGATGCGCAGCTCCTGCTTTCCCTGCTCCTCCTTGGCCGCGTGGTACCCGGCGTTCTCCTTCAGGTCCCCCTCCTCGCGGGCCTGCTCGATGCGCTTGGCCAGCTCCGAGCGCCCCTGCCCGGAGAGGTGCTCGTACTCGGCCTTCAACCGGTCGTAGGCGTCCTGGGTCAGCCACGTCACGCTGCCGGCGGTGGTCTCGCTCACGGGGTGCTCCCTGTCACGTGCTGCGGGTGGGCCTCCTGCCCGCCCACGAACATCGAGTCGCCCGGCCCCGCGAGCGGCGGGAGCGGGCGACTCGAAGGGACAACGGTAGCCGGGATCCGCTCAGCCCTCCACCGCGCTGCAGGAGGAGACGCCCACCGTGACGGCCCGCTGCGTCGTCGCGACCTCCACCTCCTGCTGCACGTCGCGCTCGGGGCCGGCGGGCACCGGCACCTGCAGCACGCCGACCTCGGCGCCGTCGGCGTCCAGGGCGCGCACGCTGCACTGCACGGCCGTGCCCGGCTCCCGGGTGACGCTGAAGCGGATCCACGCGGTGCGGTCGTCGACGACCTGGTGGCTGATCTCGGCGAAGGCCGGGCCGCGCGACTGCGCCACGGACACCCACACCCCGTAGGCGAGCACCAGCAGGGCCGCGAGCACGGCGGCCGCCAGCGGCAGCGGGCGCCGGTACCAGGGCCGGCCGGTGCGCGAGCGGCGCCCGTAGCGCTCGGCGAGCACGTCGGGCGGCACGTCCCGGGGGGGCTGGCGGCTGCTCACGCTGTCGCACTCCTGATCGCTGGCTGGGCCGGTGCTCGCCGCTGCGCGGGGATCGGCGAGGATGGACCCCGATGGTCGCACCCGCGCTGGCGGGGGCGGCGAGCAGTCGGCACACCAGCGGGACGACCCCGGTGAGAGGAGCGGTGGTGGCGGAGACGCTGCGGCTGATGGCCGTGCACGCCCACCCGGACGACGAGTCCAGCAAGGGCGCCGCGACGATGGCGAAGTACGTCCAGGAGGGCGTGGAGGTCCTCGTGGTCTCCTGCACCGGCGGCGAGCGCGGCGACGTGCTCAACCCCCGGCTCAAGGACGACGCGACGCTGCGGCGCGACATGGGCGAGTACCGCCGGCGCGAGATGGCCGAGGCCGCGCGCATCCTCGGCGTCCGGCACCGCTGGCTGGGCTACGTCGACTCGGGCCTGCCGGAGGGCGACCCGCTGCCGCCGCTGCCGCCGGGCTGCTTCGCGCTGACGCCGGAGGAGTTCACCGTCGACGCGCTCGTGCACGTCGTGCGCGAGTTCCGCCCGCACGTGATGACGACCTACGACGAGTCCGGCGGCTACCCGCACCCGGACCACATCATGACCCACACGGTCTCCCGCGCGGCCTTCGACGCCGCCGCCGACCCGGCGAAGTTCCCGCACGCCGGGGAGCCCTGGAAGACCTCCAAGCTCTACTACCACGCGAGCTTCTCCCGCGACCGCATGCGCACCTTCCACGAGGCGCTGCTAGCGCAGGGCAAGGAGTCGCCGTTCGCCGAGTGGATGCAGCGCATCGCCGACGAGGAGGCCAAGCCGGACGCCCCGAAGCGCGCCGAGCTGGAGATCACCACCCGCGTCGAGTGCGCCGACTTCTTCGAGGTCCGCGACCGCGCGCTGCTGGCGCACGCCACCCAGATCGACCCCGACGGCTGGTTCTTCGGCGTCCCGATGCAGCTGCAGCGCGAGCTGTGGCCGACCGAGGACTACCACCTGGCGCTCAGCCACGTCCCGACGCGGACCCCGGAGGACGACCTGTTCGCCGGTCTGCGCGGCGAGGCGGCGACGTGATCCTGGCCTCGGCCGCGACGCGCCTGCTGCTCGCGGCGACGCCGTCGCCCACGGCGAGCACGGCGACCCCGAAGGTCGACGCGGACCTCGTCACCCCGGGGCTGTGGGGCTTCGTCAGCCTCTTCGTGCTGGCCCTGGCGGTGTACTTCCTCGGGCGCAGCATGGCCCGGCGCGTGCAGCGGGTGAACCACCGCGCCCGCGTCGAGCGCGAGGCCGCCGAGGAGGCTGCCGAGGAGGCCGCCCGGCAGGCCGCGCCGGGCGAGCGCGGCGGCGCCGGACCCGCCGGACCTCCCCAGGGGCCCGGCGACCCGGGACGGCCGGGCCGACCCGGCTGACCAGCCGGGTCGGGCCGCGTCAGCGGACGGGTGTCGTGCGCTGCTCGGCCGGCCGGGCCAGGTGCTCCTCCACGGCCGCCAGCACGGCGAC
This sequence comes from Kineococcus vitellinus, assembly GCF_009906315.1. Classification (GTDB taxonomy): domain Bacteria; phylum Actinomycetota; class Actinomycetes; order Actinomycetales; family Kineococcaceae; genus Kineococcus; species Kineococcus vitellinus. The sequence continues at coordinate 842 of NZ_JAAALL010000317.1, read as the reverse complement.
GGTGTCGCGGGCGTAGCCGACGTCGAGCGGGTGCGCCCTGCCCGTGGCCGCCGCCCCGCGCAGCTCGTCGACGGCCCGCCGGTGCCCCTCGACCGCCGTGCCCGCGAACCGCGGCAGCTCGTGGCGCCCGCCAGGCCCCCAGACCGTGGCGAAGGAGCCGCCGGCGCCCGCGGGGGCGGTCAGGGTCAGCGACAGCGCGCTGCCGGCGCCGCCCTCGTGCTCGAGCACGACGTTCACCGCGTCGCGCGCACCGCGGCCGGCGGCGACCCGCCGCACCGGCGGCAGCAGCGCCCGCACGATCGACAGCGCGTGCGGGCCGGTGTCCCACAGCCCGCCGCGCTCGCGGCGCCAGGCCGAGCCCCCGTACGGGTTGCCGGGCACGTCGATGGAACCCGCCCAGCGGAAGAGGCCGCCCTCCCACGGGCCGTGCTCGTCGGCCAGCGCGCGCAGCTCCTCGACCCAGCCGGTGACCTCCGGCTGGAACAGGTAGGTCACGTAGACCACGGAGGCCACCCCGCCGGCGCGGGCGGCGGCGACCACCTCGTCGGCGGCGGCCACGTCCAGGGCCAGCGGCTTGTCCACGAGCAGGTGCCTGCCGGCCCGCGCGGCGCGGGCGGCCAGCGGCGCCTGCACGTGCGGGGGCAGCGCGATGGAGACGGCGTCGACGGCGCCGAGCAGCTCGTCGAGGTCGTCGAAGCCCCGCCCGCCCACCTCTGCGGCCGCTGCGGCCGCGCGAGCGCCGTCGCGGCCCCAGAAGCCCACGAGCTCGACGTCGGGGTGGGCGGCCAGCGCCGCGCCGTGGCAGGTGCGGGCCCAGAACCCGGTGCCCAGGACGCCGAAGC
>NZ_JAAALL010000316.1 GCF_009906315.1 Kineococcus vitellinus | reverse complement strand
GTGCCCGCACCCGCCCCGTGGCACGATCACCGCCATGGCCCCCGTCACCGATGCCCGCCGCGAACGCGAGGGGCTGTGCGACACCGCCCTCGCCGTCGGTCCCGACGCTCCGACGCTGTGCCGGGGCTGGGACGTGCGCGACCTGCTCGTGCACCTGCTCGTGCGCGACTCGCGCCCCGACGTCGCCCTGGGGTCGGCGGTGCCGCCGCTGCGCGGGCGCAGCGAGCTGGTGCTCTCGCGGCTGCGCGAGCAGCCGTTCGCCCAGCTCGTGGAGGGGGTGCGCAGCGGCCCCCGCGGCCCGCTGCGCCTGAGCGGGGTGGACGAGCTCGTCAACCGCGCGGAGTTCTTCGTCCACCACGAGGACATCCGCCGCGCCCAGGACGACTGGCGACCGCGGCGGCTGCCCGGCGCGGAGACGCACGCGCTGTGGCGCACCGTGCGGCTCATGGGCCGGGTCGCCTACCGGCAGGCCGGCACGGGCGTGGTGCTCGTCACCCCGGACGGCCCGCGGGCGGTGGTGCGCAGCGCCGAGGTCGCGGTGAGCCTGACCGGCGAGCCCGGCGACCTGCTGCTGCACGCCTTCGGCCGCCGCTCGCGCGCCCGCGTGCAGGTGGGCGGTCAGCCCGCCGCGGTGCAGCGCTTCCTGGACCGCTACCCGGCGGACGACGACCCGCTGGGCGAACCCGGCTGACCCGGCTGACCCGGCTGACCCGGCTGACCCGGCTCAGCGGACGACGGCCCCCTGCGCCCGCAGCGCGTCCTTGACCTCGCCGATCGTCAGCTGCCCGAAGTGGAAGACGCTGGCCGCCAGCACGGCGTCCGCGCCCGCCGCCACGGCCGGCGGGAAGTGCTCGGCGGCGCCGGCCCCCCCGCTGGCGATGAGCGGCACGCCCACCCGCGCGCGCACCTGCGCGAGCATGTCGAGGTCGAAGCCGGCCTTCGTGCCGTCGGCGTCCATGGAGTTCAGCAGGATCTCCCCCGCCCCCAGCAGCGCGGCGCGCTCGGCCCACTCCACGGCGTCGATGCCGGTCCCCCGCCGCCCGCCGTGGGTGGTCACCTCGAAGCCGGAGGCCGTCGCCGGCTCCCCGGGCAGGGTGCGCCGCGCGTCCACCGACAGCACGAGCACCTGCGCGCCGAAGCGCCCGGCGATCTCGGTGATGAGCTCGGGGCGGGCGATGGCCGCGGTGTTGACGCCGACCTTGTCGGCGCCCGCGCGCAGCAGCTTCTCCACGTCCGCCACCGAGCGCACGCCGCCGCCGACGGTCAGCGGGATGAACACCTGCTCGGCGGTGCGCCGCACGACGTCGTACGTCGTCTCGCGCGAGCCGGAGGAGGCGGTGACGTCGAGGAAGGTCAGCTCGTCGGCGCCCTCGGCGTCGTAGCGGCGGGCCAGCTCGACCGGGTCGCCCGCGTCCCGCAGGTCGGTGAAGTTGACGCCCTTGACGACGCGGCCCGCGTCGACGTCCAGGCAGGGGATCACGCGCACTGCGACCGTCACGCCCGCAGGGTATCCGGCTCGCCCGCCCGCCTCGCCGTGTGACAGGGTCCTGCCGGTGAGCACCGACGTGGCCCTGCGCGAGATCGACCCCGCCGACAGCACCGCCGCCGGGGAGTTCTTCGCCGTCTCGCGCACCGGCTTCCTGGAGGCGCGCCCCGACGAGCGGGCGCGGCGCGGCTACGGCGAGCGCGTCGCCGGGCACCGGCTGCTGACCGCGCAGGCCGGTGGCCGCGTCGTCGGCACGTTCCGCTCCTTCGCCAGCGAGGTCACCCTCCCGGGCGCCGGGCCGGTGCCGGTGAACGCCGTCTCCAGCGTGACCGTGCTGCCCACGCACCGCCGCCGCGGCGTGCTGTCGCGGATGATGGCCGACGACCTCGCGCGCGCCCGCGAGCGCGAGCACGCCTTCTCGGCGCTCATCGCGATGGAGGCCCCCATCTACGGCCGCTTCGGCTTCGGCGCCGCGACCCGCTCCACGCGCTGGGTCGTCGACGCCGACCGCACCGCCTTCCGCCCGGACGCCCCCGGCGGCCCCGCCGCCGGCGGCTCGCTGGAGGTGCTCGACCCGGCCGAGGCGCGCGAGGACTGCGCGGCCGTCCACGACGCCGCCCGCCGCGCCCGCCCCGGCGGCCTGGAGCGCCCGGCGCGCTGGTGGGCCGAGCGCACGGCCGCCGAGGGGCCCGGTGCGCTCGGCGCGGGCGTCCGGGTGGTGCTGCACCGCGACGCGGACGGCGTCGCCGACGGCTACGCCTGCTACGAGACCGCCGAGGCGTGGGCCGGGCGGGTCTCCCGCTCCAGCGCCACCGTCAGCGACCTCAGCGCCACCTCGCCGGCCGCCTACCGCGACCTGTGGGAGTTCGTCACCTCCATCGACCTCGTGCGCTCGGTCGCCGCGCCCGACCGCCCGGCCGACGAGCTGCTGCCGCACCTGCTCACCGACCCCCGCGCCGCCCAGGACGGGCCCGTCGACGACTTCCTGTGGCTGCGGGTGCTGGACGTGCCCGGGGCGCTGGCCGCCCGCCGCTACCTGGGCAGCGGCACCCTCGTGCTGCGCGTGCTCGACCCCTCGGGCCTGGCCGACGCCACCGTGCGCCTGCACGTGGGCGCCGACCGCTGCGGGAGCGACGGCTGGACCTGCGCGGAGGTCACCACCACGGACGCCGAGCCCGACGTGCGCGTGGGCGTCGGCGACCTCGCCTCCCTGCTGCTCGGCGGCACCTCCCCGGTGGCGCTGCGCGCGGCCGGCCGGTTGCAGGCCACCGCCGCGGACGCCCACCGGCTGCAGGCGGTGCTGGCGACGCCGGAGTCGCCCTGGTGCCCGACGTGGTTCTGAGCGCGGGCGCGCGCTCCTGAGCGCGCGGCGACGGGACGGGTCGCCGGGCGGGGCGCCGGACGGGCGGCCGGAGGGGTCGCTGAGCACCGCGCAGGTGGTCGGCGCGCTCGCGGCGGCGCTCGACGCCGTCCCGGCCCCGGCGGCCGGGCCGCGGGTGCTGGCCGTCGACGGGCGCTCCGGCAGCGGCAAGACGGGGCTGGCGGCGGCGCTGGCGGACGCGCTGGCGGCGCCCGTGGTGCACCTGGACGACCTCTACCCCGGCTGGGACGGGCTGGCGGCCGCCGTGGAGCTGCTGCGCGGGGTCCTGGCCGGGCTGCGCGGCGGCGGAGCGGTCCGGCACCCGGTGTGGGACTGGGCCGCCGACGCGTACCGCGGCGAGGTGCGGCTGCCGAGCACCGGCGTCGTCGTCGTCGAGGGCGTGGGGGCCGGCTGCGCCGGGCCCGTGGAGGTGCTCGTCTGGCTGGAGGCCGCCGCCGGCGTGCGCCGGCGGCGGGCGCTGGCCCGCGACGGCGAGGTCTTCGCCCCGCACTGGGACTCCTGGGCCGCGCAGGAGGAGCGGCTGTTCGCCGCCCACGACGTGCGCGCCCGCGCGGACGTGGTGCTGCTGCCGGGCGGGGAGGACGCCGGGCCCGGCGCGGGGCGGGCGCGCTGGACGCGCGCGCGCTGAGCTCAGGCGGCCGGTGCGCGCCCGGTGCGGTCCTGGACCATGCGGGCCAGCCGCCGCGCCTCGCGGTGGGCGAACTCGCCGTCGGCGCGCTGGACGGCCATCACCGGCACGTTGTCGCCGTCGTCGGTGTCCAGGGTCAGCCACGGCTCGGCGCTGCCGAAGCGCACCGCGACGACGGCTCCCCAGTCGACGCGGCGGGTGAAGACGACGTTGCGCACGACGAGGGCGTCCGCCGTCGGCAGCGCCCGCACGCTCACCAGCCGCACGAGCACTCCGGAGACGAGCGCGGTGAACACCACCGCCGAGACCGTGTCGACCCCGGTCCAGCCGGAGTCCGGCGAGCGCGAGAGCAGGATGGAGACGACGACCATCACCAGGAGCAGCAGGGCCGCGCAGACCAGGCCGACGGCCCGCGCCCGCCGGGGGCGGAAGGGCGCGTCGGGCCCCGGGTCGGCGCTCACAGCCGGCAGGCGTGGATGCTCGTCACGAGGATCGCGCGGGCACCCACCTCGTAGAGGTCGTCCATGACCTGGTTGGTCACGGAGCGCTTGACCATGGCCCGCACCGCGACCCAGTCGGGGTTCGCCATGGGCGAGACGGTCGGCGACTCCAGGCCCGGCGTGATGGCGCAGGCCTGCTCGACGAGGTGCTTGGGGCAGTCGTAGTCGACCATCACGTACTGGCGGGCGACGAGGACGCCCTGCAGCCGGCGCACCAGGACGTCGACGGCCGGGTCGGCCGCGGCGCCGGAGCTGCGCACGAGCACGGCCTCCGAGGTCATGATCGGCTCGCCGAACACCTCCAGGCCCGCGGCGCGCAGCGTGGTGCCCGTCTCCACGACGTCGGCGATGACGTCGGCGATGCCGAGGGCGACGGCGGTCTCGACGGCCCCGTCGAGGTGGACGATGTCCGCGGTGACGCCGTGCTCGGCCAGGTGCTTGGCGAGCAGCCCCGAGTAGCTGGTGGCGATGCGGCGGCCCTCGAGGTCGCGCACCGAGGTGGCGGCGCCGGGGCGGCCGGCGAAGCGGAAGGTGCTGCGGGCGAAGCCCAGCGGGAGGATCTCGTCGGCGGGGGCGCGCGAGTCCAGCAGCAGGTCGCGGCCGGTGACGCCGACGTCCAGGGTGCCCGAGCCGACGTACAGCGCGATGTCGCGCGGGCGCAGGAAGACGAACTGCGCGGAGTTGTCCGGGTCGTCGAGGATGAGCTCCTTGGCGTCGCGGCGCTGGTTGTAGCCGGCCTCGCGCAGCATGGCGCTGGCCGCCTCGGACAGCGAGCCCTTGTTGGGGACGGCGATGCGCAGCACGGGGGTCTCCTGGGGGTC
>NZ_JAAALL010000315.1 GCF_009906315.1 Kineococcus vitellinus | reverse complement strand
CCGCCTCGACCAACGCCGCCATCGCCGCGACGGCCGGGGAGGTCCGCGCCCACGGCGGCGAGGTCGCCTTCACCCAGTTCTCCTCCTCCAACGGCGGCGGGGGAGGCGGTGAGCGCGGCGGCGGCCAGGGCGCTCAGCGCGCTGCTGGTGCCGGCGTCGACGAGCTGCAGCTGGGCGCCCGCGACGTCGGCGCGGGGCAGGCGGACCTGCACGGTGGCGCTCGCGCCCAGCTCGCCGAGCCACAGCGGGTCGGAGCCGGTCACGGCGCCGCGGGCCTCGCTGGTGCCGGGGTCGGGCTCGGAGTCGTGCAGCGCCAGCTCGCTCCACGCGCCCCAGTCGCCGCCGTCCCGGCGCACCCGCACCCCGACGGTGTCGGCGGAGGTGCCGGCGGGGAAGGTCACGCCGACCATGTGCCCGCCGCCGACCTCGACGGTGACGACGGCGAGGTCCGCCGCGGAGCGCAGCGAGCGCAGGCCGGTGGCGGGTGCGGCGGCGTCGGTGGCGCCGGCGCGCTCCAGCGGGTGCTCGGCGAGGGCGAAGGCCCGGGTGGACCCGGCGACCTGCAGGGCGCCGGACAGCGCCGAGGCCGCGGCCCCCTGCGGGGCGTGGGCCAGGGCGGCGCCGACGACGCCGGCGCCGACGGCACCGGACAGCAGGGTGCGGCGGGAGACGCCGGTGGGCGCAGGGGCAGTGCGGGACCGCATCAGGCCTCGTTCCTCCTTCTGGCGGTGGCGGCAGCCACCCGGGGTCACACCCACACGGGTGAACGCTCGGTACCGGCATCGGCGCAGCAGGGCCGGACCTTGAGCGTGTCGCTGCCGACCTGCAGCGACTCCGTCACGCAAAGTAGGTGACGATGCCCGTGGTGTACAAGGTGCAGGAGTGCACGATGCGGTAACGCCACTGTGGTCACTCGTGCACTCTAAGTCACAGCAGTCCGTCTGGTGGGGCTGCCGCGCGCCGCTTTCCATGATCAGGACGCCGTCGCGGGCCCCCGGGACGAGGACGCCCCCCGAACCTGCAGCAGGCTCGGAGGGCGTCGTCAGCGGGTGTCCAGGCGGTTCTCAGCCCCGCTCTGGTGACTGTGAGTAGTCGTCAGCGCTGGCGGACGACACCCAGCTGCCCACCGCCGAAGCCGGGGAAGATCGAGGACAGCGACCCCGCCCCGCACCGCTTCTGCAGCACCTCGCCGATGATCGAGCGGTAGTCCGTCGTGCCGGCCAGGTCGCCGTCCACGAGCCGCTCCGGCGCCAGGCCCGGCCAGGCGCCGTGCACCCGGCCGCCGACGACCCCGCCGCCCAGCAGCAGCACGGCGTTGCCGTGCCCGTGGTCCAGGCCGCCCGAGGCGTTCTCGGCCACCCGGCGGCCGAACTCCGACAGCGTCACCAGCGTCGTGGAGGCGAAGGAGGAGCCCAGGTCGGTGGCGAAGGCCGCCAGCGCGCTCGACAGCTCCGTGAGCTTGTCGCGCATCCAGCCGCCCTCGGCGCGGCCCAGGCCCGCGTGCATGTCCCAGTCGCCGTAGTCCAGGGCGATCACCTGCACCGGTGCGCCCGACTTCTTCAGCACCGCCGCCTGCCGCAGCGCCCTGCCGAGGTCGGTGGCGGGGTAGACCGCGCCACCGGCCGGCCCGGTCGCCGTGCCGCTGAGCCGGGCGACGTCCTCCATCGCCGTCAGCAGCGTGCCCGCCGGCTGCGCGACCTCCGGGCGGGCGCCGGTGTGCATGCGGCGCAGCACCGAGTGCCACTTGGCCCGGTCGTCACCGGGGCCGATGATCGAGAAGCCCTCCAGCGAGGACATCGTCGTCTCCGTGGCGGGGCCGGAGAACGCCATCGGCTGCGAGGTGCCGATGCCCACCCCGTTGAGCACCGAGCCGGTGCCCAGCGAGCCGATGGTCCGGTCGATCCAGCCGGTGCGCACCGAGGTGCCCGGGGCGGCCAGCTCCATGCGCTCCATCGCCGCGAAGTGCGAGCGCGTCGGGTCGGCCTGGCCGACCGCGTGCACGACGCCGAAGGTGCCGTTGCGCCACAGCGGCACCAGCGGGGCCATCGCCGGGTGCAGGCCGAAGGTCTGGTCCAGCCCCAGCAGCGTCGAGCGCGGCACCGCGATGTTCGGGCGGGCCGCGTAGTAGGCGCCGTCGGCGGCCGGCACGACCGCCGACAGGCCGTCGAAGCCGCCGTGCAGGCTCAGCACGACGAGGGTCTCGCCGTTCCAGCCGGTCCCCGCGAAGGAGACCTGCGTCGACACGTCGCCGACGGCGTAGGCGGTGGTCCCGGCCGCGGCGGCGGCCAGCGCGGCGCGCAGCACCGAGCGCCGCGACAGCAGCTTCGAGCCCTCGTCGCAGCCGCAGCGGGGGTCCGTGGGGTTCTTGCCGGGGTTCGTCACGCGGACCTCTCTCAGCGGGTCGTGAAGGACGGGGTGTCGAGCAGGAGCGCCACCAGGTAGCGCAGGTTGTTGCGGATCCACGGGTCCGAGGCCGAGCACGGCGCACCCGCGGAGCGGTTCGCGTACGTCAGCAGCGCCTCGCGCTCGACGGCGCTCAGCGGGGAGCCGACGAGCCGCAGCGCGAGGGCGTCCACGAGCGCGCCCCACGTGGCGGGGATGGACGGCAGCAGGTCCGTCGCGGGGGTGAACCGCAGCTCCGGCGGGTACCAGCCGGCGGCGAAGTCCATGTGCCGGTTCCAGCGGGCGAGCGTCCCGCTGGGGGAGGCCCACGCCGCGGCGACGTCGGGCGCGCCGTTGGGCGCCCCCCACGACATCGACGCGTGCCCGGAGTCCAGGGTGTGCCAGTACAGCTTGGCGATCCCGGCCGTGCCGCTGGGCTCCATGCCGGTGCCCAGCGCGCGCAGCGTGGCGACGAAGTCCTCCTGCGGGGTGCGGACCTTCTGCCCGGCCGAGGCCCAGAACTCCGCCGAGTCGAACATCACCCGCAGCACGGGCGTGATCTGCCCGCCCGTCGCGGTCCAGGTGCCGGCCATCCGGTCCACCAGGGACGCCGGCGGCGCGTCGGAGACGAACCGCGTCGCCAGCCGCGCGCACACCCGCCGCGCGGTCGCCGGGTGCACCGCCAGCCAGCGCAGGTACGCCTCGATCCAGCGCAGCCCCTCGTGCGGGGCGTGCGCCGGGACGGAGAAGCCGTGGATGGTGCGCGCACCGCCGTCGTGGCGGCCCGGGTCGAAGACCGCCGACCCGTCGGGGGCCACCGTCAGCCCGGTGAGCAGGCGGGCCGAGGCCTTCACGTCCGCCTCGCCGTAGCCGGCCTCCACGCCCAGGGTGTGCAGCTCCAGCAGTTCGCGGCCGTAGTTCTCGTTCGGCTGGGCCGCGGTGGAGCTGGCGTTGTCGAGGTAGGCCAGCATCGCCTGGTGCTTGGCGGAGGCCACGAGCATCTCCGGGAAGCTGCCCAGGGCGTGCCGGCGGATCACGGTGCGGTCGTAGTCGGCGCGGCTGTCCCACACGTCGGAGCTGGGGCACGTGACGTGCAGCAGGTTGTTCCACACGTCGACGACCACTTCGAGCAGCTGGCGGCGCGACCAGATCTGCCGGGCCAGCGTCAGCCGGCCGGTCTCGAACATGGGCTCCCACTGCACCTGCTCGTACGGCACCGACCGCAGCGACTGCGGGCTGCGCCCGTAGAAGGGCATCCGGGCCGCGAAGGCGTCCACGGCGGCGTCGTCGACGCCGGCCGGGTTCAGCTGGCGGTCCAGCCACGCGGTGGTCCCGAGCGAGGCGATCTCCGCGACCGCCGCCGGCGTCGGACCCCAGGTGGCGCGGCGCAGCAGGTGCAGCTGGGTCGCCGCGTCGTCGCGCTTGAGGGTCGTGGCCGGAGCCGTGCCGCGGGGGCGGCGGGTGACGAGGGGAGGTGTGGGGACGGACACGCCGAAGCGTTCGACCGAGGATCAAGGAAGCTTGAGCCGACCGGGTGACGAAGCCTCAGGCGGGTGCTCAGGCGGGTGCTCAGGCGGGTGCTCAGGCCAGGGCGGAGCGCACCGCCGCCGCCAGCTCCAGGACCTCCTGCACGTCCCGGCCGTCGCCGGCCGGCTGCAGCACCACGCTCGTCGCCCCGGCCCGCGCGAGCCCGCCGACGAGGTCGGCGACCTGCTCCACCGAGCCGACGGCCAGCGCCCCCGGGCCCGCGTCGCCGTAGAGGAAGACCTCCGCCTCCAGCCGGGCCCGCGCGTCCGGGCCGGTGGCCGCGGGCACGAAGGCGACCACGTCGAAGCCCTCCGGGGCCTGCGCCGCCTCCAGCGCCGCGCGCACGGCGGCCGCGTCCGGGGCGCAGTCCAGGATCACCCCGTCGCCCAGCCGGCCGGCCAGCGCCAGCGTCTTCGGCCCGCGGGCGCCCACCAGCAGCGGCGGCACCTGCGCGGGCGGCCACGCCAGCCGCACGCCGTCCAGGTGCACGTAGCGGCCGTCGGTGCTGACCTCCTCCCCGCGCAGCAGCGGGCGCAGCACCTCCAAGTGCTCGCGCAGCAGCGTCAGCGGGGAGCCCGCCCGGGCACCGACCTGCCCCATCCAGTCGAGCACGCCGTGCCCGACGCCGGGCAGGAAGCGGCCGGGGGAGGTGCGCGCCAGGACGGCGAGCTCCATGGCCGTCAGCGCGGGGTTGCGCAGCGGCACGGGCAGCAGGCCGATCCCGACGCCGATCCGCCGCGTCGCGGTGAGGGCGATCGCCGCCGTCGTCAGCCCGCCCTCGGCGAAGCAGTCCTCCCACAGCCACAGCTCGTCCAGCCCCGCCTCCTCGGCGGCCACCGCCGTCGCGCGCAGCTGCTCGGGCGGCTGCTGGGGGCGGAAGACGAGTCCGAGGCGCGGCGCGGCGGTGGGCACGCCCCGACGCTAGGCC
>NZ_JAAALL010000314.1 GCF_009906315.1 Kineococcus vitellinus | reverse complement strand
GAACTCCGACCCCTGCAGCGGCAGCGGTGGAGCCGTTGGAGGGTGGCGCCACCGCTGCCGCTGCAGGGGTCGGAGTTCAGACCCGTTGGCCGGCCATCGCCTCCTCGTGGGCCCGGCAACAGCACACCGCACCCTCGCTCGAGCAGGCGACCGACGACTGGTGGCGGTAGGCGGCCACCTTCGCCGCGCCCGCGAGCGCCGCCGGGGCGCTGGAGGTGCTCGAGTCGTAGACGACCTCACCGCCGAGGACCGTGCCGACGACCTCGCAGCCCATGATCTCCTCCGACCCGTGCGCTTGGAGGATGTCCGCACTGAGGATCGTCACATCGCCGACGTAGCCGGGCTGCAGCACGCCCTTCCAGCGCTCTGCGTGGTCCTGCCAGGCGGGGGTGGCGGTGTAGGAGCGCAGGGCTTCCTCGATGGAGATGGCCTGCTCGATGCCGCCCAGCTTGCCGTCGAAGCCCTCGCGGGTCACCGCGCCGGCGACGCCGATGAGCCAGTCAGGGGTGACGACAGCGGCGTCGGAGGCGCTGGAGGCCTTGACGCCGTGGTCGAGGGCGGTGCGGAAGGGCCACTGGTAGTCCACGCGCTCGGGGCCGATCGTCGTGTCGAAGAAGCGGCTGTAGACGTGCTTGATCGTGGGGTTGAAGCTCACACCGATGTCGTTGGCAGCCATCAGCTGCAGCGTCGGCTCCGGTGAGAGGTCGCCGTGGATGACGTAGTGGCGCAGCGCGTTGCTCTGGGTGGCGAGGTAGCCTGCGACGACGGCGTCGATGGCCGCGTCGCCGGTGGCGTGGGTGCCGACCTGGAAGCCTCTGCTGGCCGCGAGGGCGATGATGGCGTGCAGGGCTGCGAGGCGTTCCGCATCGGTGTCGCCGGCGGTGAGCAGGTGGCCGTTGCGCCCGTCGAGGAACGGCTCGTGCAGCCACGAGGTCTGCGCGTCGGTGGGCACACCGTCGGCGAGGACCTTGACCTCGCCGACGCGCAGCATCCGCGGGTCCACGTCCCTGAGCGGACGGAGGCCGTTGAGGGTTTCCTCGAGGGCGGCGGCGGTCTGCCCCGCCCTGATCATGAGGTTGATGCGCAGCTTGAGCGATCCGTCCAGGATCTTCCCGCGGTAGAGCTCGACCTGCTCGAGGTTGACGCCGGGGTCGGTGAGGCTGGTGATGCCCAGGGAGTGCAGGACGGAGGCGGCGAAGTCCATGGACTCCGACACCCCTGCCGGCGTGTAGGGCGGCACGACCGCCGTCACGAGACCTGAGGCGGCTTCGCGCAGGATGCCGGTGGGTTCGCCGTTGGCGTCCCGCTCGATGGTTCCGCCGGAAGGGTCCGCGGTCTCGCGCGTGATGCCCGCGAGCTGCAGCGCCTTGGAGTTGACCGCGAGGGCGTGGTGGGAGATGTCGGACATGTAGACCGGGTGCTCTCCGGAGACCGGATCGAGGACCTCGCGCGTGGGGAGCCGGTCGAGGCGGGTGCCGTCCCAGCCGCCGGCACGGATCCAGGTGTCGGGGGCCGGCGCCTCCGCGACGGCCTGGGCGATGACCGCGGCGATCTGCGCTGCCGTCGGTGTGGCGACGTCGTAGCTGTAGATCCTGGGTCCGGTGAACCCGAAGTTGCTCGCTTCGAAGCCGAACCCGTTGAAGTGCAGGTGGTCGTCGTTGATGCCCGGCAGGACCGTGCCGCCGCGCGCGTCGATCACCTGCGTGCCTCGTCCGGTGCGCCGGGCGATCTCCCGGTTGGTGCCGACCGCGATGATGCACCCGCGCTTGATGGCCACCGCCTCGGCGCGCCGGCCCTTGCGGTCCATCGTCTGGACCTTGCCGTTGGTGACCACGGTGTCCGCTGCCCAGTGCCCGCGGTGCGCCTGCGCTGAGGTGTTCCCGCCGGCTGCGGTGATGCTCGCCGCCGCGGCTGCGCCCGCCGCTCCTCGCAGCACGTTGCGTCGGCTCGTTCCTCGTTCGCTCATCGGTCCACTGTCCTCTTCGTCGGTGGGGTGCCCGAGCCCGCCACAGGAACTGGCGGTGATCTTGCCGAGTAAGTACCGTCCTACCTCACGAGCGCGACTCCCGGCGAAGACAGTGCCGTTGTGGGCGAGAGCGTTGCCGTCTGGGTCAAGTCACTGGGGGCGGCCGAGAAGATGATGCCTGAGCGAACTGTTGCGCACGTCCTCCAGGGGTACCTGGACACCCGCTGCGGCAGCGTTGAAACGGCGCGCGATGCGGTCCTCGTGCGCTCTGAGGAGTCACCTCCCGAAGTCTTGCGGGTGTGGCGGTGGCGCGACATCGACTTGTGCCTCATCCAGGCCGGCAAGGTCCAGGTCGTGCCTCACCGCTGGGCTCCGGTCCCCGACGAGCTCGTTCACCGCGCCGGCGTCATCGTCGGCTACGTCGTCGACGGCGCGGTGTGCATCACTCAGGACCGGCGCACGATCGAGGTGGGGCGCGGGCAGGTGGTGCTGTACGACGGCATCACCCCGTGCTCGCTCCGCGCGGAGGTTCCCCACCGCTACCTGATCGCTCGCATCGGGGGGCAGGTGATGCCCCTGCGGGCGCAGGAGCGCGCCGTCCTGGTGGTCCGGGACCTGTCCCCCTTTGCGGGAGCGGCGGCGCTGTCATCGCTGCTCGCCGTGCTCGTCGACGTGGGCGATGACCTGGCGCCCGCGGCCGGTGGGCACCTGGGGGATGCGATCGTCTCGTGCCTGCAGGCGATCATCGCCGAGGTGCGCGGCGCGGCGGTGGGTCAGCGCTCGGCGGTCCTCTTCGGTCAGCTCACCGGCTGGATCGATGCCCACCTCCTCGATGAGGACCTGACGACCGAACTCGTCGCCGCCGAGCACTTCCTCTCGCCTCGCTACGTGCGCAAGCTGTTCGCCGACCACGAGGTCACGGTCAGCGGGTACGTGCGCACCAAGAGGCTCGAGCGCGTCCGCGACGAGCTCTCCCGGCCGTGGAACGCCCACCTGCCCATCGCGGCGCTGGCCGCCCGCTGGGGCTTCCACAACCCGAGCGTCTTCTCACGGTGCTTCGCGCGGCGGTTCGGGCTGGGACCGCAGGAGTTCCGCAGGGCGGTGGCGGGCGCCACCGGGCAGGGCGCGAGCGACGCGTGAGGCGTCGGTGCACCGCACCGATGGCGCAGGCCGTCGTGCAGCGTCCCACCGGCAGCTCCCCGGTGGGGCGCTCGCAGGAGCGAGGTGCCGGCGGGTCCGCCTGCGCACGGTTCTCGCTCGTCTCAGGCGGGGAACGACGACGCCGCCGAGGCGCCGAAGTCGGCCAGGAGGTGGGTGCCGTTGACCGCTCGTGCCAGCGGTGAGAGCAGGACGGCCACCAAGGAGGCCACCTCCTCCGGTGTCTGCACCTGGTACCCCGCCTCGCCGAAACCCTCGGGGCGCCCCAGGTCGGTCCGGGACATCGGCGTGTCCACGACGCTGGGGCACAGGCCGTTCACCCGGACACCGACCTCGCTGAGGTCGACGGCGAGACTGCGCGCCAGAGCCAGCACGGCTCCCTTGGAGGCGCAGTACGGCGCCATCCCCGGTGCCGCGACCAGGGCGGAGTCGGAGGCCAGCAGGACGACGGCGGGCTCGCGGCCGGCGGCGAGGTGGGGCAGCGCGTGCCTGACCGTGCGGAAGGTCCCGACCACGTTGACCGACAGCACGTGCTCGAAGCTGCTGGCCTCGAGGTCGGCCGCGTTCACGCCCACCGGCCCGGACACCCCGGCGCAGCACACGAGGCCGTCAAGGCCACCGAGGACCTCCACGGCCTCGGCGACCGCCCGTGCTACCTGCTCCTCGTCGGTGACGTCCGCCCGCACGTCGGCTCCCGCGGTCAGATCCAGGCCGAGGACGTGGGCGCCTTCGCAGCGCAGGCGGTGCACCACGGCTGCCCCGATGCCCGAGGCGGCGCCGGTGACCAGCACGGCACGACCCGCCAGGGTGAGGTCCACGAGTCCTCAGACCCAGGTGGAGGGGTCGTGGACCGTGCGGGAGAGCACGGTCTCGCGCGCACCCATGGCGATCGCGTTGGTTTCGCCCGTCTCGGTGTCCAGGCCCCAGATGCGCCCGGTCGAGCGCCCGCGGCGGAAGTTGATGGCGACGATGCCGTCGCACGGGACGACCTTCTCCTGCCAGGTGAACAGGTAGACCTCCTCGCGCAGCTTCCACACTCGGCCGCGGTCGGTGTCTGCCAGCCCCCGCTCTGCTCCTGCCAGGCAGTGCCAGGTGTAGGCGGCCTCGGTGAGGTAGAGGTGCTCGTAGGCGTTGTCGGGGCCGTAGACGTACTGCACGCGCGCGCCCACGAGCTCGCTGGTGCGTTCGTGGCGCGCCGAGGACCCGGCGAGCGCGCCGGTGCGCACGTCCTCGTGGACACGGGGGCTGCCGGGAGCGGCGTCGTCCAGCAGGGTGCTGCGCACCACGGTGACCGCGCCGCTGCTCACGTCGAGCACGACGACCAGGGCCTCGTCGGCCGGTTCGCCGAGCGCGGCGTGCAGCAGGTAGAGCCCGTCGTCGACCTCCTTGACGGCCGCCGCGGCGACGACTTCCCGCAGGGCCCGCTGCGCACTCTCCTCACGCAGCCGGACGGTGTGGGCGCCGTCCAGGGAGATGGACAGGGTGGAGCCGCCGTCGAAGTGCGCTTGGAAGGACTGACCGGTCAGGGCCTCGCAGTCGGGCAGGTCGTAGTCGCCGAAGCCGTGACCGTCCAGGGCGTTCAGCGTTGGCCACTGCTCGGCAGGCAGGTAGTCGAGGGCTGGTGCGGGACCGGTGGCGGCCTCGGAGGTGGTCATCGGTGGCTTCCTCTCAGCGGCGGCGTCGTGCGGGATCGACACCCGGTGTCAGCGGTGGCAGGGGCAGCGGGGACTGAAG
>NZ_JAAALL010000313.1 GCF_009906315.1 Kineococcus vitellinus | reverse complement strand
GACGAGGACCGGCTGGTCGGCGGCGACGGCGTAGTGCTGCAGCGCAGCGGCGATCCCCGGCGGGGAGGCGTCGCTCCCCCCGCTGCCCGCTCCTCGCCACGCCTCGTTCAGCACAGGTCCCGTCCAGGGTGTCGGCGGCTCCCTCCGCGGAGCCGCACCGGACCTCCATCGGCACGTCCTGCGACGAGTTGACCCCCCGCGCTGCTCCGGACGGGTGGCGCGAGCCGCGGGGGGTGACGGCGCGTGGTGCGCCGGCCGCCCGGTGGCCGCGCGGGGACGGGGGCTACCCGGGCAGCAGCACGAGCACGCTGCGCCGCTGCCAGGTGCCCTGGGTGGTGGGCCAGGAGGCGATCCCCGGCACGGCCTCGGGGCCGGGGTCGATCCAGCGCAGGGCGAACGGGGTGGGCTGCGCGGGCACGGGCTCGCGGTGGGCGTAGTTGAGCTCCAGCAGCGCACGCAGGAGCGGGCCCGCCTCGGCCTGGCGCGCCTCGACGACCCCCTGCAGGTAGGAGGGGTCGGAGAACTGGTCGACGATCTCGCAGTCGCAGCTGTAGGCCAGGGTCCCGATCTCCCCCGGCGCGGCGACCCGCTCGTCGCCGACCAGGCGCCCCACCTCGGCCCCGATCCGCCGGTACTCCGCGGGGGTGGCGAAGTTGGCGAAGACCGGCGGGTACGGCCACGGCAGCGAGCGCGCGGTGGCGGGCACGCACGCGACGAGCCCGGCCACCGCGGCCACCGCCAGCCCGGCGGCGCCCAGCACCGCCGGTCGCCGGGCGGCCCTGCGGCCGAGCAGGACCCCCGCGCCGAGGACCGCGACGAACGACAGCGACGCCATCGGCGCCACGTAGTACCACTGGTAGGGGGGCACTCCGAGGACGCTGTAGACGGCGAAGTAGCCCACCCCGCCGAGCCCGACCGCGAGCAGAGCGCCCGTCCCCGGCCGGGCCCGCCGGCGCAGCAGGGCCACCACCAGCAGCAGCACGACGAGCAGGCCCAGGACGGCGCCGGCGACGCTGACCCCGACGGCCAGCGGGGTGTTGATCGCGTAGTGGGTCCACAACCCGCGCAGGTAGGTGCGCCCCTCGCCGAAGTCGCGCTGGTTGGTCTTGATGACGAAGGTGTCGGGGATCGCGGAACCCAGCCACCACCAGCTGAGGGCGAACCACGGCAGGCAGGCCGCGAGGCAGGCCAGCACGGCCGTCGGCAGCCGGCGCAGGACCCCCGGGCAGGCCGGCGCGACGAGCACCACGAACACGACGAGGTCGAGGCGGGCCAGCAGGCTGGCCGCCGCGACCAGCCCGTAGAGCACCGGCCGCCCGGCCAGGCCCGCCGCCAGCAGGCCGGTGACGGCCGTGAAGAGCAGCACCACCTCCAGGCCCAGGGCGGAGACGAGGAAGGGGTTGGCGAGCACCACGACGAGCGCGACCGCCGGCCAGGGCGCGGACAGGCCCAGGCGGGCGGCGGCGCGGGCGGACCACCACCCCGCCAGCGCGCCCAGCAGCGTGGTGAGCACCCCGAGGGCGAGTTCGCCGTCCGCCCCGGCGAACGGCTGCACCAGCAGGAAGCACCCCGCCAGCAGGGCCACGTTGAGCGGCGAGGTGGCCGCGTTCGAGGTCATGGCGGGGGTCATCCCCCAGTGCCCGTGCTCGGCGAGGTTCCGGGCGTAGGACAGCGTGATGTAGGTGTCGTCGATGAGCCCGCGCGAGCCGACCCAGCTCAGCAGCGCCCCCAGGACGGCGCCGAGCAGGGCGACGCGCACGGTGGTCCGGGGTGCGGGAGGCATGGGCGCATCCCACCACAGCCCCCGCTCGCCGCGACGGGCGGACACCCGGCCGGGTGCCCGCCCGTCGCGGCCGGTCCGCTCAGGCGTTCGTCAGCGACCGCAGCACGTAGTGCAGGATCCCGCCGTTGCGGTAGTAGTCCGCCTCGCCGGGGGTGTCGATGCGCACGACGGCGTCGAACTCGACGGTGGTGCCGTCGGTGCGGGTCGCGCTCACCCGCACCGTGCGGGGCGTGCGGCCGGAGTTGAGCTCGGTGAGCCCGCTGATGTCGAAGGTCTCGGTGCCGTCCAGGCCGAGCGAGGCGGCCGACTCCCCCTGCGGGAACTGCAGCGGCACGACGCCCATGCCGATGAGGTTCGAGCGGTGGATGCGCTCGAAGCTCTCGGTGATGACGGCCTTGACGCCCAGCAGCGCGGTGCCCTTGGCGGCCCAGTCGCGCGAGGAGCCGGAGCCGTACTCCTTGCCGCCGAGGACGACGAGCGGGGTGCCGGCCGCGGCGTAGTTCTGCGCGGCGTCGTAGATCGTCGTCTGCTCGCCGCCGCGGGTGAAGTCGCGGGTGAAACCGCCCGAGACGCCGTCCAGCAGCAGGTTGCGCAGCCGGATGTTGGCGAACGTGCCGCGGATCATCACCTCGTGGTTGCCGCGGCGCGATCCGTAGGAGTTGAAGTCCGCCCGCTGCACGCCGTGCTCGGACAGGTACGTGCCCGCCGGGCTGTCGGGCTTGATGGAACCGGCCGGGGAGATGTGGTCGGTGGTCACCGAGTCGCCGAGCAGGGCGAGCACGCGCGCGCCGGAGATGTCGGTGACCGGCGCCGGCTGCGCCTGCATGCCCTCGAAGTACGGGGGCTTGCGCACGTAGGTCGAGTCCGCGTCCCAGGCGAAGGTGTCGCCCTCGGGCGTGGGCAGGCCCTGCCAGCGCTCGTCGCCGGCGAAGACGTCGGCGTAGTCCTTGACGAACATGTCCTTGCTGATGGCCTCGCCGATGACCCGCTCGACCTCGGCCGCATCGGGCCAGATGTCGCGCAGGAAGACGTCGGCGCCGGACTCGTCCTGACCGATCGGGTCGTTCTCGACGTCCCAGTCCATCGTGCCGGCGATCGCGTAGGCGATGACCAGCGGCGGGGAGGCCAGGTAGTTCATCTTGATGTCGGGGTTGATCCGGCCCTCGAAGTTGCGGTTGCCCGAGAGCACCGCGGTGACGGCGAGGTCGTTGTCCTGCACCGCGGCGGAGACCTCCTCCGGCAGCGGGCCGGAGTTGCCGATGCAGGTGACGCAGCCGTACCCGACGAGGTGGAAGCCCAGCTTCTCCAGGTACGGGGTCAGCCCGGCCTTGTCGTAGTAGTCGGTGACGACCTTGGAACCGGGGGCCAGGGAGGTCTTCACCCACGGCTTGCGGGTCAGCCCGCGCTCGACGGCGTTCTTGGCCAGCAGCGCGGCGGCCACCATCACCGAGGGGTTGGAGGTGTTGGTGCAGCTGGTGATCGAGGCGATCGCCACGGCGCCGTGGTCGATCTCGGTCTGCGTGCCGTCGGCCATCGTGACGGCGACCCGCTTCGAGGGGCGGCCGCTGGCGCGGCCGGGGGCGGCCGGCTCGTCGCGCTCGTCGCTGTGCGAGGCGGACGGGGCGTCGGAGGCGGGGAAGCTCTCCGCGCTGGCCTCGTCCTGGGAGGAGCCCGCGACGGCGTCGATGGCGTCGCTGTGCGCGCTGGAGGCGACGTTCCCGGCGGGGACCTCGTCGCTCACGTAGTCGCCGAGGGCGGCGCGGAAGGCCTCCTTGGCCTCGGTGAGGACGATGCGGTCCTGCGGGCGCTTGGGACCGGCGATGCTCGGCACGACCGTGGACAGGTCCAGCTCGAGGTACTCGGAGTAGCGCGCCTCGCGGGAGGGGTCGTGCCAGAGGCCCTGCTCCTTGGTGTAGGCCTCGACGAGTGCGACCTGCTCGTCGCTGCGGCCGGTCAGGCGCAGGTAGTCCAGCGTCACGTCGTCGATGGGGAAGATCGCCGCGGTGGAGCCGAACTCCGGGCTCATGTTGCCGATGGTGGCGCGGTTGGCCAGCGGCACGGCGCCGACGCCCTCGCCGTAGAACTCGACGAACTTGCCGACGACACCGTGCTTGCGCAGCACCTCGGTGATCGTCAGCACGACGTCGGTGGCGGTGGCGCCGGCCGGGATGGAGCCCGACAGCTTGAAGCCGACCACGCGCGGGATGAGCATCGACACCGGCTGGCCGAGCATGGCGGCCTCGGCCTCGATGCCGCCGACGCCCCAGCCCAGCACGCCCAGGCCGTTGACCATCGTGGTGTGCGAGTCGGTGCCGACGAGGGTGTCGGGGTAGGCCTGCAGCTCGCCGTCGACCTGGCGCGGGAAGACCACGCGGGCCAGGTGCTCGATGTTCACCTGGTGGACGATGCCGGTGCCCGGCGGGACGACCTTGAAGTCGTCGAAGGCCGTCTGGCCCCAGCGCAGGAACTGGTAGCGCTCGCGGTTGCGGCCGTACTCGATCTCGACGTTCTGCTCGAAGGCGTCGGGGCGGCCGAAGACGTCGGCGATGACGGAGTGGTCGATGACCAGCTCGGCCGGGGACAGCGGGTTCACCTTGGTCGGGTCGCCGCCGAGGGCGCCGACGGCCTCGCGCATGGTGGCGAGGTCGACGATGCACGGCACCCCGGTGAAGTCCTGCATGATCACGCGCGCGGGCGTGAACTGGATCTCGGTGTCCGGCTCGGCCGAGGGGTCCCAGCCGGCGAGGGCGCGGATGTGGTCGGCCGTGATGTTGGCGCCGTCCTCGGTGCGCAGCAGGTTCTCCAGCAGCACCTTGAGGCTGAACGGCAGCTGCGCCGCCCCCTCGACCGCGTCGAGGCGGAAGACCGTGTAGTCCGTCCCACCCACCGTTAGGGTAGCCTTGGCTTGGAAGCTGTTCTGGCTGCTCACCGTGAGCTCCTCACTCGTCGTGCGTGGCCGTCGTCGATGCCGGTCGTCGGGTCCGATGCTCCCACCGACCGCTCGGGGAGCGCGCGGCGCCCCGGTGCGCCCACGTCGATTTATCTCGACGTCAAGATACCACGCAGGCCGTGGTCGAGCACGAACCACGCCGCCGACGCGCCCAGCAGCAGGCAGCAC
>NZ_JAAALL010000312.1 GCF_009906315.1 Kineococcus vitellinus | reverse complement strand
GCTCCGCCCGCCGGCGCCCCCAGGCCGAGCGGGCGGAGCGGGGGCGTGCTCGAGGCTGCGCGAGCTGCAGCAGGTACTGCGCCTCGACCTCGTCCAGGTGCAGGGCGCGCGCCAGCGCGTCGAGCACCTGCGCGGAGGGGTTGCGGTCCCGACCGCGCTCCAGGCGCAGGTAGTAGTCGGCGCTCACCCCCGCCAGCAGCGCGACCTCCTCGCGCCGCAGACCCGGCACCCGTCGCCGGGCGCCGCCCGCCAGCCCCACCTGCTCCGGGGCGACCAGCGCGCGCCGGGCGCGCAGGTACTCCCCCAGCCGGTTGCCCTCCGCCGCCTCCACCCGCTCCACGCTAGTGCGGCCCCGCCGCCCGGCAGCGCCGGCAGAGGGGTCCTGGCGCTCCCCGGATCCGCAGGGGCCTGCCCGGGCGCGTCCGCCCGGTCGACGCTGGCCGGGCACCAGTGGACGCAGCAGTGGACGCAGCAGGGAGAGTGGACATGGACATCAGCGCACGCACCGCCCTCGTCGTCGGGGGGACCTCCGGCATCGGCCTCGGGCTGGCACGGCGCTTCGCCGCGGCCGGCAGCACCGTCGTCGTCGCCGGGCGCGACACCGGCAAGGTCGCCGACCTCGTCGGCGCCGGGACCCTGGAGGCCGTGCAGGTCGACGTCACGGACGCCGGCAGCGTCCTGCGCGCCCGCGACGAGGTCCTCGCCGGGCACCCCGACCTCGACGTGGTGGTGACGATGTCGGGGGTGATGCTCTTCGAGGACCTGCGCGACCCCGCCCACTTCGAGGCGGCGCGGACCACCGTCGAGGTCAACCTGCTGGGGACCATCCGCGTGCTCGACGCCTTCACCCCCCACCTGATCGCCCGCGGCGGCGGCGACCTCGTCACCGTCACCTCGGGCATCGCCTTCCTGCCCTTTCCCCTCATGCCCACCTACGGGGCCTCGAAGGCAGGGGTCCACGCCTACACCGAGGCCGTTCGCGCGCAGCTGGCCGGCACCGGCGTCGCGGTCACCGAGCTCGTCCCGCCCGCGGTGGCCACCGCAGGGCAGGAGGAGGTCAACCCCGCGGCCCTGCCGCTGGAGGGCTTCCTCGACGAGGTGGTCGGCCTGCTCACCGCCGACCCCACCCCGCACGAGGTGGTGGTCCGGGCCGCGCAGCGGCTGCGCCACGCGGAGCGCGACGGCACCTACGCCGACCTGCTGCAGCAGCGCTCGGCGGCGCTCAGCACCCTGCCCGGGCGCTGAGCGCCGGCGCCCGGCGAGCCGCGCGGCCCGCTCCGGTGCTCAGCGGGCGACCTCGTAGGTGGCCTGCACGAGACCGCCACCCAGGACCGTGCTCGCCCGCAGCCGCAGGTCGACGTCCGCGTCCAGGTCGCCGAACAGGCGCAGCCCCCGCCCCAGCAGGACCGGCACCGTGGTGATGGTCAGCTCCTGCACCAGACCGGCGGCCAGGAAGGACTGCACCACCCGCCCGCCGTCGACGTAGACGCGCCGGGCGCCGCAGGCGGTGATCGCCGCCACGGCCCCCGGCACGTCGCGCACGACGCGCACGCGGGCGTCGGAACCGTCCTCGGCGCGGCTGCTGAGCAGGAGCACCGTAAGCCCCGGGTAGGGCCAGGAGTCGAACGTCAGCGCCTTCTCGTAGGTGCCGCGCCCCATCACCAGGGCGTCGACGCCGGCGATGAAGGCCTCGTAACCGGTCTCCCCGGCCTCGGCGCCGCGCCGGGTGAGCCAGTCGACGTCCCCGTCCGGGCGCGCGATGAAACCGTCGAGGCTGGTGGCGATGAAGACCGAGCCGGTGAACGGCGCGGTGCGCTCCGCCGCCGAGGGGGAGGTCGCGGCAGTCGTCGTGGCCGAGTTCGTGGCCGAGTTCGCGGCCGAGTTCGTGGCCGAGTTCGTGGCCTGTGTCGTGGCAGGTGTGGTGGCGGGTGTCGCAGCGGGGGTGGTGGCGGAGGTCACGGGTTCTCGCTCCTCGGGTCTGGAGGGGTGGGCAGGTACGGCCGCAGGGCGGCGTCGACGGCGGTGCGCAGCTCGAGGGTCAGGGGTCCGGTCCCCGTCAGGGGCCACAGCACGAGCACGCCGTTGTAGGTGAGGTGGACGGTGCGGGCCAGGGCGGCGGGGTCGACGTCGGCGAGCAGTTCCCCCGCTTCGACCGCCTCCCGCAGGAGCTCCTCGACCTGCGCCTGCACGCGGTGGGCGTTGGCGGCCGCCAGGACCCGGAACTCCTCGTCGCTCACGTCCAGCTGCAGGAAGCTGAGGTTGTTGGCCAGGTCGGAGCGCTCGCGCACCTGCGCGGTCAGCGCGGCCAGCGCCTCGTGCAGGGCCTGCAGCGGTGAGGCCGCCGCGGCGCGGCTGCCGGTGAAGCACGCGCCGGTGGCCGCCTCGGCGCGGCGGGCGAAGTCGAGCAGCAGCCCGCGCTTGGAGCCGAAGCGCTGCACCAGCCCGGCGGCGGACAGGCCCGCCTCGGCGGCCACCGCCGCCAGGGTGGTGCCCCGCAGCCCGTGGCGGCGGACCACCTCGGCCGTGGCCCGGTGGACGAGCTCGTCGCTGACGGTGCGTGGTCGCGCCACCCGCCTGCCCTCCCGCCGTCGACCGCCTGGTCCGTCACCGCGCCGGTTCGTTAATGAACGTACGTTAACGAACGGCCGCGGTCAAGGTCTGCCGCACCCGGGTGTCGGTGCGGAGCGCTAGGAAGGGACCCGGGCCCGCCGGGTCCTCACCACGACCCGAGTTCCGCACCGGTTCCGCACCGGTCGTGGACCAGCCCGAACCAGGAGCGCGGATGGACCCCACGATCCAGGACCGGCGCCCGCCCCGCTGGCTGACGCGGCGCATCGTCAACCCCCTCGTGCGGCGCCTGGCGCCCACCCGGTTCGGCTCCCGCCTGCCGGTGGCGGTGCTGAGGGTCACCGGGCGGCGCAGCGGCCGCCGCTTCGAGGTGCCCGTCGGGGTGCACGACGTCGACGGGCGGCGCCTGATCTTCACCGACGCGCCGTGGCGGCTGAACCTGCGCGGCGGCGCGCCCGCCGAACTGCTGGAGGGCGGGCGCCTCAGCGCGGTGCGCGCGACGCTCGTGGAGGACCCGGCGCAGGTGGGTGCCCTCTTCCGCGCGGCCTTCGCCGCGGGCACCGGCCCGGAGCGCATCGCGCTGCGCATCGCCCCCGGCCACGCACCGGGCGACGAGGAGCTCGCCGCGCACCGCCACGTGGTGCTGCTGGAGCAGGACCCCTCCCCCGCGGCGCCCCCGGGGCGCGGCGCGGGCGGGTGAGCCGCGGGCGCGGGCGCTAGGAGGCCAGCCGCTGGCGAGGGCGGCGCCGCGGGTCGGCGGGTTCGCCGCCGCCCTCGCCGTCGCCCTCGCCCTCGCCCTCGCCCTCGCCGTCGCCCTCGCCCTCGGGCAGGCGGACCTGCGCCCACACCTCGTCGAGGGAGAGCCCGAGGACGTCGGCGATGACCGCGATGGTCGGGAACGCCGGCGTGGCCACGCGACCGGACTCGATCTTGCGCAGGGTCTCGGGCGACAGGCCCGCGTCGAGCGCGACCTGGAGCATCGAGCGGTCCCCGCGCGCCCGGCGCAGCAGCGCACCGAGGCGCTGCCCGCGCTCGAGCTCGGCGGGGGTGAGCGGCAACCGGACCATGGCGCCGATGATAGTACCGGTACGATATGGCCGGTATAGTCATTGGAAGGCTGGGAGGGCACCCCGTGATCGAGATCCTGAACGCCACCGAGCTGGCCCGCGCCAGGACGACGGGCGCCCTGGTCGCCGACATCCTGCAGGCGCTGAAGGCCCGCAGCACGGTCGGCACCAACCTCCTGGAGATCGACCGCTGGACCCGGGAGATGATCGACGGGGCGGGGGCGCAGTCCTGCTACGTCGACTACGCGCCCTCCTTCGGCAGCGGGCCGTTCGGCCACCACGTCTGCACGGGCGTCAACGACGCCGTCCTGCACGGCCGGCCGCACGACTACGCCCTCGCCGACGGCGACCTGCTGACCCTGGACCTGGCCGTCCTGCAGGGCGGCGTCGCCGCGGACGCCGCCATCAGCTTCGTCGTGGGCGACAGCCGCCCCGCGCAGAGCGTGGCGCTGATCGAGGCGACCGAGCGCGCGCTGAGCGCCGGCATCGCCGCCGCGCGCCCCGGCGCCCGCACCGGCGACGTCTCCCACGCCATCGGCTCGGTCCTCACCGGGGCCGGCTACCGGGTGAACACGCAGTTCGGCGGCCACGGCATCGGCTCGACGATGCACCAGGACCCGCACGTCGCCAACGACGGGCGGCCCGGGCGCGGGTACCGGCTGCGCCCGGGGCTGCTGCTGGCGCTGGAACCGTGGGTCATGGCCGACACCGACGAGCTCACCACCGACGCCGACGGCTGGACGCTGCGCAGCGCCACGGGGTGCCGGACGGCGCACAGCGAGCACACCGTCGCGATCACCGAGGACGGGGCGGAGGTCCTCACCCTGCCCACCGCGGGCGCCGCCGCGGGGTGAGCGGCCGCACCCGCGGCGAGCGGCCCGCGCGCTCCGCGCGGGCGCGGCGACCCCGTGCTCTTGCGCCGGCCCGCCGCTGAGGCAAGCTGGCGCCGTGGCCACTGCCCCCAGCGACGACGTGCTGCTCGAAGTCGGCCGCCTCACCCTCGCCGGCTCCCGGGTCGACCACGCCCTGTCGCAGGTGTGGAGCACGCTCGACCGCACCGCCACGGGCAGGAAGGTCCGCGGCGGCAAGGGGATGCGGGCCAGGGTCCGCCGCCTGGCCTGCGAGCGGCTGACCGGGTACCTGCTCGACGAGCTCCTGCAGGCGGTGGACACCGCCGAGGACCTCGCCCGCAGCCGGCACGCCCTGCTGCACGAGCCGTGGGCGCTCGCGGACCCCGCCGACGGCTCGTGCAGCAGGGCGTGCCGGC
>NZ_JAAALL010000311.1 GCF_009906315.1 Kineococcus vitellinus | reverse complement strand
GGCCTGCGGGGCGGGAGCGGCCTGCGGCGCGGGGGCCGCCGGACGCGCGGGGGCCGGCGCCTGGGGGCGCGCGGCGGGCGCAGGGCCCGGACGGGCGCCCTGCGGCAGACGGGGACCCGGCTTCGCCGCCGGGCTCGGACGGCCGCCTGCGGCGCCGTCCTGGGGGAACTTGTCCTTCAGCCGTCGGATGACCGGCGGTTCAACGGTCGAGCTCGCCGACCGGACGAACTCGCCCATCTCCTTGAGCGTGGCCAGGACGACCTTGCTCTCGACTCCGAACTCCTTGGCGAGCTCGTAGACCCGGACCTTTGCCACTTCTCTCCTGTCTCGGTCCGGGCTACCACTCGGGGCGCGGACCGTCGTCAGTCGGGGGGATTCATCGCTGGAAGCTCATCGGGTGCTCATCAGCTGTTCGACCCGTTCTCGTCGGTGGTGGGGGGTTCGACGTCCTCGCAGCCGCACGAGTCCAGGTAGGACCGTACGCCGGAGGCGTCGAGGGGAGCCGGGCGGCGCAGCGCACGGGCGAAGGCCCGGCGCTTCTCCGCCTGCTCCAGGCACGAGGACCGCTGGTGCAGCCACGCGCCCCTGCCGGGGAGACGTCGCTGCGCGTCGACGAGGAGGTCCCCCGCCTCGCCGCTCGCGGCGACGACCCGCAACAAGGTGGACCGGGAGTCCCGCTGGCGGCAGCCCACGCACGTGCGCACCGGCTCGGTGCGGCCCCCTCGCGGGGTCACCCGGGCGACGGGCGCGGTGGACGGCCGGTCGGCGCGACCGGTCCCAGGCACTGTAACGATGTGGGCAGTGTAGCCCTTCCCGCTCAGCTCTCGCCCGGGGTGGACGCACCGGCCCGGTCACCGGCCTGGTCACCGCCCTCGTCGCCGACCGGGCCGGCGACCGCCTCGGTGTCCGGCCGGATGTCAATGCGCCAGCCCGTGAGCTTGGCGGCGAGGCGCGCGTTCTGCCCCTCCTTGCCGATGGCCAGCGACAGCTGGTAGTCGGGGACGACCACCCGCGCGGAGCGGGTGGCCTCGTCGACGACCGTCACGGAGGTGACCCGGGCGGGCGAGAGCGCGTTGGCGACGAACTGCGCCGGGTCGTCGCTGTGGTCGATGATGTCGATCTTCTCCCCGCGCAGCTCGGCCATGACGGCCCGCACGCGCTGGCCCATCGGCCCGATGCAGGCGCCCTTGGCGTTGAGCCCGGGACGGGTGGCGCGCACCGCCATCTTCGAGCGGTGCCCCGCCTCGCGGGAGAGAGCGGTGATCTGGACGGTGCCGTCCGCGATCTCGGGCACCTCCAGCGCGAAGAGCTTGCGCACGAGCAGCGGGTGCGAGCGCGAGAGCACGACCTGCGGCCCCTTGGGGCCCTTCTTGACGCTCACCACGAAGCAGCGCAGGCGGCTGCCGTGCTCGTAGCGCTCCCCCGGCACCTGCTCGGCCGGCGGCAGGACGCCCTCGAGCGTGCCGAGGTCGACCTGCACGATCCGCGGGTCGCGCCCCTGCTGGACGACGCCGGAGACGATCTCGCCCTCGCTGCGGGCGAACTCGCCGAGCACGGCCTCGTCCTCGGCGTCGCGCAGCCGCTGCAGGATGACCTGGCGGGCGGTGGTGGCCGCGATCCGGCCGAAGCCGGAGGGGGTGTCGTCGTACTCGCCGACCGGGGTGCCGTCCTCGGCGAGCTCCCGGGCCATCACGCGCACCTCGCCGCTGGCGCGGTCGAGGTCGACGCGGGCGTCGGGGTGCGCCTTGTGGTCGGCGTGCTCGGTGCGGTGGTAGGCCACGAGCAGCGCCTGCTCGATGGCCCGCACGAGCGTCTCGAAGGGGATCTCCTTCTCGCGCTCCAGCATCCGCAGCGCGGCCATGTCGATGTTCACTGCTCGTCCTCGCGTTCGTCCTCGTCGGGCTCGACCGCGTCGTCCAGCTCGTCCTCGTCCAGCTCGTCCAGCTCGTCGTCGTCCAGCTCGTCGTCCGGTCCCTCGTCCGGCTCGTCGTCCCCGGCGCGGCGGAACTCCACCTGCACCTCGCCGCGGACCAGCTCCGCCCAGGCCAGCCGCCGGGGCGCACCGACGTCCTTGGCCCGCGGCGGCCTGCCCTTGACGGCCTGCGGCTCCAGGGTCACCAGCACGCCGTCGGCGTCCACCTCGCGCACCCGCCCGAGCAGGGCGCCGCCGTCGGTGAGGACGGCGCGCACCAGCCGGCCGCGGGCGCGCGAGAAGTGCCGGGGGGTGGTGAGCGGGCGGTCCACGCCCGGGGAGCTCACCTCGAGGGTGTAGGCGGCCTCGCCGAGGGCGTCGGAGTCGTCCAGGGCCTGCGAGACGGCCGTCGAGGCCCGCGCGACCGCGTCGAGGTCCAGGTCGCCCGGTTCGTCGCCGGCCTTGTCGACCACGACCCGCACGACCTTGCGGCGGCCCGCGCTGGTGACGGCCACCTCCTCGAGGGAGAGGTCCCCGCCGAGCTCCCCGCCAGCGGCGAACACGGGGGCCAGCACCGCGGTCACGGCCTCGTCCAACGACGGCACGACCGTTCCTCCCCTGCTCTCGAGTTCTCCCGCGACCAGCCGGTGGGGCCGGGCACGACGGGACAGCCTATCCCGGTGCGGGGGTGGCACCGAGCCGCGCGCACCCGCGCTGCCCCGTCCGGGCGAGGTGGCACGATGCCCGCGTGCCTGCGCCCTCCCCGTCGCGCCGCGGTCTGCTGCTCGCGGCGGGCGCCGCGCTCGGCGCGTGGTCCCTGGCCGGCTGCGGCGTGCGCTGGGTCGCCGGGCGGGAGCCCACCCCCACGGCCGCGGCGGGACCCGACGACGACGCCCGCACCCGGGCCGTCGCCGACACCCGCGACCTGCTCGGGCTCGCCCTGCCGGCCGCCGCGGCCGCCGCTCCGCTGCAGCAGGCCGCGAGCGCGGTCGTGCAGACGTGCACGGCCCACCTGCGCGCGCTGGGCGCGGACGCCGAGCGCGCCGTGACGGCCACCGTCACGGCCACCGCGGGCAGCGGCCCGACGACCACCGCGGGCACCGGCGCGGTGCCCGGTGCCGTGCCGGCGGCGGACCCGGCCGCGCTGCTCGCGCGCCTGGCCGCCACCGCGGCCTCCGCGCTGGCGGCGGCGACGACGAGCGGGCCCGGGAGCACCGGCGGCGGCACGGCCCGGCTGCTCGCCTCGATCGCGGCCTCGCGCGCGCTGCTGCTGGACGGCCTGGCCACGGCCACCGCGCTGCCGGCCCCGCCCGTGCCGGTGCCCTCCCCGACCGCCGCCGGGACGGCCCCACCGGGCGCGCCGGGCACCCCGACCGGCTCACCGACCGGCACCGCGTCCGGCACCGCGTCCGGCACCGCGTCCGGCACCCCGTCCGGCACCGCGTCGGCGGGGCCGGCCGACGCGGCGGGCACGGCGGCCCTGCAGCGCGCCCTCGCCGGGGAGCACGCCGCGGTGCACGCCTTCGGCCTCGTCGCCGGCCGCACCGCCCCCGAGCGGCGCGCCGAGGCCGCCGCCGACCTCGACGCGCACCGGGTGGCCCGCGACGACCTCGTCGACCTGCTGCTGGCCCGCGGCGCCGCACCCGTCGAGGCCGCCGCCGGCTACGACGTCGAGGCCCCCACCCCGCAGGCGGCGGCCGCCCTCGCCGCGGCGGTGGAGGAGCGCCTGGCCGGCGCGCACGCCGACGTGGTCGCGGCCTCCGCCCCGGACCGCGCCGCGGCCGCGGCGGCCCTGCTGCGGGCGGCCCGCGCCGCGCGCCGCTGGGGATCGCCCGTCTCCGCCTTCCCCGGCATGGCCGAGCTCGGCGAGGACGGCACGGCGCTGCCCCGCGCGAGCGCCACCACCACGACCACCGCCACGGCCACCGCCGCGGGCGGGTCGTGACGGGCGGGCCCCCGGCGCGGTGCGCGCGCGGGCGGCTGCCAGACTCGGCGCCGAGATGAGCACGCCGCCCGCCCCCTCCACCGCCGACGCACCCCTGCGGGTCATGACCTGGAACGTGTGGTGGCGCTTCGGCGACTGGCGCGCCCGCCGCGAGGCCCTCCTCGCCGTCCTCGCCGAGCACGCGCCGGACGTCGTCGGCCTGCAGGAGGTCTGGGCCGACGGGCAGGAGAACCTCGCGCACTGGCTGGGCGAGCGGCTGGGGATGCACGTCGCCTGGTCCCCCTCGCCGTCGCCGCAGCGCTGGCAGCGCCGGCTGGCGTTCACCGGCGAGAGCGCCGGGGCCGAGGAGCTGCAGTTCGGCAACGCGGTCCTCAGCCGCCACCCACTGCTGGAGGAGCGCGTGCGCCGGCTGCCCGCGGGCGGGCACGAGGACGAGGGGCGCACCGCGCTGCAGGTGCTCGTGGACGCCCCGCGCCGGCCGCTGCCGTTCACCACGACGCACCTGAACTCCTCCCCGGCCGAGTCCGCCGTGCGGGTGGAGCAGGTGCGCGAGCTCGTCGCCTTCGTCGGCGAGCGGCACCGCCCCCGGGAGTTCTACCCGCCGGTGCTCACCGGCGACTTCAACGCGGTCGCGGAGTCCGACGAGCTGCGCCTGGCCGGCGGCTACCTCACCGCCGGTCCCGTCCCGGGCCTGGTGCTCGTCGACTCCTGGCACTACGCCGAACCCGGCGACAGCGGCCTGACGTGGGACCGGGCCAACCCCTGGGTGGCGCGGGTGCACCAGCCGAGCGCGCGCATCGACCACGTCCTCGTGGGGCTGCCGCCGTTCTCCGGCGAGGGGGCCGTGCGCACGGCGCGGCGGGTGGCCACCGCTCCCGTCGACGGGGTCTGGGCCTCCGACCACACCGCCGTGCTGGTCGACCTCAACCCCTGACCCGGCGGTCCCGGGAGGGCCGTGTTTCGGGCGCGTCACCGTTCGCCCGGCCCACGTGAACTCCCTGTTTCCGCGCGGCCGCGGCTGCTCCCCCGCTGCTTGACTGCGGGCGACCCGCCGCCCCCTGGAGAGCCC
>NZ_JAAALL010000310.1 GCF_009906315.1 Kineococcus vitellinus | reverse complement strand
GCTCATGACCCGCACGATTCTAGGGACAGCCGCCGCTCCCGCACCCCTGCAGCGGCGTCGCCGCGGAGCCGCCGCGTCAGAACAGCGTGTCCCCCGCCAGGAACGCCTCCAGCGGCTGCACGCACCGCCGCGCCGCCCGCAGCAGCGAGTCGTGGCCGCACCCGCCCGCCACGAGCGCGGTCGCCGACGGCACGGACGCCGCCATCTCCCGGGCGGCGGCGCCGAAGTGCTCGGGGCTGCGCTCGCCGGTGAGCAGCAGGGCGCGGGCCGGCAGGCCCGCGTAGACGTCGGCCGGGGAGTCCAGCTGCAGCCCGGCGCGGGTCTCGGCGAGCACCTGCGGCAGCCGGGCGGTGGTCGAGCGCCCCCACTCGGTGCGGGCCAGCACCCCGCCGACGAGGCGCTGCACGCGCTGGGAGCGCCCGGCGGCCGTGCGCCCCAGCGAGCTGGTGCGCAGGTGGCGGTCCAGGTGGGCCAGCGCCAGGTCGGGGGCGCCGGTGGCCAGCGCCCGCGCGGCCTGCTCCAGCGCCTCCTCGGGGATCGAGCCGTCGATCGGCAGCACGGCGTCGTAGACCGCGACCCGGTCGATGCAGCGCTCCAGCAGCGCACCGGTGGCCAGCAGCGCGACGAGACCGCCCAGGCCGTGGCCCAGCACCAGGCGGGCGCGGGTGTGCGCCAGCACCGCGCCCAGCAGCGCGACGTCGTCGGCGACGGCGTAGCGGGCACCGCCGCCGCCGACCTCCTCGCGGTCGTAGCGGTGCACGGTGAAGCGCTCCCCGAGCCGGTCGGCGAGCCTGGCGAGGTCGGCGGCGGGGCGCGCGCCGTGCACGAGCACGAGGCCCGGCCCCGAGCCGCTCGTGACGACGTCGACGGGCGAGCCGTCCGCGCGACGCAGCCCCTCGACGATCACCCCCGGACCACCGCGCTCACCAGCCGGCCGGCAGCGGCCGACCCTCCTCGTAGCCCGCCGGCGACTGCAGCCCCACGAGCGCGCGCTCGGCGAACTCCGCGACGGTGCGCGCGCCCACGTAGGTGAAGGAGGAGCGCACGCCGGAGGTGATCTCGTCCAGCAGGTCCTCCACGCCGGGGCGGGCGGGGTCCAGGTGCATGCGCGAGGAGGAGATGCCCTCCTCGAACAGGCCCTTGCGGGCCCGCTGGAAGGGGGTGTCGGCCTTGGTGCGGGCGGCCACCGCGCGCGCGGAGGCCATGCCGAAGCTCTCCTTGTAGGGGCGGCCGTCGGCGTCCACGGCCAGGTCCCCGGGGCTCTCGTGGGTGCCGGCGAACCAGGAGCCGACCATGACCTGGCTGGCGCCCGCGGCCAGCGCGAGGGCGACGTCGCGCGGGTGGCGGACCCCGCCGTCGGCCCAGACGTGGGCGCCGAGCTCGCGGGCGGCGGCCGCGCACTCCAGCACGGCGGAGAACTGCGGGCGCCCGACGCCGGTCATCATCCGCGTCGTGCACATCGCCCCCGGGCCGACGCCCACCTTGACGATGTCGGCGCCGGCCTCGACGAGGTCGCGCACGCCCGCGGCGGTGACGACGTTGCCGGCCACGACGGGCACCTGCGGGTCCACCCCCCGCACGGCGCGCAGCGCCTCGAGCATCTTCTCCTGGTGCCCGTGCGCGGTGTCGACGACGAGGGTGTCGACGCCGGTGTCCAGCAGCGCCTTCGCGGTCGCGGCCACGTCGCCGTTGATGCCGACGGCGGCGGCCACCCGCAGCCGCCCGGCGGCGTCGAGGGCGGGCCGGTAGACCGTGGAGCGCAGCGCGCCGGTGCGGGTGAGCGCCCCGACGAGGCGCCCGTCGCGCACGACGGGGGCGAAGCGGCGGCGGGACTCGTGCAGCACGCCGAAGGCGGCCTCCAGGTCGGCCTCGGCCGCGGCGGCGTCGATCGTCACCGGCGAGGGGCTCATGACGGCGCCGACCTGGGTGAAGCGGTCGACGTCGGCGCAGTCGGCGGCCGTGACCACGCCCAGGACGCGGCGGTCGTCGTCGAGGACGACGGCCGCGCCGTGCGCGCGCTTGGGCAGCAGGTTCAGGGCGGCGGCGACGGTGTCGTGCTCGTGCAGGACCACGGGCGTCTCGAGGACGGGGTGGCGCTCCTTGACCCAGGCGACGACCTCGGCGACGACGTCGACGGGGATGTCCTGCGGCAGCACCGCCATCCCGCCGCGGCGGGCGATCGTCTCGGCCATCCGCCGGCCGGAGACGGCCGTCATGTTCGCCACGACCACCGGCACCGTCGTCCCGGTCCCGTCGCCGGTCGACAGGTCCACGTCGAGGCGGGAGACGACGCCCGAGCGCGCGGGGGCGAGGAAGACGTCGCTGTAGGTCAGGTCGTGCTGCGGCCGCTGGCCGTCGAGGAAGCGCACCCGCCCAGGATAGGTCGCCCCCTCCCCCCGTGGACGACGCGTGATCCCCGCGGGGGACCACGCGTCGTGCGCGGGCGGGGAGGTGGTGTGCAGAGGCCGTGCACGCACGGCGGCGCTCCGGCCGGCGCACGGGTCCGGGCGCCGCGGACCGGCCTACGCTGGCGCCCATGAGCACCGGACCGACCTCCTCGCCCGCCCCCGCGGCCGGCGCCGGCGGGGGCCCCGCCTCCCCGCGCACGGCCGTCGTCGTCGAGGACGAGCCCACCATCGCCGACGCGGTCGCGCGCCGGCTGCGCGCGGAGGGCTACACCGTGGAGACCGCGGGCGACGGGCCCGGCGGGGTGGAGCTGTGCGAGCGCACGCGCCCGGACGTCGTCGTCCTGGACGTCATGCTGCCCGGCTTCGACGGCCTGGAGGTGTGCCGGCGCGTGCAGGCCGCGCGCCCGGTGCCCGTCCTCATGCTCACCGCGCGCGACGACGAGACCGACAAGCTCGTCGGCCTCGGCGTGGGCGCCGACGACTACATGACCAAGCCGTTCTCGATGCGCGAGCTGGTGGCCCGCGTCAACGGCCTGGTGCGCCGGGTGGAGCGGGCCCGCGCGCTCGTGGGCGCCCCGGCCGAGGCGGCGCCGGCGATGCGCTTCAGCGTCTCCGACGGCGAGCTGGAGGTCGACCGGGCCCAGCGGCGGGTGCGCCGCGCGGGCACCGAGGTGCACCTGACGCCCACGGAGTTCGACCTGCTGGTCTGCCTGGCCGCCTCCCCGCGCACCGTGCTGACCCGCGAGAAGCTGCTGGAGGAGGTCTGGGACTGGGCCGACGCCTCCGGCACCCGCACCGTGGACAGCCACGTGAAGGCGCTGCGCCGCAAGCTGGGCGCCGACCTCGTGCGCACGGTGCACGGCGTCGGCTACGCCTTCGAGCCCACGGGCGCCCAGGAGGCGCCGTGACGGCGCCCCCGCCCGAGCAGCAGGGCACCGGGCTGACGGGGCCGATCCCGATCACCGGCGCCGCGCACGACGCGCGCGCCGGCGCCTCGCGGTCGGCCACCCGCCGGCCGTGGCCGGACGTGCGGCCGCTGGACCCGGTGCACTCGCTGAAGACCAAGCTGGCGCTGCTGGTGGCAGCCTCGGTGACCGTCGCGGCGCTGCTGGTCTGGCAGGGGCTCTACCACCACATCGGCCCGCGCTACACGCTGCCGATCGCCATCGTCATCACCCTCGTCTTCACCCAGGCGCTGGCGCGCGGGATGACCTCCCCGCTGCGCGACATGACGGCCGCGGCGCGCGCGATGGCCACGGGCGACTACTCGCGGCGGGTGCGCTCGACCAGCAGCGACGAGGTGGGCGAGCTGGCGGACGCCTTCAACCGCATGGCCGAGGACCTCGAGGCCGTCGACCGCGAGCGCCGCGAGCTGGTCGCCAACGTCAGCCACGAGCTGCGCACCCCGGTCTCGGCGCTGCACGCGGTCATGGAGAACCTCGTGGACGGCGTCACCGAGGCCGACCACGAGACGCTGAGCACGGCGCTGGCGCAGACGGAGCGGCTGGGCCGGCTCGTGGAGCAGCTGCTGGACCTCTCCCGCCTGGACGCCGGCGCGGTCTCGCTGGACCGCGAGGACGTCGCGCTGGAGCCGTTCCTGGGGCAGGCCACGCGGGCGATGTCGATGACCGGCCGCGACGTGCACTACGTCGTGGACGTCGACCCGCCGGGGCTGGGCGTGGCGGCGGACTCCGCGCGGCTGCACCAGGTGGTGGCCAACCTGCTCGACAACGCCTCGCGGCACTCCCCGCCCGGCGGGCGGGTCGTCGTCTCCGCGCACGCCCTCGGCGAGGTGGTGCGCATCAGCGTGCAGGACCAGGGCCCGGGCATCGCCGACGCCGACCGCGAGCGCGTCTTCGAGCGCTTCCAGCGCGGCAGCGCCCGCACCGACGGCGGCACCGGGCTGGGGCTGGCCATCGCGCGCTGGGCGGTGCAGCTGCACGGCGGGACGATCCGAGTGGCAGCCACACCGCCCGGGGGCGGCTGCCGCATCGACGTGCACCTGCCCAGGGTGACTCCGCCTTCACCGGCTGTGACGAACGTCGCACGCGACGGCACGGGCGCGCGGACCGCCCCGCGCTGAGCGCGGACCGCGACGCATACCACACGGGGATAGGGTGGAGCTGCGCCCGCGTTGACCGACATCGAGGAAGAAGGCGACACCGCCGTGCCTCCACAGCCCTCGCACCACGAGGACAAGATCGCAGCATCGTTCGGACCCAACGAGTGGCTCGTCGACGAGCTGTTCGAGCAGTACAAGGCCGACAAGAACTCCGTCGACGAGGCGTGGTGGGACTTCTTCGCGGACTACACGCCCGCGGACAACCCGGCCGGCACCACGAAGGCGTCCCCGCCCGCCGAGCGGGCCGAGGACGCCCCCGCCACCGGGTCCCCGACGCACCGGGCCAACGGCGCGGCCCAGGCCCCCGCGAACAGCTCCGCGAACGGCTCGGCCACCGGGACGGCCCCCGCGCAGCCCGCCCGGACCGCGCCGTTGGCCCGGTGCGTCGGGGACCCGG
>NZ_JAAALL010000030.1 GCF_009906315.1 Kineococcus vitellinus | reverse complement strand
CGCCTGAGCCTCGATGAGCAGATCCGCGCGTCGCGGAGGAACCGGGTGCAGGTCCTCATCAACCCTGACTCCACCATGGCAAAGTCCGCCATGGTGGAGTCAGGGTTGATGAGGACCTGCACCCGGTTCCTCCGCGACGCGCGGATCTGCTCATCGAGGCTCAGGCGCTGGTGATGTCGGCGCTGGGACCGTACCGCCAGGGCGAAGTGCGCACGTAGCCATACCGGGCGAGCGCCTCGTGCGAGCAGAGCAGCCGGACGGGGAGTGCGCCGGCTCCCATCAGCTCCAGCGCCTCGGCGGCGTCCATGCCGTCATCGACAGGTAGGCGACTGTGCTCGGTGCCATCGCACATCCTTAACGCGAGCTCGTCGTGGTGCAAGGTGGCCCTCAGCCACAGCGAAAGCAGCACACTCTCGACGTCAGGCCCTCGACCGGCATTCTGGGCACCTCGGGCCCTTCACCTACCGGCCTCGACGGTGCAGGCAGGAAGCCAGCTGCAGCTGGCTGCTGGGGAGCTGGCCGGGTCGGAGCTTCCCCACACCGACCCGGCCAGTCTGACGGGTGAGCCGGAGCTTCCCCACACCGACCCGGCCAGTCTGACGGGTGAGCCGGAGCTTCCCCATACCAGCCTGCCCGTCGTGCGTCAGCTTGGCACAGGCGTTGGATCTTGTCAGGTCGCCTCGGTGTCCTCTTCAAGGACGCGCCGGTCGGGCAACGTGCTGGCGATCGTCATCATCTGCACCTCTACCGGTCCTGCTCGCGATGCCAGGCATGCCTTGACATGCCACACGCGCATCAGGGAGTGGACTCAACACACGGCGCGGCTCGACACTGGGCGAGCGCGCTCGCGAGGAGGCAGTGATGTCGGTGGTTGAAAGCATTCTGAGGTCGCTGGGGCTGTGGTGGGAACGGTTACACATCTTCTCCGCCGACCTCCCCCAGCACGAGGGGGTCACGTCCCGGTGGACCCGCGACCTCCGCGAGGCGGGTGAGACCCAGGTGCATCCAGGGGAGCTCGTCGAGCTGCACGTGACCCTCCCGCCAGGCATCGCCCTGACCGCAACCAACCCGCCGGTCCGCTTCGACATCCTCGAGTTCGACTGGCTGATCCAGGGGGGTGGCGACGACCCTCTCGAGAGCATCAGTGCGCCCGGTGCACCGGACCCGGAGGGCGACTTCGCGGTCTTGGAGCGGACCGTCATCGAGCGGGCGCATACGGCAACCGAGCCAAGTCTGGCTGCGGTCGTCGACCGTTACTGCGCCGAGCATCCCGCCGACTTCGAGTCCCGGGTGCTCGTGGTGCGGGACGCGCAGCACGGGTGGACGGATGTCGTCGCGTGGTGGCGGGTGCCGGTCATCGACGACTCAGAGCCCCGCGCGTACTTCATCGCCGAGCTGTCCGAGGACGTGCGCGACGCGACGCCGGAGCTGCTCCATGTCGCCCCCTCCGCGTCGCCAGGGGTGTCGGTGCGTGTGCACGGCACGGTTCGCGACACTGTCACCGCCGGAGGTGAACAGGCCCAGCCGGTACCGTCCGCGTCCGTCACCCTCGGTGATCGGACGTCGACGACGACGGCGGCCGGCACCTACGTCATCGACGCCCGGGTCGGGGTCGGTGAGACCACTCTGACGGTCAGCCGCCCGGGCATCGACACCCGGACGTACACCCTCGATGTCGCCACACGACCCGACGGCGGCACCGACGTGACGGTGACCGACGAGAACGGCGTGCAGGCGGTGACCGGCACGGCGGCGGACGCGACGCTACCGACGGTCACCCTCCAGCTCGAGGTGGGCGCGCTCGTGCACCGGGTGGCGGGCACCGTCGTGTGGCCCGATACCCGCATCATCGCCGCCGGCGCCGTACCCACCACGCTCTCGGGCCGGTACGTCTGTGCGCTGCGCCTCGACGTCGGACCTCTGCGCCCACAGCTGCCGCGCACGAGCAGGGAGTGGGAGGCCCTCCGCAGCCGGCCGGACGTGCTGCGGTCCGCACGACCGGACCGTCCGGCCCGAGGGGAGGCGACCGACGACAACGGCCGGTTCGAGCTGTCGTTCGTCGACCTGCGCGCTGACGCGCAGTACCTGTGGTGGGTGGAGGCGGTGGACCCACGCGACCCCGCACGCCGAGTCCCCGAAGCCGTGGTCCGCACGATCGCCGCACCGCAGATGCGTCGGATGAACGTCCAAGGCAGCACCTACACTCCCGACCGCCAGGACCGGCGGGTGGTCATCGCCACCGGATTCCTCGGCGGTGGCGTCGAGGCGGCGCTCGAGGTTATGCGAGTCGTCGACACCGCCCCTGAAGGCGCCCCACCGGCGTTGCGGCTGCTGCGCGCCCGCCCGGTGAACCCGGACGGGATCGATGCTACCCCGCCGGTGGACGTGGACGAGCTTGTCGTCGATGCCGCGGCCCGCCGTGCCGCCGGCCTCACGCTGGAGGTGCTGCCGCTCATCCCCGTGCTTGAGCGGCCAGAGGACCGGTCCGCACGCGCCAGCTGGGCGCACACCGAGCTCCAGACGAGGCTGGACGCCCGCCACCCGCGTGGTCACCTGCTCAACGGCCTGCGCTGGGTGCTCGACGCGCGGCTTGGGCCGACGGCAACGTGGGACGACGCCGCCGCGTGTGCCGTGCTCGAGCGCACGCTGCTCTCCCACCCATCGCTGACGCCGGCCTCCATGCACAACCCGAGCTGGGGCTGGTCCCGCGGGGATGCGGTGAGCGCAGCCGACCTCGCGCGCGTCGACCAGGGAGCCAACGCGCTCTTCGCCAACCGCTCCCTCGCCGAGGAGCTGCTGCCGGTACTGGCCATGCCAGTGCCGCGGCTGCTCGGCCTCGTCGAGAGTCGGCACCTGCTTGTCTCTCCCGGGCACGGCCTGTACGCCGCCCCGGCCGCGAGCACCACCTACCGCACAGGCCGGGCCGCGTGGAGCGGGTACAGCGCAGTCATCGAGAACTGGGGCGGCGAGGACGAGAACGTCGTCGGCATCTCGGCGGGCGTCCGACAGGTCGCGGCAGCCAACGGGATCCGCACCACGGTCGGCCGCGAGACCGACCCCACCGTGCCCGGCATCCGGCAGCTGGCCAACGGCACGTTCGTCGCGGTGGACCCGGTCACCGCGCCGGACCACCCCCGGCTCTGGCAGCAGAACTCCTACTACTGGATCGCTGCGGTGCACGACCAGGCGGCTCCGCCCGGTGGGCCGATCGTCCAAGGCAACGCCAGCAACGGCAACATCAACAGCGCGGGGATCACCCAGCGGCTCGAGCTGTTCCGTCGGCTGGCAGCGAGCCCGCTGCAACCGGTCGACGTGTTCGTCGCGGTCCACACCAACGCAGGCGCCCCGGCCGCCCGCGGGTACCTGGCGATGTATCTCGACATCCGCCCCACCCCCGCCTCCCCGGCGCCCGGCCAGGCGGGCTACGTCGAGGGCAACACCGAGGCCCGTGCCTTCGCGACGGACCTGGCCACCGAAATCGATGCCGAAGTCGGGCTCAACAACCGCAGGGCGCGGTCGTACTACTCCATCAACGGGAACACCACCAGCGAGCTCGCGACCACGGTCGACCACTTCCGCGACGGGTCCGCGGTGCAGGGAATCCGCTCGCTCACCAACCCGAACGGGAACCTCGCCGCGATCTCCTTCCCCCGACCCGGCGGACGCGCGATCCCGGTGGGCTACCTCGAGCTGGGGTACCACTCCAACAGCGATGATGCGGCCGCCCTCGCCCAAGCGTGGTGCCGCAACGCGATGGCGGTAGGCATCGCGCGCGCCTGCGAGCAGTCGCTGCGCCGGCGGACCGACGCGCTCACCGGCCTCGACGTCGTCGCTCTGCTCCGCGCCGCCTTCGGCTCGATCCCGGCGGTCACCGCGCTCACGAGCGGCGCGAACCCGCTCGGCGCGGGTGCGGTCACCGGAGCTCGGGTCGGGACCGCCATCGCCGCGGCGAGCGGCGAGACCCCGCCGGTGGCCGGCGCCACGTTGGACGCGGTGGTGACCGCGATCGAGACCGCGGTGGCCGGCGCGAGCCGGCGCGCTCTCGTGGAACGGACGGCCGCCGCGCTGGCTTTGCTGGCGGGGTACGACCCGGCGGACGCGACCCAGGCCGATGCGATGGCGGAGGCGGCGCTGCGGCCGCTGCTCACCGCTCTCGGCGCGACCATCCCGGACGGCGCGGTACCGACCATCGATGAGCTGCCCCGGGAAGCGCGTCCACCGACTCGTGCCGACGCCGCAGCGGTCCTCGCCGCCGGGCTCGGCATCCGCCCCGGGGACCTGGCGAGCATCACCCGGCCGGTCAACGGCGTCACGGTGCTCCCGGCGGCACTTCCGGCGGGGGTCGGCGGCCTGGACCCGCCCGGGGCGTACGTCACCAGTGCGACGATCGACGCCGCGGTGACCGCGATCGGGATGCTGCGACCGGTGGACGCGTACCGGCTGCTCGACGTCCGCGTCACCGATGCGAGGGGCGCCGACCGCCGGGACCCGCTGCTCGCGGGCCAACACATCCACCTGAGGATCGGCACCGGCGGCACGCCCTGGCGCGTGACACCAGCCGACATCCGGTTCACCGTGCGCCGTGCCGGGGAGCCCGACGTGACGTTGCGCTGCGGCGTCCGCCGGCTCGACGCGCTCGTCACCGAGCCGTGGCCGGTCCCGCAGACGGCGGGTCGGACGGAGCTCACGGTCACGGCGACGATCACCCACCCGACGGCGGGGAACCAGACGCTCGGCCCGGTGCGGTTCGCGATGACCGTCGCCACCCCCTAGCGCACCAGGCACGAGATCCGCGCGACGACGGCGGTGCCCGATCGGGCGTCCCCCCATCCCCGGTCAGCCGAGGCCTTACCAGGCGAGTTCGCCGCCGCTACGCTCATCGCCACGTGACCCGGGGCGGCTGGCGACGTCATCAAGGGTGTGATGGCCAGGGTGTCCAGGGTGATCCAGCCGATCACCGAGGCGCTGTGAGGGCCGACGATGAGCCTTGACGTGAGAGTCGATCCACGCACCTCCAACCTGCTCACCGCCGTCGGCCTCACCGACGCCGACGGCCACCTCCTCGGCAGCTGGTTCGAGGACCCGCTCGCCGCGATCCGGCGGGTCCTGGTCGATCCTGCGCAGCGATCCGCGCTGCTGCGCCTGCTGGACGAGCTGCTGCCGCCCGACCCGAGCCGGCCCGGCTGGTACCCG
This sequence comes from Kineococcus vitellinus, assembly GCF_009906315.1. Classification (GTDB taxonomy): domain Bacteria; phylum Actinomycetota; class Actinomycetes; order Actinomycetales; family Kineococcaceae; genus Kineococcus; species Kineococcus vitellinus. Next base: position 18,789 of record NZ_JAAALL010000030.1, on the reverse strand, counting down.
CTGCTGGACACGCAGGCCAGCAACCTCTTCCTCACCGTCGAGGACGACGTCATCGGGCTGGCCGGTGTCCTCCGCAGCAGTGACGTCGGCTCCGGCGTCGGAGAGGTGCTCGGCAGCGTCCGGCTGCCCCTGCTGAGCGTCGCAGGAGACCTCGAGGCGATCGCCGGCACCGCCCGTGGGCCGCTGCTGGTCGGCGTCGACGTCGAGTTCCCCGGCGACGAGATCCCGATGGCGGCCGTGGGCGCCGCGGTCAGCGTGCACCTGGACGACGCCGCGCCGCCGGGAGTGCACGCCGGGGTGCGGGTCACCGTCAACGACTTCCACCTCGGCGACGACGAACCGGTCGACCTCGTCGTCGACTCCGACTCCCTCGGCGCCGACCTCGTCCGCGTGCTGCAACTGCTGCTCAAGGAGGTGGTCGACACCCTCGCCGCCGAGGCCGGCGACAACGGGCAGCTGGCGAGGCTGGCAGACCACCTCTTCGAGCTGCTCGGGATGAGCACCGACGGATCGTCGGCGATCCCGCCGCTGCCGTTGGAGGAGCTGTTCCGGCGGCCGGAGGCGATGCTCGACTGGCTCGTCGACATCGTCGACACGCCCGCCACCCTCGCCACCTGGGCGACCCACCTGGCCGGCCTCATCGGCGACGACCTGCCCGTGGCCGGCAGCGGCAGCCAGGCCCAACCGTTCCGCGCCAGGCTGCTCGACTCCGACGTCGTCGACCTCTTCCTGTCCCTCCTCGTCACCGCCGACCGCGAGCTGGAGATCGGGCTGGAGGTGCGGGTGGACGCCGGTCCGGTCGCGCTGACGGGCACGGTCACCGTGCTGCGGGTCCCGCTCCCCGCGCTCGCCGGCCTGCCGGCCGACCCGGCAGCACCGCCCCGCCGGACCGCCGTCGTCCCCGAGGTGATCGTCGCACTCGTGGCACCGGCCGCCGGCGAGCTCGTCAGCAACAACCCCACCGTGCAGGTCGGCAACCTCGGCGCGGGCTTCCGGCTCACCGACGGCACCCTGGTGCCCTGGCTGACGATGACGGACGTGCTCATTGACGGCCAAGAGCACGGGGTCGTCGACCTCACCGACGCCGATGCGGTGATCGGGGTGGCCACCGACGCCGCGCTGGCCGTGCTGGAGGATGCCTTCGGCGACTCCCCGGCGGCGCGGGCGCTGCTCACCCTCCTGGGCCTGCGCCGGCCCGACTCCGACCCGACCTTCCCGCACCGGATCGACCCGGCGGCGCTCGGCCGCGACCCCACCCTGGCCCTCGGCGAGCTGCACCGCGGCATCCTCCAGGATCCCGCCCACCCCTGGTCGCACATGCTGGAGCAGGTGGCCGTGCTGGTCGGGCTGACCCCGGCGGTCACCGGCGCCGGCACCGGCGCGCACCCCTGGCGTATCGCGGTCGCCGCCGCCGGCTCGGTCAGCCTGTCGCTGGCCGCCTGGAACGCCCGCACGGAAGCCGATCCGGCGGGCCTGCAGCGGCTCCGGCTGGGGCTGTGGGCCGGTGCCGCCGACGGTGCCTTCAAGGGCCGGTTGCTGGTCGAGCTGCTGGCGATCGACCTGCCGGCCACTGGTGCCGGGTCCGTCGCCCTCATCGGCCGGTCGCAGCTGCTGGTCGAGCTCACGCCGGACGGTCCGCTGGAGCTGTCGGGCCTGCAGCTGACGTCCGGGCCGGCGACGGCGTCGGCCGGCTGGCGGCCCGGGGAGCCCCCGACGTGGCAGATCGGCCTCACCGGCGTCACCGTCACCGTGGACGGCGCCGAGCTCGGGCCGTACAGCTGGGTGCTGCCCGGCCTGCAGGGCGACCTCGGCCTGGGGTCGGACGCCATCCGGCTGCTGGGTCAGGTCCTCAGCTCCGCACTGCGGACGTGGGCCGGCGAACCGGCCTACGTCGTCGCCGCGCTGCTCGGGCTGCACCGCGACCTGCCCGCGCTGCCCGACGACTGGCCGCTGCTCGCCGACCTCATCGCCGGCGCCGACCAGCTCCAGGTGCTCCTGGACGATCCCGCGACGGCGGTGCGGGCCCACCTGCACCAGGCGCTCACCGGGATGTCACCGGACGGCGTGCCGCGCGCCGGCACCTTCCTCGAGCTGCTCGGCCGGCTGCTGCCGGGCGCCTTCAGCACCGGCGACCCCTTCGGTGGTGCTCCTGAACTGCCGGCTGCGCGACCGATCTCCGGCTCCGGCACGTACGACGACCCGTGGATCCTCCGGATGGTCCAGGAAACGGCCGACGCCGCTCAGGGGGTCACGTCGGTCGACGGCCTCGCCTGGCTCGATCCCGCCGGGCCGCCCGCCAACTGGATCACCGCCATCGCCCAGCGCGCCGCCGACGTCAGCGACGGCGCCCGGTTGGCTGACTTCCTAGCGGAGGCCTCGGCGTTCCGTCCCCCGCTGACGTCGCTGCTCGCGGGACGCGACGCCGCCACCCTGGCAGCGGGCTTCGACGCGTTGGCCGCATGGCTGGCCGACGGCGACGGACTCGTCCCACTCACCGCGCAACTGCCCGCCGGCTGGGCCCACGGCACCACCGTCACCGTTCCGCACGGGCTGCTGCCGAGGGATCCCGCGGTGATCATCCAGGTGGTCGGCCGATTGGCCGCGGGAGGCGGCCCCGTGCTCCTCGTCGCCCCACCGTTCACCGACCACTCGATCTTCACCGAGCTGGTCACCGCGATCAGCGGAGCGCCTCCGGTCCCCGGCGGGCACGCCGATCTGCGCGCGCTGCCCGACCCGGCCGAAGTCGACCTTTCCGTCCAGCTCACCGCCGTCGCGCCGGTCTACACGGCCGACCTGCTCCCCGACGCCCCCCTCAGCGAGGTCGACCAGCTCCGGCGGGTGGTCGAGCGGGTCCGCGCCCTCACCGGGCAGCCGGTCCGGGTGGTCGGGCACTCCACGGCCGGGGTCGTCGCCCGGCATCTGGCCGCCAGCCGGCCCGACCTGGTCGCGGACCTCGTCACGATCGGCAGCCCGCACGCCGGCAGCGACGTGCGCCCGCTGGTCGACCCGGTGCTGGCCGACGCGCTGCGGGTCGCCGCGTCGGTCGCTGGACCGGTCGCCGACAGCGCCCTGGGAGCCAGCGTCGGCCAGCTCGCCGCGCTGCTCGATGGCGCCGACGGCGCGCTCGGTGGGGCGGTCCGGTCGACCTGGTTCGCCGGTGCGCCGGTCGGCCTCGTCGACCCCGTGCCGGGTCTGGCGATCGGCTCCCGGATCGGCGGCGACCTGCTCGGCCTGCTCGCCGGGGCCACTCTCACCGGGCTCGCCGGCGGCGAGGCGCCGACCCACGTCGCTTTCGGCGTCCGCCTCGGGCTCACCACCCCCCGCGCTGACCCGGCGGCAGCAAGCCCCGGCGACATCACGCTGTCCGCCGACGCCCGGGTCGACCTCGCCCGGCTGCGGCTGCTCCCCGACGCCCCCGAGCCGCCCCGGGCGGCGACGGCGCTCGGCGTCGACGCCGTGATCTACCGCCCGGACGGCTGGCTCGTCGGCGAGGGAACCCTCCCCCCCGGACCGATCACCGCGCGCGTGCGACGGGTCGAGGCCGGGGTGACGGTGGCCCCGGCCGCGCCGGGTGCCGGTGCGGGCGGGGTTGGGAGCCGGGGCGGCGCGCTGGCGATCGCGCCCCGCCTCCACCTGGTCGACGCCGCCGTCGCCGCCGGTCCCGTCCGGAAGGCACTGACCCTCACCGACGAGGAGCTCCGCCTGGCGCTGGACGCGGTCCTGGCCGAGCTCACCGCCGCGCTCGCGAACCCGGCCGCGCAAGCCGCAGTGGACCTGCTGGCGGCGGCCGGGCTGGTCATCGACACCACCGAGGGATTCCGCGCATCGATCCACGGCCTCGCCGACCTCGCCACCGTGCCGGTCCGCACGCTCACCGAGCGGCGCGCCGCGCTGCTCACCGCGCTCTTGCAGGTCCTCGGTGACATCGACACCTCGGGGATCGACCTCGGCGGGCTCGACCCCGGCTCGTTCAGCGTCGCACCACCCGCGCTGCCGCTGCGCCTCAGCCTGGACGACACCACGCTCATCGTCCGCCTCGAGACCACCTCCAACCTCACCCTGGCTGGCCCCTTCCGGCTCGGCGGCCGGCTCGACCTCGACACCCGCACGCTCGCCACCGCGTTGGACGTCTCGCTGGTCGCCGGCCCTGCCGCGCTCCGCCGGGACCTGTCCGGCACCATCACCGTCGTCGCCCACCCGTGGCTCAGCCCGGCGCTGAACCTGCGCCCGCTCGACCCGATCGCGCTGCGGGCCAAGCTGCTCGACCTCGTCGTCGACCTCACGCTGTCGGCGGTCACCACTGCGCTACTCGGCGGGTTCGCCGGCAGCGGCGGTGTGGTTCCGCCGGTCAGCGCCCTCATCCGTGACCCGGGAGGCTGGCTGCGCAGCCCGACGGCGCTGGGCAACGACGCCGGACAGCTCGCCGGCGAGAAGGTCAACGACCTGCTCCGCACCATCGGTGGCGCCCTTGGGCTGGACGACAGCCAGGGCCTCGCGCTGCCCGGTGACTTCGTGCTGCGGGCCTCGGGTGCCGACCCGCTTCGCCTCGAGCTCTCCGGTACCTTCGGCGACGCCGACGGCCCGGTCGGTGCAACCGTCGCCCTCGCCGTGGACCTCGCCCCCGGGGCGTCGGGCCCGGTGGTGACGCCGGCCGGCAGCATCACCCTGGACCTCGACCTGCCCGGCGACTGGGGCGAGGTGACGATGGCCTTTAGCGTCGACTCCACGGGTGTCCACCTGCTCGTCTCCCCGGAGAACGTCACACCGATCCAGCTGCTGCCGACCGTGACGGGCTTGGGCGAGCTGCTGGGCAGCACGCTGACCGCGCTGGTGCCGAAGGTGCTCCAGGAGATCACCGACGCGCTACGTCCCCAGACCCCGCACCCGGTGCTGGACGTCGCCCTCGACGTCGCAGAGGCGCTGGGCATCTACGACCCGGCCGCCTCGGGCTTCCTCGGCAGCGCGCAGGCCGAGCGGCTGCGGCACATGCTCGACCCCGGCTGGCTCAAGACCCAGGTGAGCGACCCCGCGCTGCTCATCGGCCACATCGAGCGGCTCTTCGGCGCCGGCTCCGGCTCCGGCTCCGGTCCTGTCCCGCTGCCTCCCGGCCACCGGATCCTGCGCACCGAGAACCGGCTGCGCTGGCAGATGGACCTGCTGCCCGGGTGCGAGCTCGGCGTCGAGCTGGGCTGGGCGGCCGCCGGCCACCCCCAGGTGCGGGTCACGCTCACTGGGCTGGACACCGGCCCGGTCACCATCGTCCAAGCCCGGCTCGGCTACCTCGACGGCGTCGAGGGACTCGTCCGGCTCCGGCTCGAGGTCGGCGACCCGCTCGACTGGTTCACCCCCGAGCTGGAGATCGATCTCGCAGGTGACCGCCTCGCCGTCCGGCTCCTCCCGCTCGGCGAGGCCGCCGCCGACGACGTCGAGGTGGTGCTCCTGCCGGAGCCGGCGTTCGTCCTCACCCCGCAGGGCGGCCTGCAGCTCACCAGCAACTGGCTGCTGCCCCTCGTAGTCCGCTACGTCCTGCCGCACGTCGAGGACCTGCTCGAGCGGCCGCTGTGGCCCAGCGGGCCGACCGCGCACCGGGTCCTGCGCGGCGCAGGGCTGCTCACCAGCGACAGCGGACCGATCCGGCTCGTCACCCGGTTCCCCGAGCCGGCCGCCATCGGGATGGGCGCGCTGCAGGGCGCACTGTCGGGCGTCTCGGTCGACGTCACCGACGATCTCGAGCTCGGCTTCAGCGAGGACGACGGGCGCCTCGGCATCCGGCTGCGGGGGTCGGTCACCTTCCCCGGTGACATCGCGGTGACGCTGCTCTTCGGCTCGCAGGACTGGATCGGCGTCGACGCCGGGGTCACCGCGTGGCTGGTCGGCCCCTCCACCGACCCGCAGCTGCCGGTCGCCCCAGCGCCTGGCCTCGACGTCGTCGGCGTCGGCCTGCAGATCGCCGGCTCCGACGCGGACCACCCGCTGTTCGGCGGTGAGGACGGCGCCGTCCGGCTCGGCGGGCTGGCCGCGACGTTCTTCGGCGAGTTCGCCTTCTGGGACCCGGCCACCAGCGGCACCACCTTCGTCGTCGACGGTCTCGGCGCGGCGGTCGAGCTGACCGACGCCGTGATCCGGGTCGACGGGTCCGACGGCGACTCCTTCGTGGCCCAACTCATCCCGCAGGAGCTCGGCGCCGGCTTCACGACGGCGATCGCCTACCGCGACGACCGGCTCGAGGTGCACGGCGGCCCGGGCGACCTCGACAACGGCATCGAGCTCACCTTCCCGCTCGACCTCGACATCCTCGACCTGCTCTACCTGCGCGAGCTGTACCTCGCCGCGGTGCTCGGGCAGCACAGCGACATCGTCGCGGCGCTGTCCGGCAACGCCACGCTCGGCCCGATCGCGGTGGCCGTCACCCGGGTCGGGCTGCGGGCGGCCATCACGGGCTCCGGCGCCGCGCTGTCCTTCAAGCCACCGGACGGCTTCGGCTTCTCGCTGGATGCGTCCACCGTCCGTCTGGGCGGCTTCCTGCTCGTCGACGAGGCCCGCGGCCGGTACGTCGGCGCACTCGAGATCGCGGTCTTAGAGAAGTTCGCGCTGACCGCGATCGGCATCGTCACCACCAAGGCACCGGACGGCTCACCCGGGTTCTCGGTGCTTATGCTCATCACAGTCACGCTTCCGGTGCCGATCCCGCTCGGCTTCGGGTTCTTCTTCGCCGGCGCCGGCGGCCTCCTCGGCCTCAACCGCGGCATGGACGTCGACCGCATCCGCGACGGACTACGCAACGGCACCGCTGACTCGATCCTCTTCCCCACCGACATCATCAACCGCATCGACGTCATCGTCCGGGATCTGGAGGAGGCGTTTCCGGCGCAGGAGGGGCACTTCCTCATCGCGCCGATGGCGCTGCTCACCTGGATGAACCCACCGCTGGTGACGCTGAAGGTCGGCCTCGTGCTGGAGATCGCGCCGCAGCCGAACATCGCCCTGCTCGGCGTGCTCCGGCTGGCGCTGCCCACCGCCGACGCCGCCATCGTCGACCTCAAGGTCGCATTCCTCGGCGGCATCGACATCGCCGCCGGGCTGCTCTACTTCGACGCCGCGATCTACGACTCGTTCATCGGTTTGGGCGACTTCAAGCTCAGCCTCGAGGGCGACATCGCCATCCGGCTCTCCTGGGGCGCCCGGCCCGACCTCGTGGTCTCCATCGGCGGCTTCCACCCGAGCTACTCGCCGGCGGCCCACCTCCGGCTCCCGTCGATGCGCCGGCTCACCCTGTCGCTGCTCAAGGACAACCCGCGCCTCACGCTCCGGCTGTACTTCGCGCTGACCTCGAACACCATCCAGTTCGGGGCGCAGCTGGAGCTCTTCGTCGGCGTGGAGGGCTTCTCCATCAGCGGCGAGCTCGGCTTCGACGTGCTCGTGCAGTTCGCGCCGTTCCTCATCGACGCGCACATGTGGGGCCAGCTCGCCGTCACCGCCGGGGGCACCGACATCTGCTCGATCAGCCTGGACCTCACGCTGCGGGGGCCGACGCCGTGGTACGCCTACGGCAGGGCAAGCTTCAAGATCCTCTTCTTCAAGGTCACCGTCGAGGTCGAAGCGACCTTCGGCGAGCGCCACGAGACCACCATCCCGGCCGAGCCAGTGCTGCCGAAGGTGCTCGACCAGCTCCGCGACCCCTTGAACTGGTCCGCCGAGCTGTCTGAGACCTCGGCCGGCGTCACCCTGCTGCCCCTGCCGACGGGCGAGCTGGTGGTCGACGCCGGCGGTCTGCTCGCCGCCCGGCAGAACCTCATCCCACTGGCGACCGACATCGGCCTGGTCGGCAAGACCCCGCCGAGCGACGTCAGCCGGGTCACCATCACCGGCCTGGCCTTCGGCACCCAGAGCGCCCCTTCCGGCACCGAGAGCGTCCCCTTCGACGACGTCACGGCAGCGTTCTCGCCCGCGACCTTCGCCGGGGCCAAGGAGACCGGCGCCGACCTGCTCAAGGCCCCCGCCTTCGAGGACCGCCCCCACGGGGTCCGCGCCGTCGCGGGCCAGTCGTTGGAGGCGGACGTCGTCCTGCACCACCCGCAGCGCTTCGAGCTCATCGTCATCGACGACCCCGATCCGGCGGCGCCGACCCCGCCGGCCGTCCCCGTGACGCCGCGGCTGGTCTTCTCCCGGCTGGTGCCCGGCGGCACGACCGCCGCTTCCGCCCCGGCGGCGCAGCAGCGCAGGCTCGCCGAGCGGGGCAAGGTCCGCCAGGCCGTCACGGCGGAGCCGAGGTTCGCGGTCACCTCTACGCACTCGCTGGCGCCGCTGGACGATGACGGACGCCCCGTCGTCGACGGGGCCGGGCTGCTGTCCCGCAGCGAGGCCGAGCAGCGGCTGGCGGCGCTCGCCGGGGCCGGGGCGGCCGATGTCCGCTACCAGGTCGTCCCGGAGGTGCAGGTTGTCCGTTGAGCTGCCGGAGTACAGCTTCTTGCCGTGGTCCCGCCGTGGCATCGCCACCCGGGTGGACCAGGTCGACCACCTCGGTGCCACGCCGGACGCCGGCCCGCGCGACCGCGCCACGCTGTCCGCAGCGCTCACCCTGGAGGCCGTCCCGGTCCCCGGTGCGCCGGCGCTCGCACCGGTTTCCGTCACCCAGCAGGTCTCCATCGTCGGTCCGGGCGACGTCAGGGGCTTCCGGCCCGGCACGGTGCTGCGGGTCGTGCCGGTTCCCGGCAGCGTCGACGCCACCCCGGGCGAACTCGCCTACGTGGAGTTCTACGACGAGGACCTCCCGTGGCGCTACACCCCCGCCCGGGCCACCGCCGACCACCGGCTACGGCCGTGGCTCGTCCTGCTCGTGCTCGCCGACGGCGAGTACTCGCTCACCCCGGTGCCCGGGGAGCCGGCGATCCTCGCCGTCGCCGACACCGCACCGCTGCCGCCGGTCACCGAGACTTGGGCGTGGGCGCACGTCCAGGCCCACGGCGACCTCGGTGCGGGTGACCCCGGCGACCTGCTGGACGCCCGGGTCCGGTCGGAACCGGACCTGGCGCTCTCCCGGCTGCTCAGCCCGCGGCGGCTGGACCTGGACACCGGCTACCGGGCCTTCGTGGTACCGGCCTTCGAGGTCGGCCGGCTCGCGGCCCTGGGGACCCCGGCCGAGCCGGGCACCGTCCCCGCGCAGCGACCCTCGTGGGGGCAGGGGCAGCCGCGGCGCTTCCCGGTCCTGCACGACTGGTCCTTCCGGACCGGGGCGCTGACCGACTTCGAGGTGCTCGCCCGGCGGCCGCGGGCGTACCGGATCGAGGCCGACGACTTCGGCGCCCGCGACCTGGACATCTCGGACCCCGGCGCAGGCGTCGACGTGGCGCCCGGCACGACCGTGGGTCTCGAGGGGGCTCTGGCGCCGGTCGACTTCGACGGCCGCACGCCGTTCCCGGACGCACCGGGGGCCGACGTCGCCGGCCGGCTGCAGGCGGTCGTCGACCTGGCCGTCGACTTTCGCGACGCCGGCGCGGACGCCAGCGAGGACCCGATCATCACGCCGCCCGCGTACGCCCGCAAGCACGCCGGGCTCGAGAGGGTCGCCGACGCCACCACCGGCGACACCCGGTGGGTCGCCGAGCTCAACCTGGACCCGCGCAACCGGGCGGCCGCCGGACTGGGCGCCGAGATCGTCCGGCAGCGCGACGAGGAGTACATGGAGCGGGCCTGGGCCCAGGTCGAGGAGCTCGACGCCGTCAACCAGCGGCTGCGGGAGGCCGACCTCGCGATCGCCACCAGCGAGCGGGTCTTCGCCAAGCACATCGCCCCGGCCGGCATCGACCGGCTGCTCGGGCTCACCGCGGCCGCCCAGTCCGCGTTGCGCAGCGCCGCCGGGACCGACCGCACCATCCGCGGGGAGGTCGACGCGAGCCGGGTGCCCGCCGCCGCGCAGGCACCGGCCTTCCGGCGCATCACCCGGCCCGCGCGCCCCCTCATGAGGGCGCTCACGGCCGAGACCGACCTGCAGGACGGCCTGCTCGATCGGCTCAACGAGGCGCCCGGCGTCGCGGTCTCCACCGCGCCGCCCGCTGCGGAGCCGGTGCTGGGCGTCGATCCGACGCAGGTGTCCGCCGTCGTCGAGGCGGTCGCCGCCCAGCTGCCACGCGGCCGCGACGTCTTCCCGGTGCTGGCCGGCGCCGCCGTGGAGGCCAGGCGGCAGGCGGGCACGCTTGCCGAGCTGACCCTCTCCGCGCTGCGCACGGCGGTGGCGAACGCCCTCGACGCCTGGTATCCGCCATCGGACCCCGCGCACACGGCGCTCCGGGACGAGGTGGCGATCCTCAGCACCGCGCTCCTCGACGGCTCGCTCACCACCGGTGCCGGCGACGACCCGACCGTCGTCGAGATGGGTGCCGACGCCTTCACCACCCACTACGGAACCGCGATCGACGGCAAGAACCACCTCGCCCTGGTGATCGCCCGGGAGAGCGCGACGACCCTCGCAACCCTGGCCCCCACCGCCGGCCCGCTCAACGCGGCCGAGTTCGCCGGCGCCTTCACCGAGTTCGGGGCCTTCGCCGCGTCCCGCCCCCTGCCGGCACCCGCCGCCGCACTGCGGCCACCGGCCGCGCTCGCTATCCAGGTGGCGCACGAGCTGCGACCGTCGGTGGCGATGGCGGCCCGGCTCGCCACCGTGCTCGGCGGGGTCCCCGACCTGTCCGCGGAGCTCGCCAACAGCCATCGCCTGCGGCCCGTCGTGGCCTACCCCACCTTCGAGGACCCCCTCTTCAACCCGCTGCGGCAGCTCTCGCAGGACTATGTCATCCCCAACATCACGAACCTGCCGACGGAGTCAATCTCGCTCATGGTCCCCAACGTGCGCTTCATCGAGTCGCTGCTGGCCGGGGTGAACACCGAGCTCGCCCGCCAGCTGCTGTGGCACGAGTACCCGACCGACCAGCGCGGCACGTACTTCCGCCGGTTCTTCGACGCCGCCGACGCCGGCGCGGACCGGCCGCCGGACATCGGTGAGCTGCACCTGTGGGACCGTGACCTGGGCAGCAATGCTCCCCGGCTGTCGGGGCTGCTCGTGCTCGTCGTGCGTGCCGAGCTGCTGGTGAAGTTTCCCGACACCATCGTGTTCGCCCAGCACGGCCGCTACACCGGCACCGGCCGTCGCCGCACCCTCGACGAGGCCGGCGAGGTCCGCTACCCGGTGGTCCGCGGCCACCTCGACCCGGACATCTCGATCTACGGCTTCGAGCTGACCCTGGACGAGGCCGCCGGGACGGACACCGACGCCGGGTTCTTCTTCTGCTTCATGGAACGTCCGGGGCAGCTGCGCTTCGGCCTGGACCTCGACGAGGACCCGGCCGCCCCACCGCCGGCGCTCACCAGCTGGGACGACCTGGCGTGGAAGCACCTGCAACCGGTGGCCGGGCAGTTGCCGGCGCAGGTGCTGGTGGCGGACAACGCGGGCCTCACGCCGACCAGCCCCGGTCTGCCGGGCTGGGGCCAGACCTCAGCCCACCTGGCGTCGATCCTCTGCCAGAACCCGGTATGGCTGGCTCGGCACGCCACCGACATGCTCCCGGTCGACTGAGCGAGGGAGGGAGGAGATGAGCAGCAGCACCGTCGACTGGTCGACCCTCACCACCGCCCCGGGCACCGCGGACGCGGTCGCCGACCTCACCGCGCTGGTCGCCGACCTCGACCCGCAGGTGCCGGCGGTGCTTCTGCCGGTCCGGGTCGAGACCCGGTTCACCACCGTCGAGATCCCCGACAAGACCGATCACCTCGCCGTCGTGCTGGACTCGTTGGTCGACATCACCGCGATCCTCGACCGCCTCGCGGGCCGCCACTACGCCACCGAGCTCACCGGGAGCATCAAGCAGCAGAAGGAGATCCGCCAGGAGGTGGAGGCCGCGCTCTACCGGGCGGCCGACCGCGACCTCGCCGCCCTCGCCGACGCCCTCGAGCATCTGCGCATCCGGTTGCAGCAGCCGGTCACCACCGGCACGCCGGAGCAGCAGCACCGCCTGACCGGCGCCGGCCGCGCGCTGGGCCGCCAGCTCGAGGCCGCGCGGGCCGCGCTGGGACAGCTGCGCTCGGACTACCAGCGCGACCGCCTCGTCGGCGAGCTCGCCGCCCAGCAGGTCGTCGTCGACGAGCGTGTCCGCACCATCGAGGACCGGCTCCTGGCGACCCTGCGGCTGGGCAGCGACCTCGGTATCCGGCCCGGTGCACAGGTCGCCCGGGAGCGCGGCCGCACGCCGCTGGGGCAACCGTTGCGTCCCGCCGTCCCGCCGCCCACCGGTCCCGACCGGCCACCGGTGGGTGGCGCGCTGCCGGACCCGCTGGCCCACGTCGTCCCCGCCCGCCGGGTGGTGCTCGAGGACGGCACCACCGCGGAGGCGCTGGATGCCAGGCGCAAGCTGCCGCTGCGCCACGAGCAGCTCGTCGCTTCGGCCGAGGCGGCCGAGCTGATCCTTCGGCGGCTCGGTGACCGGACCGCCGCGCTCGGCCCCGACCTGCAGGCGGCGGCCGCCGGCATCACGGTGCTGCCCGGAGCGCTGAAGGCCGAGCTCCTGGCGAAGCTGGACGCGGCTGCCGGTCGGCCGGGGAGCGTCGAGGTCCGCGCCGAGATCGCCGCCACCCCCAGCGACCGGCCCGAGCTCGACGACGCCGTCCCGGAGCGGGCGGCCACCGCCGTGTTCGCCCTTGCCGACCGCACCAGGCTCGAGCACCAGCTGTGGGTGCGGTTCCACCCGGAGCCGCTGGCGGCGGACAGCCACGAGGAGGAGCTGACCGACACCGAACGTGCCGACGGCGCCTCCTTCTGGACCGAGACCGCCGCAGCTGGCGGGGACGAGGAGCTGCGCAAGGGCGCCTGGCGCGCACTGTGCATCGGCCGCAGCACGCGCCGGGCCGCCTGGGTCGCCAGGGTCACCGAGCCCGGCGCGGCCGCCCCGACGTCCGGGGCCCTCGCAGCGGAGGCGATCTCCGACGCCGTCACCGTCCTCGAGAAGCGGCTCGGCGAGCTCACACGCCCCGTCCGGGGCCCACGCCGACCGGTGCGCGAGCCCCTCCGACCGGTACGCGACCCACGACCAGTACGGGACCCACGACCCGTGCGGGACCCGCGAGAACCGGTGCGGGAGGTGCGCGAGCCGGGGCCGTCGTCCGGCGAGGACCTGACCCAGCGACAGGCGGCCGCCGTCGGTCGCGCGCTCGCCGGCGTCGGGTCGGCGATCGAGGCGGCCCCGCCGCTGCCGGCCGCTGCCATCCCCGGCCTCGCCGCCCGGCTACGGGCCCAGCAGGCCGCCGTCGAGGCGCTGCCCCGCAGCTTGGGCAACGTCCCCGCCGAGTGGTCGAAGCGTCTCGCCGAGGCCGCGTACCGGATCGACCGTTCCCCGGTCGAGCCGGCACCCGGGGCCGGCGGGGCCGCCGTCGGCAGCCGGACCGGGACCTGGACCCGGGCCGCGTCGTCCACGGTGCTGCCCCGCCGGTTCGCCGTCGTGACGGTCTCCGGGGGGAAGGCCGGCAAGCTCGCCGCGGGGCGGCCGGTCCCCGCCGACCTGCACCTCAGCCTCGACCCCTCCACGGACACCTTCACCCTCGACGACGACGGCAACCTCGTGGTCCCAGACCCGCTGCGCTGGATGACCGACTTCGAGGAGGCCGAGGCGAAGGGGATGGCCCTGCGGGTCGCTCTCACCCCTCAGGAGGCCGAGCACGGGTTCGACGAGCTGCTTGTGCTGGGGCTCGCCGACGGCGACGCCGACGACGGCGCCCGGCGGCTCACGACGATGCTCGAGGCCCACCACTACACCGGCGAGGGGCTCTCGCTGCTGCCGGTCGGCACCCCGACGAACAACACCGAGGACGAGCCGGCCGGCTACTCCAGCACCGACGACCCCGACACCGCCTTCCCGATCGAGCGGGGCGCGTCGCTGGTGGCCGCGTCCACCGAGTCCGACGGCGCCCGGCTCGCGACGGCGCTGGGCGTGGCCGCCGACGTATTCGACCACGTCGCCGGCGCGGACGGCACCGACGCCGCCGACGCGCTGCTCACCAACCGGACGCTGTACCCGGGCACCGTCGGGCACGCCCTCGACGAGCTCCTTCCGGGCCTGCTCAGCCGGGACGCCCGCGAGCGGCTGCGCACGTACGCGCTCGGTCACGTCGCCGCGAGCGGGCTGCTACCCACCGTGCGGGTCGACGACCAGCCGTACGGCTTCCTGCCCGCCATCGCCCTCAGCCGGTTCCAGCCGCACCTGCGGGATGCAGGCCTGCACGACGCCGCGGCGGGCGAGCGGGCGCGCCAGGAGCGCTTCGAGACCACGCTGCTCGCCCTCCTCCGCCGGCTCCACGAGGACTGGTCCCGGATGCGTGACGGCGTCGACGGAGGGGCCGCCGTCAAGCACGCCCACAGCCCGCAGATCGGGCAGCCCGGATTCGACGCGCAGCAGCACTTCCTGGCGATGCTGGGGCTGGAAGCCACCTCGGCCGGGGCGAGCTACCGGTTCGCCGTCAACGTGGCCGACCGCAGCGGCGTCCGCGGGGAACCGGAGCTGGGCCTGGGCTTCGCGATCCCGCCCGCCGACGGGTCGGCCACGGACCCCGAGGCGGCCTACGGCCCGTTCGCGCTGATGGAGCACCTGGTCGAGGTGCTGCGGACGGCGTTCGGGCTGCCCGCCGGGTCGTTGCCGAGGGACCCCTCGTCCGGCCGCGCGTCGACGGACTGGGAACCGGTCCTCCACCGCCTCGAGACGTCCCGCGCCTACGGGCTCCGGCTGCTTGAGGGTCGCTGGCCGCTGCAGGGCGTGACGTCGCTCGCGCCCGACGGGAGCACACCCGGCACAGGCACGTCGATCCACCACCTGCTGAACCTCACGACGGCTCAGCTGCGCGCCCGCAGCGAGGCCGACCTCTCCGGCCTCGGGCTCGCCGAGATCCTCGTGCGGCACGCGTTGCTGGCGGAGGAACGCCGGGTCGCCGCCGGGCTGCTCATCAACCGCGAGCTCCTCACCGAGGAGGCGGTCGCCCAGCTGGGCTCGTCCAGCATCTTCCGTACCTGGTCGGCCGGCAGCGTCCACCAGACCTCGTCCTGGGGACTGCTGCTCAGCACCGTCGACCAGCTGGTGGTGCTGAGCGGCGCCGGGGTCGCCGTCCCGCCGGACCTCACCGGCCGTGCCCTCGCCGACGTCCTTCGATCCCCGCTGGCGCCCGAGCTGGCGGCGCACCGCAGCGCCGTCACCAGCTTCGCCGCGCTGCCCGCCGACCGGATGACCCGGCTCACCCGCGAGCACCTCGACCTCGCCGGCCACCGGCTGGACGCCTGGCTCACCGGACTCGCGCAGCGCCGGCTCGGCGCGTTGCGCGCCCGGCGCGCCACCGGGGCGCAGGTGGGGGCCTACGGATGGGTGCAGGACCTGCGCCCCAAGGGCGCCGGCACGCCGGCCACCGGGGTGCCGGCTGCGTTGGCCGCGCTGCCCGGCCGACCGCTGATCACCGACCCGACCGCCGAGGGCTTCGTCCAGACGCCGTCGCCGACGCATGCGGTGACCGCGGCGGTGCTCCGGGCGGCGTACCGCTCGAGGCGCGCCCAGGGCTCGCTGAACAACGAGATGTCGGTCAACCTGTCCTCCGACCGGGTCCGGGTGGCGCTGTCCCTCATCGACGGGGTGCGGGCGGGCAACGACCTGGGTGCGTTGCTCGGCTACCGGCTGGAACGCTTCCTGCACGAGTACTACGACCGACCCGACACCCCGCACGTCGTCGAACTGGACTCGGCGATCTTCCCGCTGCGACGGGCCTTCCCGACGGTGGCCGCCGTCGACCCGGGCGCGGCCGCGGTGACCGAACCGACGCGCTACGTCGTGGACGGGCTCGCGCTCGTCAGCACGCTGCTGGACTGGGTCAAGCGCGAGTACCCGAACGCGAGCGGGACGCTGTTCGAGACGCTGTGGGGCCACCGCAGCGACTACCCGTGGGGCATCGGCGACGTCACGGGCAGCGTCCTGCCCGCGAAGGAGCAGCCGGACGAGCTCATCGGGGTGCTGCGCGGCATCGACTCGATCGCCGACGCCCTCGACGCCCTCGCCGACCTCACCACCAGCGAGACCGTGCACCAACTCGTCCGGGGAAACCACACCCGGGCCGCGGCCGTGCTCGCCGCGCTTAGCGAGGGGACCGCGATCCCGCACCCGGAGGTCACGGACACCCCGCGGAGCGGCCTGCCGGTCACGCACCGACTCCTCCTGCAGCTCCCGGCGGTCGACGCCGCCCCGGTCGTCGCGCCGCCAGGGTGGCAGGGCGTCCCGATGACACCGCGGGCGGCGCTGGAACCGGCGGTGAACGCGTGGCTGGCGGGGCTGCTCGGCGATCCGGGGGCGATCCGGGTGCGCCTCACGGGTGGTGGCCTGGCGCCGGGCGCGGCGCTGCCGGAGGTCTCGGTCGCCGGCCTCGCACTGCAACCGATGGACCTGGTCGCCCTGCTCGCCGACGGCTTCGACTCCGCCGTCGGCAACCTCACCGCGCGGGTCTTGCACGAGCTGCGCCCGTCGGACCTGCCACCGGACCAGCCCGGGGTCGTCGCCTCCGACGGGGCGCGCTCGACCGCCACCGACGCCTGGCGGATCGAGCCGGGGCGGGCGGCGGCCTGGAGTCCGGGCATCCACAGCATCACCGACGTCGCGCCGCTCGTGGAAAGCTGCGCGGACCTGCTCGCCACCAGCCGGCCCGCCCGGGCCTTCGACTTCGCCGCCCCGGAAGTGACCGCCGTCGCCGGGGACGGCACCGACCTCGATGACCTGCGCAGCCGCGTCGAGCACGTGCTCGACGGCGCGCGAGCCGACGCGCTCACCCTCGCCCGGCTGCTGGCGGAAGATCCGGGCCTGGAGGAGTCGGTGCTCGACGGCGACCCGGCCGTGTGGCTGGGCGCGCTGCGCACGCCGGTACCGGGGGACCCCGCCGCCGAGCGGCCCAGCGCGTGGCTGCCGTCGCTGGACATCACCGGCGGCTCGCCCGCGCGGGTCGCCGAGAAGCTCGCCCGGCTCGACGCGTTCTGGGCGGGCAGGGACGCGTGGCACGACGCGGCCAAAGCCGCCGGGGCCTACGGAATCCGGGTCGGGCTGCCGCGGCGCTTCCTGTCCCGGACCCAGGTGAGCACGGAGCTGCTGCAGTCCGCCGAGGTCGCCTTCCTCGACCTCGCCGGACGGTGCCGGGCGGCGGCCGCCACCCTCGCCGCGGCCGGCGAGGGTGGCGGCCCGGTCTCCGCCTCGAGCTGGGTGCAGGTGGCCACCGACCTGCTCGGCGAGGGCGTCACCCTGGTACCCCGGGTGATGCTGGACCCGGTCCGGGCCGACCTGCGGGCCGCCCTCGACGCCGATCTCGTCAGCCCGGCCGAGCTCGACGCCTGGCTCGAGGGCGCTGCTGCCGTCCGGCCGGGCGCGGCGGACCTGGCCGACGTGCAGGTGCTGGCCGAAGCCCTCGGACGACCCGCCGTCGCCGGACAGGTCGCCCAGCTGCCGCACGTCGACGGCGACCCGTGGCTCGGCGGGCCGCTGCCCGACCCGGCAGGACTCACCGGCCGGGTGAGTCTGGCGATCATGGGCGCCGACAGGTTGCCCACCGCCGGGGCGAGCGGCACCGCGCTGCTCGTCGACGAGTGGAGCGAGTCCGTGCCCTACCGGGAGGAGGTCACCGGCGCGGCGCTCCACTACGACCAGCCGGACGCGACCGCACCGCAGGCCATCCTGCTCGCGGTGCCGCCGGTGCTCGACCAGCCGTGGACCATCCCCGACCTCGCCGCCGTGCTGCACGACACCTTGGAGCTCGCCCGCAACCGCATGGTCGAGCTGGAGCAGGTCGGTGCCAGCCGGTACGGCCAGCTGCTCCCGCTGCTCGTCGGCGAGGTGGTACCGAACGCGGCCGGGCGGGACGTCGCCGGAGACCGCGTCATCCTCGACTTCCACCAGAACAACCCGTAGACCGATGAGGACGTGACATCGATGGCCTTCATCTCCGCGACGTGCGAGCCACTCCGGATCTGGTCGCGCCTGGAGCCGCGCACCCGCGAGGCGGACTTCGCCGGCACCCTGGCGGCCAAGATCGCCGACCCCGTGTTCCTGCTGGGCCGGCAGTGGCAGTTCGGGGAGTTCGCGGGCTCCGACGGCGGGTCGGCGATCTTCGCGACCCTCGCCCGGGAGGTGGGCCCGGTGGTGATCCCCGGCTCCGACGACGGCCTGGATGCGAGCACGGAGCGGCTGCCGATCAGCTTCCCGCTCATCGTGCGGGCCCGGCTCGGCCGCACGCTGCTCACCCGGATGAACTCCGCGGCCGACGCGGCCGGCATCGACCCCGCCGACTACGACCCGGCCCTCTACCGAGAGCTCTTCTACCGCTTCTTCGGTCCGCAGGAGCCCGAGCCCAGCACCCCGGTCGCCGTGGCCCAGGACCGGAGCGCGCCACGGGCGGTCCGGGCACGGCGGGCGCTGCGCGGTCGCTGCGTCGACGGCGTGCGGGTGTACGAGCTCACCCCGCCCGACCTGACGGTCTCTACGTTCCCGCCCGCCTTCGCCGCTGCGCTCCCCCCCGGCCAGACCGAACTCGTCCGCGACGTGCTGCTGGCTTACCGGGCATGGTTCGAGCGCACCTTCCTCCAGCCCGGCGGCCCTCATCAGAGCCGGTGGGAGGCCGATCAGCTGGAGTACGCCGTCGACGGCATCGTCGTCCGGGGCGCGTCCAGCACCGAGCTGAGCGCCGCCGAGCACCAGGGCGGGCACCTGGACTGGTACTCCTTCGACCAGGGCGCCACTCTTC
>NZ_JAAALL010000309.1 GCF_009906315.1 Kineococcus vitellinus | reverse complement strand
GGCGTACTCCATCGCCGGCGCAGCCAGCCGACGAGCGGGGCCAGGATCGAGAAGAGGACGGCGACGCCGGCGATGGAGTACGCCAGCGAGCGCACCCACGGCAGCGAGTCGGCCGCGTAGCCGGCCAGCACCAGCAGCGCCCCCCACGAGAGGGCGCCGACGACGTTGGCGCTGGCGAACTTCGCGTAGGGCATCGCGGCGGTGCCGGCGATGATCGGGGTGAAGGCCCGCAGCCACGGGATGTAGCGGCAGCCCACGACGGCGAACCAGCCGTAGCGCTCGTAGAAGGCCTCGGCCCGCGGCAGGTGCTGCGCGGCCCTGCCGGCGCGGCGCAGCAGCCACGGCCTGCCCAGCCGGCGCCCCGACCAGTAGCCCACCGTGTCGCCGACCACGGCGGCCAGCGTGACGCCGACGACGAGCACCGGCAGGGACAGCGGGGAGCCGTCGCGGGCGGCGAGCAGGCCGGCCGTGAACAGGACGGTGCTGCCGGGCAGCCAGAAGCCGACGAGGGTGCCCGTCTCGGCGAAGACGATGCCGAAGACGAGGGCGTACACCCCGTAGGCCCCGAGCTCCTCGAGGTTCGGGTCGGCGAGCTGGGACAGCCACTCGGACACGGGGCGCCCCGCTCAGCCGGCCAGCAGGGCCAGCTGGGACCGCTCGCCGTCGCCGAGCCGCCGCGGGCGCCCGGCCGCGAAGTCGTAGGCCACGCACGTCGTCGTGGCGCGCACGTAGGTGCGCAGCTCCCCGACGGCCGCCTCGTCGGGTTCGAGGACCTCGTAGGAGACCTCGAAGCTCGCCCCGCCGGTGCGGCTGACCCACAGGTCCACGGCCACCGGCTCCAGGCGGTAGTCCAGGGGGCTGAGGTAGTCGACGGTGTGGCGGGCGACGACCATGCCGGTGGCGAGCATGGGCACCCCGCCGTCGCGGTGGGCCATGCCGAAGGCCCGCACGCGCGCCTCCTCGAGCAGGCGCAGCACCTCGACGTTGTTGACGTGGCGGTAGGCGTCCATGTCCCCCCACCGCAGGGACAGCAGGAGACGCTGACGGGCCATCCCGTCATCCTGCCCGGTGGGTGCTCAGCGCTGGGTCTCGGGGGCCTTGTCGTCCACGGGCGCGACCTGCGCGGGGATGCGGGCGGCCCTGCGCTCCTTGGCGCGGGCGCGCAGGACCTCGATGCCGATGGGGACCAGCGAGACGACGACCAGGGCCAGCAGGCCGATCTCGATGTTCTCGCGCACGAGGGCGATGCTGCCCAGGCCGTAGCCGAGGACCGTCACGCCCGTGCCCCACAGGACGGCGCCGATGCCGGAGAAGAGGAAGAAGGTGCGCCGGTGCATGCGCCCGGCGCCGGCCGCGACGGTGATGAAGGTGCGCACGACCGGCACGAAGCGGGCCAGGATGATCGCCCGGGCGCCGTACTTGGCGAAGAACGCCTGCGTCTGCTCCACGTGCTTGCGCTTGAAGATCCGCGAGCCCGGCCGGTCGAAGATCGCCGGGCCGGCCTTGCGGCCGATCTCGTAGCCGGTGACGTTGCCGGCGAAGGCGGCCACCGACAGCACGAGGCAGACGAACCACAGCGGGTGCGGCACGAAGCCCTCGTGCTGGAAGAGCCCGACGGTGAACAGCAGCGAGTCGCCCGGCAGGAAGAAGCCGACGAGCAGGCCGCACTCGGCGAAGACGACGAGGGCCGCGCCCCACAGGGCCCACCCTCCGAGCGAGTTCAGCAGCCCGGTCGGCTCCAGCCAGTCCGGCAGCAGCGCGGGGGCCGCGGCGGGGACGGCGGCGGACACGACGGCCGAGACGTCGGCGAGCAAGGGCACGTGCTCCAGGGTAAGTCCGCCCCGGAGCGCCGGGAACGGCTGCGGCCGATGATCAGCCCAGGGGATGACGTGAGCTGCGTGGACGTGCGGACGGGGTCCACCGTGCGGCGGACCCCGTCCGGGTGAGGCTCGGCCGGACGGCGGTCCACGACCGCCGTCCGGCGTGCCCGCTCAGAGCGTGCGGGCGAACGGGTCCCAGTCGTCCGGCAGCGGCGCGGCCTTCTCGACCGTGCTGGCGACGTCGACGAACCGCCGGGTGCGCACCGACTCGTCGATGGCCACCATGACGTCGAGGACGTGGTGGGCCAGCGAGCCCTGCACGCGGTGCGGGCGCCCGGCGCGCAGCGCGCGCGCCATCTCCAGCACCCCGGTGCCGCGGGTGGACTGCGCCTTGGTGGAGGCCAGGACCTCCCAGTCCTCGCCCCCCTTGCGCATGATCCGCACGTCGCCGTCGAAGTTGTTCGGGTCCGGCAGCGCCAGCGTCGCCTCGGTGCCGCTGATCTCGACGAAGCCGTGCCGCTGCAGCTGGGAGTCGAAGCTGAAGGTGCTCTGCGAGCTCTGGCCGCTGCTGAAGCGGGCCAGGGCGCTGACGTGCGTGGGGACGGTCACCTCGAAGCTCTCGCCCGCCTTGGGGCCGGAGCCGATGACGCGCGACTCGCGCGACGTGGAGCCGATCGCGGCGACGGACTCGACCGCCCCGAAGGCCTGCACGAGCGTCGTCACGTAGTAGGGGCCGATGTCGAACAGCGGCCCCGCGCCGGTCTGGAAGAGGAAGGCCGGGTTGGGGTGCCAGGACTCCGGCCCGGGCGACTGCATGAGCGTCAGCGCCGTCAGCGGCGTGCCGATGTCGCCGCGGGCGAGGGCCTTGAGCGCGGTCTGCAGGCCGGTGCCGAGGAAGGTGTCGGGGGCGCAGCCCAGGCGCAGGCCCGCCGCGTCCGCCGCGCCGAGCAGCCGCTGGCCGCCCTCGAGGTCCAGGGCGACGGGCTTCTCGCTCCACACGTGCTTGCCGGCCGCCAGGGCCTGCAGGGAGACGTCGACGTGGGCGGAGGGGATCGTCAGGTTGACGACGATCTCGACCTCGGGGTCCTCCAGCACGGCGTCGATGCCGCCGTGGCGGGGGACGCCGTGCTCCTCGGCGCGCGCCTTGGCGGCCTCGGGGAAGAGGTCGCCGACGGCCTGCACCCGCACGTCGGGGAAGCTCGTGAGGTTCTCGAGGTAGGTGCCGCTGATGACGCCGGCGCCGATGATGCCGATGCCGACGGGTCCGGTGCGCTGCTCGCTCATGCCAGGGCCTTCGTGAGGTGCTGGTAGCTGGCGGCGACGGCGTCGAAGACGTCGCCGGTGGTGTCGTCGAGCTCGACGACGCCGAGGTCGACCCCGCCGGCGGCGGCGATGATGGCGGCCACGTCGAGGCTGCCGGTGCCGAGGGCGACCTGCGCCTTGGTGTCCATCGTGCCGTCGCCGTCCTTGAGGTGGACGGCCTTGACGCGCGAGCCGAGGCGGCCGAGCAGCTCGGGCACGTCGGCGCCGCCGACGACCGCCCAGTAGGTGTCGACCTCCAGGGCGACGGAGTCGTCGAGGGAGTCGGCCAGGACCTCCAGCGCGTGCCGGCCGCCGATGCGGTTCTCCAGCTCGAACTGGTGGTTGTGGTAGCCGATGGTCACGCCCGCGTCGGCGGCCTTCGCGGCGGCGGCGTTGAGCTCGGCGGCGATCGCCGCGACGTCCTCGGCGCTGGTCCAGCGCGCGGGGTCCACGTGCGGCTCGACGACGAGGGTGGTGCCGGTCTTGGCGGCGGCGGCCAGGACGGCGTCGACGTCGCCGCCGACGACCTTGGCGTGGGCGCTGGGGGCGCTGAGGCCGTGCTCGGCCAGCAGCGGGGCGAGCGCGTCGGCGGAGTCGGCCAGCCCGAAGGGCTCGACCTTGCGGAACCCGAAGCCCGCCAGCCGCGCCAGCGTGCCGCCCAGGTCCGCGGCCAGCGCCTCGCGGACGGTGTACAGCTGCACGGAGACCTTGTCGATGGTCAGTGTCTGATCGGCCATGGGGGGTAGTTCTCGTCCTCTCGGGTCCACCTCGCAGGGCGACCCTCTCTGGACGCCCTCGTCCCGGCGCGGACGGGGCCGAACCGGTTCAGTCACGGTACGGGCAGGGCCCCGTCCGGCGCCAGTGCCTGCGGCGCGCGGCTTACGATCGGGCGGTGAGCGACGCACTGACCGAGGACGAGCTGCGCTTCCTGCAGGAGACCTTCGACCTGGCGCGCGCGGGCCGCACGGCCGAGCTCGCCGAGCGCGTCGACGCGGGCGTGCCGGTGGACCTCACGAACTCCGGCGGCGACACGCTGCTGCTGCTGGCGGCCTACCACGTGCACCTCGACACCGTCCGCGCGCTGCTGGAGCGCGGGGCCGACCACTCCCGCGTCAACGACAAGGGGCAGACGGCGCTCGGGGCCGCGGTCTTCCGCCGCTCCGCGGACGTCGTCACCGCGCTGCTGGAGGCGGGCGCCGACCCGGCCCTGGGCCGCCAGTCCGGCCTCGCCGTCGCCGAGGTCTTCGAGCTGCCGGAGATGGCCGAGCTGCTGCGCTCGCACGGGACCCGTCCCGCCTGACCCGACCACCCCGCCGGCCGCGCGTGCGGTCGCGAGGGGCTCCTGGAGCCGCACCTGCGGCTAGGCTGGGCGCGTGCCGCTGTACCGCGTCCGCGAGGTCGCCGACCTGCTCGGCGTCTCCGACGACACCGCCCGCCGCTGGGTGGACGCCGGCGCGCTGCCGAGCACCCTCGACGCCGGCGGGCGCACCGTCGTCGACGGCGCCGCGCTGGCGGCCTTCGCCGTCGAGCACGCCGCCGCGGCGGCCAGCGACCCGGCCGCCGTGCGGCGCTCGGCGCGCAACCGCTTCACCGGCCTGGTCACCCGCGTGGTCGCCGACGGCGTCATGGCGCAGGTGGAGATGCAGTGCGGCCCGCACCGCGTCGTCTCGCTCATGAGTCGCGAGGCCGCCGAGGAGCTGCACCTGGAGCCCGGCAGCCGCGCCACCGCCGTCGTGAAGGCCACCACGGTCGTCGTCGAGACCGCGCAGGGCCGCTCGTGAGGGTGCGCGCCCGCGGAGGAGCCGCAC
>NZ_JAAALL010000308.1 GCF_009906315.1 Kineococcus vitellinus | reverse complement strand
GGCCCGCGTGCAGGAGCCCGCCCCCGTCGAGCCCGCACCCGTCGCCGTCGCCCCCGCTGTCCCGGCCCCCGTCGTCCCCGCTCCCGCGCCGGTCGCCCGGCCCGCCGCGCCGCCGGTGGCGCAGCCCGTCGAGGAGGTCGTCGAGGAGGCCCCGCGCAAGGGCTTCTGGGCACGCCTGGTCGCCAGGCTCACCGGCCGCGGCTGAGCCGCCCGGTCTCAGACCAGGGCGAAGTCGGGCAGCAGGCTGCGCGGGACCGTCTCCGCGGGCCGCAGCACCGGCTGGGCGCGCGCCGACCAGGCGGCGTAGCGCCCGTGCAGGACGAGCCGGTCGCGCGTGGTGGGGCGGTCGGTGCGGTGCAGGCCGCGCGGGTCGAGGAAGACGACGGTGCCCGCGCCGCCCAGCGCGCTCGTGCGGGCGTCCTCGCCCAGCAGGGCGCGCAGGGCGTCGTCGTCCACGTGCGCGGAGCGCTCCAGGGCGCGGACGGCGCGCGGCACCGGACCGCGCCGCCGGTGCGAGCCGCGCAGGTAGTGCAGCGGGCCGGTGCCGCCGTCGACCGCGGTCAGGTGCAGGTGCACCTCCAGCGCTCCGGAGCGCTCCGCGCGCTGCCACGGCGCGGGGTGCGAGGCCGCGGCGGCCAGGGTCAGCCGGCCGTTGACGTCCCAGATGACGACGTCGCGCCGGCAGTGCGCGGCGGCGATGCCGGCGACCTGCGGGTGGCGCAGGAAGCGCGCGTAGGGGTCCTCCGGGTCGACGGGCGGGGAGGCGCCGAGCAGGTCGACGCGGTGCGCGTCACCGCCGGCCAGGGGGTCGCCCGCGAGGGCGCGGCGACGGCGCACGATGTCCGCGGACTGGTCGGCGACGAGGTCGTCGGTGCGCGAGAGCACCTCCTCCAGCAGCTGCGAGCCCGGCGCCAGGGCGCTGGTGCTCGTGCAGGCGATGCCGTCCCGGCGCAGGTCCTCGACGACCCGCGCCGCCTCGCCGGACAGCTGCACCCCCCGGGTGCGCGACCCGCGCACCCCGCGCAGCAGGGAGCGGGCGGTGGTTCCGGTCACGGGCCTCCTCCGACGGACGTGACCGCACCGTAACAATCCGCATCGTCGAGAGCCAGCGACGCAGCGTGATGGAGCGGGAGGTCGTGTCGCGGCGGGCGGGGACCCGGGCGCCCGGGGAGCCGTGCGCGCGGGGGCCGGGAGCGCGACGCGGCCGTGGGCGGAGCGCCCACGGCCGCGTCGCGGTCGATCGGTGCCGTCGCTACCGGCGGCGGGTCGTCAGGTCGGCGACGGCCGCCGGGTGCGGCGCGCGGGCCGCGTCAGCGGCGGACGCTGCGCCGGCTGCCGGCCACGGCCGAGACGCCGACGGCGGCGAGCGCGACCTGGAGGATCAGCTCGATCCAGTCGATGCCGCGGGTGTCCGCCACCCCCAGGAACCGGGCGATGAACGTGCCGATGATGGCCGCCACGATCCCGATGACGATGGTCCAGATGACGCCGATGTTCTGCCGGCCGGGGAGGACCAGCCGAGCCAGCGCCCCGATGATCAGGCCGACGATGACCGCGGTCAGGAGGGAGATGCCCATGTCCTTGCCACCTTCCGTGTAGCGGCGCCGGTCGGCGCCGCCGCAAGACCGTACGTCCGCGGGCGCCTTCCCGCCCGTCGAGATCACCGCTTCCCCCGACCGGCGGATTCTCCTTGCGCCGCGTGCGAAGTCCCTCACCGACCGTGACTCACGGCGCGGTCGCGACGGGGTCGCGACGCGGTCGCGGACCGGTCGCGCGGGGGTTCCGGAGCGGTCGCGGAGCGGTCTCAGGGGCTCGCCGGAGCGCTCCCCGCGGGCTGCGCCGCCAGCAGCGCCCCGACGGCGTCCGCGCTCAGCGGGCGGGCGAAGTGGTAGCCCTGGGCGAGGTCGCAGCCGGCGTCGGCGACGGCGGCCGCGAGGGCCGCCGTCTCCACGCGCTCGGCCACCACCCGCAGCGACAGCGCGTGCGCGACCTCGACGACCGAGCGCACGAGCAGGGTGCTGGTGTGCCGGGCGAGCGGGTCCTCGTCGGCCAGGCCCGCGACGAGGGCGCCGTCGAGCTTCAGCTCGTCCACGGGCAGCGTGCGCACGGCCGACAGCGGGGCCGCCGCGGAGCCCACGTCGTCGACCGACACCCCGGTGCCCGCCTGCCGCAGCCGGACCAGCTCGGCGTGCACGAGCGGCGCGGCACCGGCCAGCGCCTCCTCGGTCACCTCCAGGCGCAGCTGCTGCGCGCCGACCCCGGCCGCCGCGAGCAGGGCCAGCACCCGCTCGGCGAACCCCGCCCGCAGGCAGCGCGCCGGCACGTTCACCGACACCTGCACGCGGGCGCCCCCCGCGTTCCAGCGGGCCGCGTCGGCCAGCGCCGAGCGCAGCACGAAGTCGGTCAGCGGGTCGGCCAGCGCGGTCGCCGCCACGGCGGGCACGAACGTCGCCGGGGGCAGCAGCCCGCGCTCGGGGTGCCGCCAGCGCAGCAGCGCCTCCACGGCCACGACCCGCCCGGTGCGGACGTCGACGGTCGGCAGGTGCACCAGGAACAGCTCGCCCCGGCGGGTCAGCGCCGCGCCCAGGTCCGCCAGCAGCGCCAGCCGCTGCGCCGGCCGCTGCTCGTCGCCCGCCGCGTACAGCGCGACGCCACCGCTGACGCCGCCGCGGCCGCAGGCCGCGTGCAGCGCCGCGTCCGCCTGCCGCAGCAGCGTCGCCGCCTCCTGCGGGGGCGCGGCGAACCCGCGCTCGCCGCCGCGCAGCCGGCGGGCGTGGTGGCGCGAGGTGACGCCGACCGCGGTCGCCACCTCCACCTCCGCGCCGGCCACGGCCAGCCGCCCGCGCAGCGCCTCCCGCAGCCGACCGGCCACCGCGCGCCCCTCGCGCGCCGACCCGCCGGGCAGCACGACGGTGAACTCGTGCGGGCGGGTGCGGCCCAGCACGTCGCCGGTGCGCAGGACCTCCCGCAGCAGCGCCGCCACCTGGACCAGCACCTCGTCCGCGCCCGCGTGCCCCAGCTCGGCCTCCACCCCGGCGAAGCCCTCCAGGCCGAGGACCAGCACCGCCGCGTCCGCCTCCTCGCCGCCGGCCAGCGCCGCGGTCAGCGCCGCCGACACCCCGGCGGGGACCAGCAGCCCGGTCAGCGGGTCGTGCGCGGCGGCGTGCCGCAGCCGCGCGAGCTCGCGGCCCTGCAGCGCACCGGCGGCCGGCGCGTGCCGCCACGCGAGCAGGGCCAGCGACGCCGCAGCGCCGACGACGGCGGCGTGCCCGAGCGCCTGCCGCCACGGGTGCGCCGCGTCGGCGAGGACGAGGTGCGGGTGCAGGGTGCCGACGACCCCCTGCTGCAGCAGGACGAAGGCCGTGCTCAGCAGCACCGGCGTCCACGCCTCGTAGAGCACGAGGACCGGGACCAGCGCGACGAGGGCGACGTGCGCCTGCGGGGCCCCGCCGAACAGCTGCACCACCTCGGCGGCGGCCAGCAGCAGGCCCAGCACGGCCGCACCGGCGCGCAGCCCGTCCGGCGACCAGGCCGGCAGCGAGGGGTCGTCGGCGAGCCAGCGGCGGGCGGTGTCCAGCTGCGCGGCCAGCAGCGCCACGGCCAGGACCGCGCCCAGGCCCGCCGCGTGCGCCGGGGAGCTGCCGCGCGCGAGCGCGAGCACCGGCACCGCGAGCACGTGCGCGAGCAGGACCGCGCAGACCCAGCGGTGGCGCCGCCGCCAGTCGGCGCGCTCCAGCGGCGGGCGGCGCGCGCGCCGGCGGGGGAGGGGGCGCCAGCGGCGCGCGCGCCGCCCCCCGCGGGTGCCGTCGGCCGGCTGCGAGCTCACCCCCGGAGGATCGGCACGGCGCGGCGCGCCCTGGAGCGGGCCGGTGCGGCGCGCGGCCGCCGCTCGTGGCAGGGTGGTCCGACTCCGCTTGCGGGGCACCACTTCTAGAACACCCTGGGAGGCGCCTGGTGCGGCACCGGCAGGAGGACCTGCTGCCCGGACCGCGGTGGTGGCGGCTGCTGCGAGGGCTGCTGCGGCGGCTGCCGGCGAGGTCGCCGCGGGGGCTGCGCGCGGGCGGGCGGCCCGTCGTCGCGGGCCGCGTCCTCGTCCTCGTCACCACCCTGCTGGTGCTGCTCACCGCCCCGCTGCTGGGGCCCACCGGTGCGCAGTGGCTGCCCTTCGCCGGCGTCGCCGCCGGGGCCGCGGCCGTGCTGGGGGCCAGCGTGCTCGTGCCGTGGCGGCGGCTGCCCGACCTCGCCGCCACCGTCTTCCCGGTCCTCGTCATGGCCGGGCTGGCGCTGCTGGCGCGCAGCGGCGCACCCGTCGACGGCGCCTACGGCCCGCTGTTCGTGCTCTGCTTCGTCTTCACCGGCCTGGTGCTGGTGCCCCGCACCGGCTGGGCGCTGCTGCCTGCCGCGGTGCCCCTGCACGTCCTGGCCGCCGGTGCCCTGGACGCGCGGACCGCCGTGCGCACCGTCGTGGCCGCCTGCGTGTGGATCATCGTCTCCGAGGTGCTCGCCGACCTCATCCGCCGCCAGCGCGCCGCCACCGACGTGCTGCAGCGCGACGCGCGCACCGACCCCCTCACCACCGTCGGCAACCGCCGCGACCTGGAGGCGCGGATGCGGCTGCTGGTGCCCGGCGACAGCGTCGTGGTCGTCGACCTCGACCACTTCAAGCAGCTCAACGACAGCCGCGGCCACGCCTACGGCGACGAGGTCCTGCGCGACTTCGGGGCGCTGCTGGGCCGCAGCCTGCGCCGCGGGGACCACGCCGCCCGCTTCGGCGGCGAGGAGTTCGTGCTGCTGCTGCCCGCCACCCCCACCGGCGCGGCCGTCGACGTCGTGGAGCGCCTGCGCGAGGCGTGGGCGGCCGGCGGCGCCCCCACCACCTTCTCCGCGGGGTGCGCCACGCTGGACGAGGTGACCAGCGCCGAGCAGGCCCTCGTCGCCGCCGACGCGGCCCTCTACGCGGCCAAGGACGCGGGCCGCGACCGCACCCGCAGCGCCGCGGCCGCCGAGGGGTGGGGTCCTAGGG
>NZ_JAAALL010000307.1 GCF_009906315.1 Kineococcus vitellinus | reverse complement strand
CCACCGACGCCGCCACCGCCGACGCCGCCACCGGGTCGGGCGGGCGCGGGGGCGTCCGGCCGTACGGCTTCGGCCGGCTCCTGCTCGCGGAGTGGATCAAGTTCCGCTCGCTGCGCTCCAACTGGT
Organism: Kineococcus vitellinus; assembly: GCF_009906315.1. Taxonomy (GTDB): domain Bacteria; phylum Actinomycetota; class Actinomycetes; order Actinomycetales; family Kineococcaceae; genus Kineococcus; species Kineococcus vitellinus. Next base: position 4,901 of record NZ_JAAALL010000307.1, on the reverse strand, counting down.
GGGTCCTGGCCGCCGGAGTGCTGTTCGTGCCGCTGTTCGCGGTCTCCCGGGTGCTCAGCGTGGCCCGGGTCCCCGAGGCGGTCGGCGCTCCCGGCACGGTCGGCGCCGTGTACGTCACCTCCGGCGTGGCGCTCACCCAGCTCGCCCTCTGCGCCCTCGCCGTCCTGGCGGTCACCGGCGAGTACGGCACGGGCCAGATCCGCTCGACCTTCACGGCCGCGCCCCGGCGCCTGCAGGCGCTGGCCGCCAAGCTGGCGGTCACGGTCCTCGTCGTCCTCGCCGCCTCGGTCCTCGCCGTCGCTCTCGCCTGGGCGGCCGGCGCGGTCTGGTTCGAGCGGATCGGCACGTCCGTGGACCTGCTGCGCGCCGAGGACGCCCGGATCGTCCTGGGCGCGCCGCTCTACCTGGCCGCCCTGAGCGCCCTGGCGTTCGGCATCGGGACGATCGTGCGCAGCTCCGCCGCCGCGGTGGCGCTCGTGCTCGGGCTGCTGCTGGTGGTGGAGAACCTGCTGTCCCTCGTCCCGTGGGCACCGGTCCAGGCGTTCGCCGCGCACCTGCCGGCCACCGCGGGCAGCCGGCTGCTGCAGTCCGACGCCGTCGGCTCGGTCCTGACCACCTCCGCCAGCACGGCCCTGTCCCCGTGGGGCGGGTTCGCCGTCCTGCTGGCCTGGGTCGCGCTGGTGCTCACCGCGGCCGCCGTGCTCGTGCGCCGGCGGGACGCCTGAGCGGGTGCCCGGCCCCGCGGGCGGGGCTGGGAGGATGGTCCGGTGCTGGAGGACGCGTCGTGAACCGGGCACCCGCGACGCCCACCGCCACCGCGGCGGACCCCGCGGCGGACCCGACGAAGAACCCCGCGGCGAACCCCGCGGCGGACCCAGCGGCGGAGCCGGTGTTCACCGAGTCGTCGGCGCGGCGGCCGGGTCCGGTGCGCCGGTTCCTCGACCGGTTCCCGGCGGTCTCGGACGCCCTCGTCGTCCTGGTCTTCACCGGGTGGGCGCTGCTCACCGGGATCGGCGCGGACTCGATGTACGGGCTGTCCACCCACCTCGGCGGCGAGCGGGTGCTGCGGATGCAGTGGACCTCGCTGCTGCTCACCACGGCCGGTGCGCTGGTGCTGACCCGCCGGCGCCGGCGGCCCGTGCTCGTGGCCGCGCTCGTGGGCGTCCTGGGCGTCCTCGCGCTGGCCACCACGGGGGCGCCCTCCGGCTTCGAGCTCGGCCTGGCGCTCGCGCTGCACGCCGTCGCGGCGTCCCGGCGGCCGGCGGTGACGTGGACGGCGAGCGCCGCGACGGTCACGGCCCTGCTGGTCGCCGCGCGGCTGCTGCCGCTGCCGGCGACGGTGAGCGCCCTCGTGCTCGGCGCGGACCCCGCGAGCTCGGGCGGGCTCGACGCCCTGGCGCAGCGGGCGCGCGAGGGCCACTTCTTCCAGAGCGTCGCCTGGGCGCAGACCGCCGTGCCCGTCGTCGTGCCGGCGCTGCTCGCGATCGCGATCGGCACGAGCGTGCGCAACCGGCGGCTGGAGCTGGCGCGCGTGGTGGAGGCCGCCAACGCCCTCGCGCACGAGCAGGAGCAGCTGACGCGGCTGGCGCGGGCGGGCGAGCGCGCACGCATCGCGCGGGAGATGCACGACGTCGTCGCGCACAGCCTCTCGGTCGTGGTCGCCCTCGGCGACGGCGCCTCGGCTGCGCTGGAACGGGCGCCGGACCGCTCCCGCGCTGCCCTCGAGGACCTCGTCGCGACCGGCCGCTCGGCGCTGGGCGACGTGCGGCGCATCCTGGGCGTCCTGCACGAGGACGACGAGGAGGAGGGCGCGGACGCACGCGGGCCGGCCGGGGCTGCGCCCGCGCCCGGCGGGGCCCCCGGGGCCCCGCTGCAGGCGCCGGTGGAACCCCAGCCGGGCAGCGTGGACCTGGACGCGCTGGTCGAGCGGTTCCGCCGCGCCGGGCTGCCGGTGCGCACGGCGGGAGCGGGCGGGGAGGACCTGCGGGAGCTGGGCGCGAGCCTGGGCCTGACCGTCTACCGCATCGTGCAGGAGTCGCTCACCAACGCGCTGCGCCACGCACCGGGCACCGACGCGGTCCTGGTGGAGGTGCGGACCGGGCCCGGGCGCGTCGAGGTCGTCACCACCGACGCCGGCGCCGGTGCGGGACCGGGTTCGGGAGCGGGTTCGGGACCGGGTTCGCAGCGCGGGCTGGTGGGGATGCGCGAGCGCGCCGCGGCCTTCGGCGGCACCCTCGAGGCCGGCCCGCACGGGCGGGGCTGGCGGGTGCGCGCGGTGCTGCCCCGCTCCGGGGAGGGTTCGTGATCAGGGTCCTGCTGGTCGACGACCACGCGCTCATCCGCGTCGGGTTCCGCCTCGTGCTGGAGAGCGCCGGCGGCATCGAGGTGGTGGGCGAGGCGGGGGACGGGCGCGCCGCGCTGGAGCAGACCGCGGCGCTGCGCCCCGACGTCGTCCTGATGGACGTGCGCATGCCCCGCCTGGACGGCATCGGCGCCACCCGCCGGCTCGTCGAGGCCGCCCCCGGGGTGCGCGTGCTGATCCTGACGACGTTCGACCTCGACGAGTACGCCTTCGCCGCGCTGCGCGCCGGTGCCAGCGGGTTCCTGCTCAAGGACGCCGCACCGGCCGACCTGGTCGGCGCCGTGCGCACCGTGGCCGGCGGTGAGGCCGTCGTCTCCCCGCGCGTCACCCGGCGCATGCTGGAGCTGTTCGCGCACCGCCTGCCCGCGCCCGGCGAGGCCCCGCGGCCGGACGGCCTGGACCCGCGCCTGGCGGAGCTGACCCCCCGCGAGCTGGAGGTGCTGCACCGCCTCGCCGGCGCGCGCTCGAACGCGGAGATCGCCGCGGAGCTGTTCCTGTCCGAGGCCACCGTCAAGACGCACGTGGCGCGCGTGCTGGCCAAGCTGGGCGTGCGCGACCGCGTGCACGCGGTCGTGCTCGCCTACGAGACGGGCCTGGTGCGGCCGACGCTGGGCTGACGCCCGGCCGCACCCGGGCCCTGCCGCCCGCGTCAGCCGCAGCCCCCCGGTGCGCTCTCCTCCGGGGAGCCCGGGGCCGCGTCGGGCCGGGCGGGGAACTGCGGCACGTCGAGCGCCTTCGTCCAGGAGATGCGGTCCCGCGTGAAGATCTCCATGATCGGCGGCTCGATGCGCTCGGGATCGTCGAGGCTGCCCAGCATCACGAACACCTGGCCCGGGAACCCCGAGAGGTGGTCGGTGAAGACCCGGGCACCGCACTCGGGGCAGAAGTTGCGCACCACCGTGTTCCCGCTCGCGACGACGTAGGAGTACCCCTTCGGGTTTCCGCTGAGCAGCGTGAAGTCGTCCTCGGCGACGCTGAAGTAGCTGCCCGTGACGGCGCCGGAGGACCTCTGGCAGTCCCTGCAGTGGCAGTTCGCGACGAACTCGGGTGCGTCGCTGAACTCGTAGGTGATGGCGCCGCACTCGCAACGCCCCGTGAACTTCTCCGGCATGTCCTGCTCCTCCACGTCGACCGGTCTCTCCGGTCGGTTCGTCGGTCGGGTTCGTCGATCGGGTTCGACGGACCGGTGCCCTGCGCACCCGGCGAGCGGATCCTGGTGGACGCCGCGTCCGGGGCGCATCCGTCACGTGACCGGACCGCGCGGGGGGTCGCCAGTGGCGGCCTGCACGTGGGTGCGCGCGGGCGGACCGGCCACGGCGCAGTGCAGCAGCGCGCGCCCACCGGAACCGGCGGCCCGCTGCTGGACCCCTCCCGGCCCGGGGTCGCGGATCGTGGCCCACGCGAGGACGGCACCGGCGATCGCGAGCACCGAGCAGGCCGTCATGGCCTCGCGGAACGCACCGGTGACCGCCCGCGGGTCGGCGTAGTCGCTGCCGCCGAGCCCCACCAGGACGGGCAGGCCGGCGACGGCGACGAGCTGGGCGGTGCGGGCGAGCGCGTTGTTGACCCCCGAGGCGATCCCCGCCTGCTGCGCCGGGGCGGCGGCGAGCGCGGTCGCCGTCACCGGGGCGACGGTGGCCGCCAGCCCGAGCGCGAACACGAGCACGGCCGGCAGGACGTCGCGCAGGTAGGAGGACCCGACTCCGACGCGGCCCAGCAGGAGCATCCCGGCGCCGATCACCAGCGGCCCCACCGTCAGCGGGGTGCGGGCACCGATCCGCTGCGCGAGCCGGCCCGCCCGGGCGGAGAGCACCAGCATCACCACCGTGACGGGCAGCGTCGCCGCACCCGCCGCCAGCGGGCTGTACCCCAGCCCCGTCTGCAGCACCACCACGAGCAGGAAGAACACCCCGCCCAGCGCCGCGTACACGACGAACGTGAGGGCGTTGGCGGCGGCGAACTGCCGGGAGGCGAAGAGGCCCGGCGGCAGCAGCGGATCGCGTGCGCGGCGCTCCACGAGCAGGAACCCGCCGGTGGTCGCCGCGCCCACGGCGGCGGCGGCGACCACCGCCCACCTCGGGCCGGCGGGGGCCTGCACGAGGGCGGACGTGGTCCCGGCCAGCGCCGCGGCCGCCAGCAGCGCCCCCGCCAGGTCCAGACCGCGCCAGGCGCTGCGCCCCAGTCCGTTCCGCGCGGACGCCCCGGCGTCCGGCTCGGGCAGGTGGCGGCCGGCCGCGGCAGCCGCCAGCAGGCCCAGCGGCACCGGCAGCAGGAAGACCCACCGCCAGGACAGCTCCACCAGCACCCCGCCCAGCAGCGGGCCGACGGCCCCGGCGATGCCGCCCAGCGCGGACCAGGTGCCGATCGCCCGCGCCCGGTCGGCCGGGCGCAGCAGCGACTCCAGCACCGCCAGGCTGCCCGGGACCACCAGCGCGGCCCCCACGCCCTGCACCGCGCGGGCGGCCACCAGCAGCGGCAGGGTCGGTGCCAGCGCGCACAGGCCCGAGGCCGCGCAGAAGAGCAGCGTCCCCGCCACGAA
>NZ_JAAALL010000306.1 GCF_009906315.1 Kineococcus vitellinus | reverse complement strand
CGCCCACCCCCGCGCCTGCCCGGGCGGGGGCGGGCGCCGGGCGCCGGCGGCCGTCCGGCACGCTGGGGCCGTGCCCACGCTCGTCGTCGTCCGCCACGCCAAGGCGGACTCCCCGCTCGGTCTGCAGGACATCGCCCGCCCCCTCGCCGAGCGCGGCCGGGCCGACGCCGTCGTGGCCGGCCGCTGGCTGGCCGCGAACGTCGGCGGCTGCGACCTGCTGCTCACCTCGCCCGCCCGGCGCGCCGAGGAGACCACCGCGCGCCTGCTCGACGGCTGGGGCCTGCAGCCGGTCGTCGTCGACGAGGAGCGCATCTACGAGGCCACCCTCGGCGACCTGCTGCGCATCGTGCGCGGCCTGGACACCGACCGCCCCGAGGCCACCGTCGCGCTGGTGGCGCACAACCCGGGCGCCAGCGCCCTCGTCGAGGCGCTGACCGGCGAGGTCGTCCAGCTGCGCACCGCGGGCATCGCGGTGGTGCGGGTGGAGGGGGAGTGGGCCGACGCGGACACCACCAGCTGCTCGCTGGCGCTCTCGCACACCGCCCGCGCCGAGGCGCCGCGCGCCGAAACCACGCGCGCCGACTGAGCCCCGCCGGGCACACTGACCGCTCGTGAGCACACCGAGCGGGCGCAGCAGCGGGCACGTCGACGTCCAGGGCGTCAGCCACGAGCTGCCCGACGGGCGCCCCCTGCTCAGCGAGGTGACCTTCCGCGTCGCCGACGGCGCCACGACGGCGCTGGTGGGCCCCAACGGCACCGGCAAGACGACGCTGCTGCGGCTGATCGCCGGCGACGAGCCGGTGCAGGAGGGCTCCGTGGCCCGCAGCGGCGGGCTGGGGGTGATGCGCCAGTTCGTGGGCTCGGTGCGCGACGACACCTCGGTGGCCGAGCTGCTCGTCTCGGTGGCCCCCGCGCCGCTGCGCGCGGCCGCGGCCGCCGTGGAGGCCGCCGAGCTGGTGATGCTCGAGGACGACACCGAGCGCGCCCAGCTGCGCTACGCGCAGGCCCTGGCCGACTTCGGCGACGCGGGCGGCTACGAGCAGGAGGTCGTCTGGGACGCGTGCACGACCGCGGCGCTGGGCGTCGGCCTCGACGCCTGCCGGCACCGCCTGGTGCGCACGCTCTCCGGCGGCGAGCAGAAGCGGCTGGTGCTGGAGGCGCTGCTGCGCGGCCCCGAGGGGGTGCTGCTGCTCGACGAGCCCGACAACTACCTCGACGTGCCCGGCAAGCGCTGGCTGGAGGAGCAGCTGCGGACCACCGCGAAGTCGGTCCTGCTCGTCAGCCACGACCGCGAGCTGCTGGCCGCCGCCGCCGACCGCATCGTCACCCTCGAGCCCGGCGCGCTGGGCGCGGTCTCGTGGACGCACGGCGGCTCCTTCGCCACCTACGGCGCCGCCCGCGCCGCGCGCGCGGAGCGGCTGGAGGAGCTGCGCCGGCGCTGGGACGAGGAGCGCGTGAAGCTGCGCACGCTCGTGGTGACGCTGCGGGAGAAGGCGAAGTTCAACGACGGCATGTCCTCGCGCTACGCGGCGGCGCAGACCCGGCTGGCCAGGTTCGAGGCGGCCGGCCCGCCGCAGGCCCCGCCGGCCGCGCAGGACGTGCGGATGCGCCTGCGCGGCGGGCGCACCGGCAAGCGGGTGCTCGTGTGCGAGCGGCTGGAGCTGACGGGGCTGATGCGCCCCTTCGACGCCGAGCTGTGGATGGGCGACCGGGTGGCCGTGCTGGGCTCCAACGGCTCCGGCAAGTCGCACTTCCTGAGGCTGCTGGCCGCCGGCGGCTCCGACCCCGACGCCGAGCACCGGCCCGTCGACGAGCACGTGCCCGCGCCCGTCGCGCACACCGGCAGCGCCCGGCTGGGGGCGCGGGTGCGCCCGGGCTGGTTCGCCCAGACCCACGAGCAGCCGGCGCTCGTGGGGCGCACGCTGCTGGACGTGCTGCACCGCGGCACCGCGCACCGGGACGGGATGGACCGCGAGAGCGCCTCGCGGGCCCTGGACCGCTACGGGCTGGCCGCGGCCGCCGAGCAGCGCTTCGAGCACCTGTCCGGCGGGCAGCAGGCGCGCCTGCAGATCCTGCTGCTGGAGCTGTCCGGCGCCACGCTGCTGCTGCTGGACGAGCCCACCGACAACCTGGACCTGCACTCCGCCGAGGCGCTGGAGCAGGCGCTGGAGGCCTACGAGGGCACCGTCGTCGCCGTCACCCACGACCGCTGGTTCGCCCGCGGCTTCGACCGCTTCCTCGTCTTCGGCGAGGACGGGCGCGTCGTGGAGTCGCCGGAGCCGGTCTGGGACGCGGCGCGCGTGGTCCGGGCGCGCTGACGGGCGCCGGCGGGCTCTCCAGCGGGCTCCGCGGCGGGCTCCCGGCGGCCTCCCGGGAGGAGCCGTTTTGACCGTTGCGGCGAACGGCCGGTAACGTCGTGGTTCGTTGTGCCCACGCAGTGCCTGCCGACAGCGTTCCGGGATCTCCCGGCGCCGGAGGACCCGAGCGCGGGCCCAGTTCCGCAAATCGTCTCGAGGAGATGGGCAACCCCCGTGCGCACGTTCACCCCGAAGCCCGGCGACATCGACCGCCGCTGGCTCGTCATCGACGCGGAGGACGTCGTGCTGGGCCGGCTGGCGTCGCAGACGGCGACCCTGCTCCGCGGCAAGCACAAGCCGACCTTCGCCCCGCACGTCGACGGCGGTGACTACGTCATCATCGTCAACGCCGCCAAGGTGGCCCTCACGGGCTCCAAGCGCGACCAGAAGATCGCCTACCGCCACTCCGGCTACCCGGGCGGCCTGAAGGCCACCAGCTACGTGGACCTGCTGGAGAAGAACCCGGAGAAGGCCGTGGAGAAGGCGATCCGCGGCATGATCCCCAAGAACGCCCTGGGCCGTCAGGTCCTGAGCAAGCTCAAGGTCTACGCCGGCCCGGAGCACCCCCACGCGGCGCAGCAGCCCGTGCCCTTCACGATCACCCAGGTCGCGCAGTGAGCCGCGGCGAGAACACCGCGAACTGAGCGAGGAGAACCGTGGCTGAGTACACGACCGAGACCGTCGACGACATCACCGAGTCCGACGAGTTCACCGGCACCTACACCTCCGAGTCCGCCGAGCCGCAGACCGGCGGGTCGAGCATCATCGCCCCCGGCGGGGCCACCGGCCGCCGCAAGGAGGCCATCGCCCGCGTCCGCATCGTCCCCGGCTCCGGCAAGTGGACGATCAACGGCCGCGACCTCGAGGGCTACTTCCCGAACAAGGTGCACCAGCAGCTCGTCAACGAGCCGTTCCGCGTCACCGCGCTCGAGGGCTCCTTCGACGTCATCGCCCGCATCCACGGCGGCGGCTCCTCCGGCCAGGCCGGTGCGCTGCGCTTGGGCGTGGCCCGCGCGCTCAACGGCATCGACCTCGAGGCCAACCGCCCGGCGCTGAAGAAGGCCGGGTTCCTGACCCGCGACCCGCGCGCCACCGAGCGCAAGAAGGCCGGTCTGAAGAAGGCGCGCAAGGCGCCGCAGTTCAGCAAGCGCTGATCGGCCTCGCGCCAGCGAGGTACCGTCCACGACGGCCCCGGGGAACACCTTCCCGGGGCCGTTCGTGGTGTCAGGGGCCGATGGGCCGAGTGGGGGAGGGGCGCGGGACGTGGGACGGCTGTTCGGGACCGACGGCGTGCGGGGGCTGGCGAACGTCGACCTCACCGCCGACATGGCGCTGGGGCTGGCCGTGGCGGCCGCCACCGTGCTCGTCGACGAGGGCGGCAGCGCCCACCCGCGCGCGCTCGTGGCGCGCGACCCGCGCGCCTCCGGGGAGTTCCTGTCCGCCGCCGTCGTCGCCGGCCTGGCCAGCGCGGGTGTCGACGTCCTCGACATCGGCGTCGTGCCGACCCCGGCGCTGGCGCACCTCGTGCGCACCAGCGGCGCGGACTTCGGCGTGGTCCTGTCCGCCTCGCACAACCCCATGCCCGACAACGGGCTGAAGATCTTCGCCCGCGGCGGCACGAAGCTGCCCGACGACGTCGAGGACGCCATCGAGCGCGCCTACCGCGAGGGTTCCGGCCGGCGCCCCACCGGCGCCGGCGTCGGCCGCGTCCACGCCGGCCCGGACGTCGAGCAGGACGCCGCCGACACCTACGTCGACCACCTGCTGTCCACGCTGCCCGCTGGCCCCGGCTCGCTGGCCGGGCTGCACGTCGTCGTGGACTGCGCCAACGGCGCCGCGAGCGCCATCGCGCCGCGGGTGCTCGCCGAGGCGGGCGCGCGGGTGACGACGCTGTTCGCCGCGCCCGACGGGCTGAACATCAACGACGGCTGCGGGTCCACCCACCTGGAACCGCTGACGGCCGCGGTGCTGGCCCACGGCGCCGACGTCGGCATCGCGCACGACGGCGACGCCGACCGCTGCCTGGCCGTGGACGCCGAAGGCCGCACCGTCGACGGCGACCAGATCATGGCCGTGCTCACCCTCGCGCTGCGCGACCGCGGCCAGCTGGCCGAGGACACCCTGGTGGCCACCGTCATGAGCAACCTCGGGCTGCGGCTGGCCATGCAGCACGAGGGCGTGCACGTGGTCGAGACCGGCGTCGGCGACCGCTACGTGCTGGAGGCGCTGAACTCCGGCGGCTGGAGCATCGGCGGCGAGCAGAGCGGGCACGTCGTGCTGCCCGCCCACGCCACCACCGGCGACGGGGTGCTGACCGCCGTGCAGCTGCTGGCCCGCATGAAGGAGACCGGGCGCTCGCTGGCCGAGCTGGCCGGTGTCGTGCAGCGCCTGCCGCAGGTCCTCGTCAACGTCCGCGGGGTGGAGAAGTCCCGCGCCGGCAGCGACGACGAGCTGCTGGCCGCGGTCGCCGCCGCCGAGGCCGAGCTCGGCGAGACGGGGCGCGTCCTGCTGCGCCCCAGCGGCACCGAGCCCCTGGTGCGGGTCATGGTCGAGGCCGCGCACACCGAGCACGCCCAGCGGGTCGCCGATCGGCTGGCCGGCGTCGTGCGCGAGCGGCTGACCCCGGCCTGAGCCGGAAACCGGTGGCGCGGGCCGCGGGGTCCCTGGCTCACTGACCGGGTGCGCCCCACACCG
>NZ_JAAALL010000305.1 GCF_009906315.1 Kineococcus vitellinus | reverse complement strand
CTGCGAGGGGGTCGAGACGGCCGAACAGCCAGCCCTGCGCCCGGCGCCACCCCTGCCGCTGCAGGTGCGCGGCCTGCTCGGCCGTCTCGACCCCCTCGCAGACCGGCAGCAGCCCGAACCCCTCGGCCAGCCCGAGGACCGCCGCGGCGATCCGGTCCGAGGAGGCGTCCGCGGGCAGGTCGGCGACGAAGGAGCCGTCGAGCTTGAGCCCGCTCACGGGCAGCCGGCGCAGGTAGGCCAGCGAGGAGTACCCGGTGCCGAAGTCGTCCAGCAGGACGTCCACGCCCAGGGCGGCGAGGGCGTGCAGCTCCCCCTCCGCGACGCTGTCCCCGGCGACCACCGAGGTCTCCAGCAGCTCCACCGCCAGCCGCTGCGGGGCGATCCCGCGCCGGCGCAGCCCCTGCGCGACCGCCGCGGCGAACGTGCCGTCGAGGCGGGCGGCGCAGGTGTTGACCGCCACCCGGGTGCCGGGCCGGCGGGCCAGCAGGTCCAGGACCTGCTCCAGGACGACGGCGTCGACGGCCGCCGCCAGGCCGCACTCGCCGGCCGCCGGCAGGAAGTCCTCGGGCAGCAGCAGCCCCCGCGCGGGGTGGCGCCAGCGCACCAGGGCCTCGAAGCCCGTGCGCCGCCGCTCCGGCAGCGCGACCACCGGCTGGTAGTGGACCTCGAGCTCGCCGCGCTCCAGCGCGGCCCGCAGGTCGTTCTCCAGCAGCAGCCGCCGCACGGCCCGCTCCCGCATCGCGGCGGTGTGCACGCGCGCGCACCCGCCGCCCGCCGCCTTGGCGGCGTCCAGGGCGGTGCCCGCGTCGCGCAGCGCGACCGCCGCGTCCAGCGGACCCAGCAGCGGGTCGCGCCGCGCGAGGTCGAGGACGACCAGGCCGGTGCTCACCGAGCAGCGGACCTCGCGGGGGGCGCCGGGGGCGCCCAGCGGGACCGGGGCGGCGAGGGCGGCGGTCAGCCGATCGGCCACGTCCACCGCCTCGCGCGCCCCGGCCAGCCCCGGCAGCAGCACGAGGAACTCGTCGTCGCCGAGGCGGGCGACGACGTCACCGGCCCGCACCCCGGCCAGCAGGCGCTCGGCCACGGCGACGAGCACCTCGTCGCCGGCGGCGTGGCCCAGGCTCTCGTTGACGACGCGGAAGCGGTCCAGGTCGCAGGCGAGCACGCCCAGCAGCCCGCGGCCGCTGCGCAGCCGCTCGTCGAGGTCGGCGAGCACCCCCGAGCGCGCGCGCAACCCGGTCAGCGGGTCGCGGTCGCCGTCGCCCGCGCGGTGGCGGCGCACGCCGCCGGGGAAGACCTGCACGACCACCACGCCGGCGCCGTCGGGGGCGGCGGCGAGCGCGGAGACGACCGGGGCGCGGGCGACGTCGCCGCCGGGGCGCTCCAGCAGGACGTCGGTGGTGACGGCGCCGGCGCCGGCGAGCAGCGCCTCGACGACGCCGTCGGCGTCGTAGGCGCCGTCCGCGGTGGAGAGCACGTCGGCCAGCTTGCGGCCGACGACGTCCGCCACCTCGTGCGAGAGCGCGTCGCAGAACGCCCGGTTGACCCGCAGCAGGACGCCGTGCAGGTCCACGACCGCGACGCCGACGCCCGCGGTGGCGACGGCGTGCCCGACGTCGAGGCGCCACTGCCGGTGGTCCACGGCGCCTCCCTGCGCTGCTGCGACGGCACGAGCGGGCTGCCGGGACGCCTCTTCTAGAAGACGCCCGGGAGGTGAAGTGTGGACCCCGGGAGCGCGCTGCACAAACGTGCGGGCCCGTGGCGCGTGCACCCGAACGGGCGACCGGGGCGCCCGCAGGTGCCCGCGGCGCTCAGGGCGGCCGCGCCGCGCGTCGATGCCGCTCGGGTGAAGGACCACGCCCGCCGCGGACGACCGGTCAGCCTGCGCACCAGGCTGCTCGCGCTCGTCCTCGTGCCCCTGCTGGGCTTCTCCGCCTTCGCCTCCGTCGTGGTCACCCAGCGCGTGCAGCGGGTCGGCGCCGCCCAGGACGCCGTCGCGCGGCTGCACGCCGCCGTCACCCTCGACGGCCTGCGCGCCCGCATCGTCGAGGAGGCCATCCCCATGGTCTCCAGCGTCGAGCTGCTCGACCTCGCCGACGACGGCCTCGACCGCGCCCGGCTCGCCGGGGACCTCGCCGGCCTGCACGCCGACGCCACCCGGCGCACCGACGCCGCGCTCGCCCTCGCCCGGGCCGCTCCGCTGACCCGCGCCGCGGCGCGGGAGGCGGCCGGGCGCCTGGCGGCCGTGCGCGCCTCCCGCGCGGCCGGCGCGACCCCCAGCCAGCGCGAGACCAGCAACCGCCAGCTCTTCGACAAGTACCGCTACCTCGTGCGCCAGCTCGCCGACGAGGTCGACGCCCACCTGGCCACCGCCGCCCGCGGCGGCGACGACGAGGGGCTCGAGCACGCCGTCCGCGACCTGCAGCGCACCGCCCGCGCCACCACGCTGGCCGGCGAGGAGGTGCCCTACTACCTGGGCCTGGTCTCCGCCCCCGTCGGCGGCACCGGCCCGGCGCGCTCGGCGTTCCTGGCCAGCTGGTCCGGCTTCGGGCTCACCGCCGCCGACATCGGCGCCACCAGCCGGCCCGCCGTGCGCTCGGCCTGGGTGAGCGCCCAGGCCCACCCCGACGCCCGCTTCGTGGACACCACCATGGCCGCCGCCGTGGCCGCCGCGCGGGTGCCCGAGGAGGAGGACGGCTCCGCGCCCGACGAGGCCGCCGGCGGGGTGCCCGACGGGGTGCCCGACGGCGCGGCCGTCCCCGCCGACTGACGGCGCACCGCTCTAGAAGGTCCGGCCCCGGGACACCCCCCGCCTTGCCGACGCGCCGCGGCTGCGTCAGGGTCGTCGAGGGCGGCTCGACGCGGAGCCGCGGTAGGACGCCGACGGAGGTGGCGGTGGAACGTCTCACCCTGGACCAGCAGCTCTCCCCGGCCGCCATGGCACGGCACTGGGTCTGCGAGCACTGCCCGGACGAGCACCTGCCGGCCGCGCGGCGCTGGATCGCGGAGCTGCTGACGAGCGAACTGGTCTCCAACGCCCTCGAGCACGGCAGCGGACCCGTGGTGCTGTCCCTGACCCACGACGACGAGGGCATCCTCGTCGGGATCTCCGACAGCGAGCAGCGGGTGCCCTCGCTGCGCACGCAGAACCCGGCGGCGACGGCCGGGCGCGGGATCGCCCTCGTCGACGCGCTGGCCACCACGTGGGGCGTCTACCCCAGCGAGGCCGGCGCGGACGCCGCCAGCTGGCCGGAGCCGAGCGAGGGCCGGGCCAGCGGCAAGACGGTCTGGTTCCACCTGGCCAGCGGCTGACGCCCCGGCCGCCGCGGTTGGGCCGTCCGGGGGACCCGGCGGGCCCGCCGGCGGGGCGCGGGGCGCCGCCGCGACTACGGTCGGCGACGTGAGCACCGATCAGCCGCGCCCCGTCCGGGCCCTCCTGCGACGCAGCGTGCTCGCGCTCAGCGTCCTCGAGGACGTCGACGTCGACCTCGACGACGACGGCGTGCGGCTGCCCGGGTGCGTGCCGCTGAGCTGGTCGGACGTGGCCCGGGCGGCCGGCTGCGGCCTGCCCGGCGACGAGGAGCTGCGCGCGCCGTCCGCGGGCGCCGCCCCCGAGCAGCCCGAGGACGTCGTGCGGCTGCGGGTGGCGGACCTGCTGCGCGCGCACGCCGAGCTGCACCGCAGCCGAACCGGCACCGTCCCGCTGGCCGTCCCCGTGGGCGCCGCCCGCCGGCCCGCGCACGGCTGGAGCGCGAGCCCGCTGCTCGGCGGCGCGCTGGAGCTCGGCCTGGGCGTCGTCGTGCGCAGCGGCCGCAGCGAGCGCACGCTGCCCGTCCCGGTGGTCTCCGCGCGCGCCACCGGCCGCCCCGCCCACGCGGGCGCCGCCGAGCTCGCCCGGCTGGAGGAGGTCGGGCAGCTCGTGGTGCAGCGGCTGCTGCGCGACGCCGGCGGGCGCGGCGGCGGCGTCCTGCGGCCGGTGGCCGGCTGCGACGTGCCGACGCTGCTGGCCTCGGCCGCGCTGCGCGAGCACCTGGTCGCCGGCCCGGACCGGCAGCCGGGCGGCGTGCTGCGCGCCGTGGCGGTGCCCGACCGCACCCGCGGCTGGTTCGACCTGGCGCGCATCGACCCCGCCTACGTGGGCGCGGCCTGGACGGCCACCGACCCCGCCGACCGCGGTCTGCACCGCCCGGTGCTCGTGACGCGCGAGGAGGTCGCGCTCGCCCCGAGCAGCCCCCGGCTCGTCGAGGCCGCGCTGCGCAGCTGACGGCCCCGGCGCCCGGGGGGCGCCGCGGCTCAGGGGGCGGCGCTGAGCCACTGCCCGGCCGTCGCGCCCAGCGGGGTCGCCCGCACGAGGAGCACGACGGCGGCGACGGTGGCGACCGCGGTGATCGGCACCTCCCAGCTCGGGTGGCCGGTGCGGAACAGCGACAGGCTCCAGCGGCGCCGGCGGGCGCGCGGGCGCAGCAGGGCGAGCGCGGTGGCCCCCGGCCACGGCACCCCGCCGCGGGTGAGCGCGTCGCCGGCGATGTGCACGGCCACGCCCAGGGCGAGCGCCCCGGGCAGCCAGCCGAGGTGGACGTCGGCGCGCCAGGTCAGCCACCACGCCGCGCCCCAGGACAGCGCGACGTTGCCGACGACGGTGTTCTCCAGGCGCCCGGGGATGAAGGGGGCCAGCGCGTGCAGGGCCGCGCCGGCGGTGAGGGCGAGGACGACGGCGCCGCTCCAGGTGCTCTGCGCCGCGGCCCAGGCGAGCAGGGCGACCGCGGCGGGGGCCAGCAGCGGGTCGTGGGTGCCCCAGCGGTGGCCGCCGGCGAGGCGGCCGACGAGCTTGGCGGCGGCCCAGGACAGCCAGCCCCACATGGTGACGACGGTGGACCCGGTGGGGGCCACGAGGAAGCGGCGGTCGCGCCAGCTCACCCCGCCCTGGTCGAAGTCGGGCAGCAGCGCCGCACCGCCGCAGGCGGCGACCCAGGCCAGGGCCGTCGGCACGTCCGGCGTGCCGAGCAGCGGCAGGGTCGCGGCCCCGGCGGCCAGGCCGGTGGCGGCGTGCGAGCGGCCCATCACGGTCGGGCACCCCGCTCGTCGCGGCAGGGGCGGGGCGGGCGG
>NZ_JAAALL010000304.1 GCF_009906315.1 Kineococcus vitellinus | reverse complement strand
GCGCGCGAGGCGCCGGCGCGCCGGGCGCGCTCGACGGCCGGGCCCACGGCCGCCAGCGCGGCGTCGACGTCGGCGCCCGTGGAGCTCCAGCCGAGGGAGAAGCGCAGCGCACCGGCGGCCTCCTCCTCGCCCAGGCCCATCGCCAGCAGGACGTGGCTGGGCTGCGGCACGCCGGCCTGGCAGGCGGAGCCGGTGGAGCACTCCACCCCCGCGGCGTCCAGCAGGTAGGTCAGCGAGTCCCCCTGGCAGCCCTCGACCGTCACGTGCGCGTTGCCCGGCAGCCGGCCGGCGAGGGGGTCGGGGCCGGGCGCGGCGCCGCGCACGCGGGTGCCCGGCACCCGCTCGCACAGCCCGGCGAGCAGCCGGTCGCGCAGCGCGGCCAGGCGCTGCGCCTCCTGCGGCAGCCCGGCGACGGCGGCCCGCAGCGCGGCGGCGGTGGCGGTGGCGCCGGCGGCGTCCAGGGTGCCCGAGCGCACCCCGAGCTCCTGCCCGCCGCCGTGCTGCAGCGGCACCAGCGCCGTCCCGCGCCGCACGAGCAGCGCGCCGCTGCCGACGGGCCCGCCGAACTTGTGCGCCGACAGCGAGAGCAGGTCCGCGCCGCTGGCGGCGAAGTCGACGGGCACGTGCCCGACGGCCTGCACCGCGTCGGTGTGCAGCGGGACGCCGGCCGCGTGCGCGAGGGCGGCCGCGGCCGCGACGGGCTGCAGGGTGCCGACCTCGTTGTTGGCCCACATCAGGGACACCAGGGCGACCTCGTCGGCGCGCGCGGCCAGCGCCGCCTCCAGCGCGGCGAGGTCGGTGCGGCCGGCGGCGTCCACCGGCAGCAGCTCCAGCTGCGCCCCCTCGCGGGCCGCGAGCCACTGCGCGCAGTCGAGGACGGCGTGGTGCTCGGCGGCGCCGACCAGCAGCCGGCGGCGGCGGGGGTCGGCCTCCCGGCGCGCCCGGTACAGGCCCGTGAGGGCGAGGTTGTCGCCCTCGGTGCCGCCGGAGGTCCACACCACCTCCGAGGGGCGGGCGCCGAGGGCGGCCGCCAGCGCCTCGCGGCTCTCCTCCACCGCGGCGCGGGCGCGGCGGCCGGCGGAGTGCAGGGAGGAGGGGTTGCCCGCGCCGCCGGTGGAGGCGGCGACGAGGGCGTCGAGGGCCTCGGGCCGCAGGGGGGTCGTCGAGGCGTGGTCGAGGTACGCCGTCACGCAGCCAGTGTAGGAGCGGGAGGCGGACCGGCCCGCCGCACCGCAGCGTGACGAGCGGACTGCGGGCGGTGTCGGGCAGACTGCGCCGGTGCCCGTCCCCACGTCCGCGCCCACCTCCGCGCCCCTGCCCGCGCCCCCGTCGGCGCCCGGGCAGCGCGAGCCGCTGCACGCCCCCGCGCCGACGCCGAGCCACCCGCTGGGGGTCAGGCTCACCGGTGACGGGGCCGACGTCGCGGTCCTGGCCGCGCACGCCGACGCCGTGGAGGTGTGCGTGATCGGCGAGGACGGCAGCGAGCAGCGCACCGCCCTGCCGGACGTCGACCTGGGGGTCTGGCACGGCCACGTGAGCGGCCTGGTGGCGGGCAGCCGCTACGGCCTGCGCGTGCACGGGCGCTGGGAGCCCGAGCGGGGCCTGCGCCACAACCCGGCCAAGCTGCTGCTGGACCCGTACGCGCGCGGGGTCAGCGGCGAGGTGCAGCTGCGCCCGGAGGTCTTCGGGCACGCCGTCGGCGCCGACCTCGTGGGCGACCTGGCGGTGCCCGACCCGCGCGACAGCGCACCGCACGTCGCGCACGGCGTCGTCCTGGAGGACCTGCCCGAGCGGCTGCGGCCCACCGCCGGCGAGCGGCCGCGGGTGCCGTGGTCGGAGACGGTCGTCTACGAGGCGCACGTGCGCGGCCTGACCCGCCGCCTGCCCGCGGTGCCCGAGGAGCAGCGCGGCACCTACGCCGCGCTCGCGCACCCGGCGGTCCTGGAGCACCTCACCTCCCTGGGCGTGACCTCGCTGGAGCTGCTGCCGGTGCACGCGAGCACCTCCGAGGTCCACCTGCGCCGGCGCGGGCTGGTGAACTACTGGGGCTACAACACCCTGGCCTTCAACGCCCCGCACCCCGGCTACGCCACGGCCGCGGCCCGCGCGGCCGGGGCGGCGGCGGTGCGCGAGGAGTTCCGCCGCGCGGTGCAGGGCCTGCACGCGGCGGGCATCGAGGTGCTGCTCGACGTCGTCTACAACCACACCTGCGAGGAGGGCCCGGACGGCCCGCACCTGTCGCTGCGGGGTCTGGACGAGTCCACCTACTACCTGCGCGACGCGGGCGGGCGGCCCTTCGACGTCACCGGCTGCGGCAACTCCCTGGACTTCGCCGAGCACCGCGTCGTGCAGTTCGCGCTGGACTCGCTGCGGTACTGGGTGGACGAGTACGGCGTCGACGGCTTCCGCTTCGACCTCATGACGACGCTGGCGCGCGGGCGCGACGGGTTCACCCCCGACCACCCCTTCCTCGTGGCGCTGGCCGCGGACCCGGTGCTGGCCGCCGCCAAGCTCGTCGCGGAGCCGTGGGACGTCGGCCCCCACGGCTGGCGCACGGGGCAGTTCCCGGCGCCCGTGCACGAGTGGAACGACCGCTTCCGCGACGGGGTCCGGCGCTTCTGGCTCACCGACGGACGGCAGGTGGCGCTGGGCGGCGGCGCACCGGGCGGTGCGGGGCGGGGGCTGCGGGAGTTCGCGACCCGCTTCGCCGGCTCGGCCGACACCTTCGACGTGCAGCGCGGGCGCCTCACGAGCGTGAACTTCGTCACCGCGCACGACGGCTTCACCCTGGCCGACCTCGTCTCCTACGACCACAAGCACAACGAGGCCAACGGCGAGGGCAACCGCGACGGCAGCGACTCCGACACCAGCTGGAACCACGGCGTCGAGGGCGCCACGGACGACCCGGGCGTGCTCGCGGCGCGCCGGCGCAGCATCCGCAACCTGCTGGGGACGCTGGTGCTCTCGACCGGCGTGCCGATGCTCACCGCGGGCGACGAGTTCGGCCGCAGCCAGGGCGGCAACAACAACGCCTACTGCCTGGACGACGAGACGTCGTGGGTGGACTGGGAGCTGGCCGGCTGGCAGCGCGAGCTGCTCGAGGACGTGCGCGAGCTGCTCGCGCTGCGCCGGCGCTACCCGGTCCTGCGCGAGGCGGGGGTGCGGCGCGGGCACCCCGTCCGCGAGCAGCGCCAGGACCTGCTGTGGTTCTCCGAGGACGGCGCGCCCATGACCGTCGAGCGCTGGCACGAGGCGGAGCGGCGGATCCTGCAGGTGCTCGTCGACGGCCGCGAGCGCGGGGAGGCCTCGGTCCTCGTCCTCGTCAACGCCGGCGACCGCCAGCGCGACGTCGTCCTGCCGCAGCAGGACGGGTTGGCGAAGTGGTTCCCGCGCTGGAGCAGCGCGCCGGAGCGCCGCCGGCGCCCCACCGCCGCGGGGCGGGCGCTGCGGATGCCGCCCTGGTCGCTGCGGGTGCTCACCTCCGCGTGACCCCGGCGGTGACCCCGGCGGTGACCCCGGCGGGAGGCCCGCTGGTGCTGCTGCCGGGCACGGGCTGCGACAGCGGGCAGTTCCACCACCAGGCGGCCGCGCTGGCCGACGCCTTCGAGGTGCACCCGCTCCAGCTGCCCGGCCACCGCGGGGAACCGCCCGCGGGCGACGGCGGCCTGGCGGCGGTCGCCGAGGCGGTGGCGGAGCGGATCGCCCGGCTGGCGCCGGGCGGGGGCGCGAGCGTCGTCGGGCACAGCGCTGGCGGGGTCGTCGCCCTGCTCGCCGCCGTGCGCCACCCCGGGCTCGTCGCGCGGCTCGTGCTCGTCGACTCCAACGTCCCGGTGACCGAGGACGCCGTGCGCCACAAGGCTGAGCGCGCCGCCGCGGTGCAGGGCCCGCAGTGGCGGCGGGTGCTGGAGGAGTCCATGCGCGCGGCGTGGGGCCCGCGGCTGCCGGTGCTGCGCGAGCGGGTCGTGGCGGGCGTCGTCGCCACCGACGAGGCCGCCGTGCGGCCGCTGTGGGCCGACGTGCTGGCCCTGGACCCGCGGCCGCCGCTGGCGGCGCTGCGGGTCCCGGCGCTGCACGTGCGCAGCAGCCGGGACGTCGACGGGGCGGCCCTGGCCGCGCTCAACCCGCTGCTGGGCTCGGCCGACCTGCGCCCGCTGGCGGCGGGGCACTGGCCGCAGCTGACCGAGCCGGCGGCGGTCACCGCGGTGCTGCGGGAGTTCCTGGCGGGCGGCTGAACCTCAGCGCCGGCCGGCCTGCGGCCCCCACTTGGCGAGCACGAGCGTCTCCAGGATGCTGACGAGGGTGTAGAGCAGGATCGAGGTGAAGGTCACGACGACGACGATGGCCCACAGCTTGTCGTACTGGACCTGGGAGTTGGCCCGGAAGATCTCCGAGCCCAGCCCCCGGCCGCTGAAGAGCCACTCGTAGAGCATCGCGCCGATGACGGCGCCGGGCACCGAGATGCGCACGGCCGCGAAGAGGTTCGGCAGGGCCGAGGGGATCGCCACCTTGCGCAGCGCCGTCCACTTGGTGCCGCCGTTGACGCGGATGACGTCGATGGCCTGCGGGGAGGCCGAGCGCAGCCCCAGCGCCGCGTTGACGAGGACGGGGAAGAAGACGACCACCCCGCCGATCGTGGCCGCGCGCAGCAGCTCGGAGGAGAACGTCATGCCGATGACGGGCGCCATCGCCACCAGCGGCACCGAGCGCAGCAGCATCGCCAGCGGCATGAAGACGAACTCCAGCGGCCGCAGCAGGGTGAACAGCGAGGCGACCGCGAGCGCCCCCAGGATGCCGGCGACGAAGCCGGTGACCGAGTCCGCCAGGGTCGTGCCCAGCCAGCCGGCGATCTCGGAGCGGTGGGCGGCGGCGTCCGCGTCGTCGAAGAGGTAGCGGTAGACGTCCAGCGGGCGCTTGCCGATGAACGGGTCGATCTCCAGCAGGCGCAGCAGCGCGTACCAGGCCAGGACCAGGACGAGCGCGGAGACGACGAGGGTCAGCAGCGAGGAGCCGACGCGGCGCAGGACGGCACCGGCCACGGAGGCGCCGCTGACGTCCTCGTGCACGTCGGCGGCCGGCGCGGGCGGGACCGCCGGCCGCGCCGGACGGGCGCCGCCGGCGGTCCCGCCC
>NZ_JAAALL010000303.1 GCF_009906315.1 Kineococcus vitellinus | reverse complement strand
GCCCCAGCACCCCACCCCTCAGGAGCGGAGCGGCGAGCACCACCACGTCGCGGGCCAGCAGGGCCCGCTCGGCTGATCCCAGGGCGCCCACCCACCACACCGTCGGGCCCACCACGACAGCGTGCTGCCCAGCCGGAGAAGCCGTGCAGGAGGACACCCCCGTGCGTGACGTGCAGCTGACCCACATCGGCGGACCGAGCACCCTCATCGAGGTCCACGGCTGGCGCATCCTCACCGACCCCACCTTCGACGCACCCGGGCGGCGCTACTCCTTCGGCTGGGGCACCGGCTCCCGCAAGCAGACCGGACCCACCCGCACCCCCGACCAGGTCGGCCCCGTGGACGTCGTGCTGCTCACCCACGACCACCACGCCGACAACCTGGACACCCTCGGCCGCCGCGTCCTCGAACGCACGGCGACGGTGGTCACCACCCGGGCCGGTGCCCGGCGCCTGCGCCGCAGCGCCGGCCGCGCGGCCGGCACACCCGACAGCACGCCCGGCGGCGGGGTCGACGGCGGGATCGGCAGCGGGGTCAGCAGCGGGGTCATCGGTCTGGCGCCCGGGCGCAGCACCGTGCTGCACGCCCCCGGGCGGACACCGATCACCGTCACCGCCACCCCGTGCCGGCACGGCCCGCGCTTCAGCCGCCCCCTCGCCGGGGCGGTCATCGGCTTCAGCCTGGCGTGGGAGTCCCAACGGCGAGGCGTCCTGTGGATCACCGGTGACACCGTGCTGCACCCCGCGCTCGAGCGCACCGCACGCCGCCTGCACGTGGACACCGTCGTCCTGCACGCCGGTGCGGTGCGCTTCGGCCTCACCGGGCCGCTGCGCTACAGCATGGACGCCGACGAGGCGGTCCAGCTGTGCGAGCTGCTGCAGCCGCGCTCGATCGTGCCGGTGCACTACGAAGGCTGGTCGCACTTCACCCAGGGCCGCGACAACCTCCGACGAGCCTTCGGCCGAACCCCCCACCTGGCGGCGCGAGTGCGCTGGCTGCTGCCGGCGCACCACGGCAGCTCTGCACCCAGCCAGCGGTGACCCGTCGGCCGTGGAACTGCCCGGTGCCAGCACCGCCCCGGGGGCCGGAACGTCGCGGTCGATGCCGGTTCCCTCGCCGACCTCGTGGCCCGCCGGCGCCGCCTCTGCGCCGACGCCTCTCCACCACGACCCGCGGTGGAGCGTGGAGGCACCGCTGACCAGCCGGCGGTCGCTGCGCGAGCCTGAGGAGAACCGCCAGACACGTCCTCACCCACACCCCGAGGTGAAGATCGCACGTGCTGCACCTGTCCCACGACCACCACCTCCACGTGCACGAGCGCCTGCAGGAGGCGTGGCTGTCGGTGCGCTCCGGCATCGAGCCCTCGACGGTCCTCTCCTGGAACCGGGTCGACCGCAGTGTGCACCCGGGAGTGCGGGGGAAGTGCGACGTGGCGAGAGCGCAGCGTCGGACCGGTGCGACTGCGCACGGTCGAGGACAGCCGCGGACACCTCGCCGACCACTGGTGCGAGCGAGGCCACGTGCTGCTGGTGCTGCAGGGCCACCTCACCACCGGACTGACCGGCGGGAGCAGGGTGGAGACCCGGGCCGGGAGAGCTGTCGCACCGGCGATGGACCCGGGTCGGCTCACCGCTCGAGCACCGCTGTCGGTGCGCGCCTCCTCGTCGTGGGCTGGACGACCCGGCACTGCGGTCGGCGGAACTCCTCAGCGGCGGCGACGGGGAAGCGGGGCAACCGCGCCCTCAGCGTCGTCGACGACGATTCAGGGTTCGAACCTTCCGTCACGTCCGGGATGGTGCTGCTCGGGAATGGCCGAGCAGCACCAGTGCGCAGGGTGGCGCCCTGGACGTCGGCTGCGCGGCCGAGACGGGAGCCGCACGCGAGGTCGATCGCCGGCCGCCCACCACCCCGCCCTGGTCGGCGTAGAGGCGCCGGAACGCGCCCGACACCGAGTGCGGGCCCGCACTCGCCGTCCGGTAGCTCCAGCACAGGCCCCACCCTGGTGGTCCTGCTGGACGACACGCCCGTCGCTCGACACCTCCTCCGAGCGCGGGTGGCAGCACCGGCGCAGTGACCTGCTCGAGTTCTGGGACGTGCTGCACGCCGACGCACGACGTACCGGCACTGGCCCTCAGGAGTACCCTGAGCACCCGCTGCTGCAACCCGCTCGCACCAGGGAGCGGGCTCGTCCCAGACCGGCGCACCGGCCTGATCCGTCCTCGTCCCGGATCCACCGTCGACGAGGCGACGCCGGTCACGACAGCACGAGGTCACAGCAACGCACGCCGAGGTCGGGTGGCCACCATGCACACCGCGCTCCTGCTGTTCCTGCTGCTGCTCCTCGCGCTCGGCGCGCTGTGCGCCGCCGCCGCGATCAGCGGCGGCCGGCGCGCACCGGCCGGCTGCCGCCTGGGCCCCCGCACCCGCCGCAGGCGCTGGGTCCTGGCCGCCCTCGCCCTCCTGCTGACCGGCAGCGCCGTCACCGGCCTGATCACCGCACCGCAGCGGGCGACGCCCCCGAGCGCGAGCGGACCCCTCAGCCGGTCCGGGGTCGCCGCCAGCTACGGGCCCCGCTGCGAGGAGCTGCTGGAGCCGTTCGCGGTGGTACCGGACGCCGACGTGGGACCGGCCCAGCAGCTGCCGTTCTGGGCCGGCTACCTGGTCGCCCTGCGGACCGTGACCGACGAACTGCGGGCGCTGCGGGTCGACGCCGGCGCCCAGCCCGCCGTCGACGATGTGATCAGCGCGCTGGTGGCCCGCACCGCCTCCCTGGAGCGTGAGCTGCAGATCTGGTCCAACGGGGTCCCCGAGGACATGGCAGCGGCCATCGCGGCGTCCGCCGACGCCAGGGTCCGCGACAGCGAGCTGATGGCCGCCTTCGACGACCTGGGACTGGACGGCTGCGGGGCCGCCGAGGGCGGCGCCGCGTGAACGCGGACAGCGGGGGGGTCGCCGCTGAGACCGCTCCACCGGGGCGGCGTGATCGCCGGCGGCGGTCAGGACGGCAGCACGTCCGGGGCGATCTCGTGCAAGCGGGCGGCCACCGCCGCCTCCAGCCGACTCAGGGGGGCGATCTCGAAGAACGACGAGTCGAGCTGGTTCCACACCCGGTCGTCCTCGCCGGAGAGCTCCTCCCAGCCGGCGGGTCGAAACCGCAGGTACTCGTCGCGGGCGCGAGCCACGAGCGCGGCGACGTCGGCCAGACCGAGCCACCGGAAGCCCGCGACAGCGTCGTCGACCAACCGCACGTCCCCGCTGGAGAAGGTGTTCTCGATGCCGCCGCCGACCAGGCCGCCGTTCTCGGCGATGCCGTGCAGGGCCAGCGCCGCCCCCAGGCAGCGCAGGCCAGGCAGCACCGAGGCGTCCTGACGCTCGTAGGCGTGGACGGCGCGGACGGTGAGCGCGTCGATCAGCGGGGTCATCGTCTGCGGCCTCCAGTTGTGAGCAGGTGGGCTCGAGACGCTAGCGCCCACCTCAGACGCTCTGGTGGACGCCGCCCAGGCCGGTGCTGCCTGCGGGTGCTGTCGGCGATCGCGCGGCGTCCCCGGTGCGAGGTCGTGCGCACGGAACCCTGCGACCATGCCGCCATGACCGCACGCCTGAAGGGTCGCCGACGCCATGCCGACCGCCTCCTCGACGACCTGACGCGGTGGGCCCAGGGCCGGCCCCACGTCCAGGCCCTGGCCGTGGTCGGCTCCTACGCGCGCGGGCACGAACGCATGGCCAGCGACGTCGACGTCGTGATCCTCACCGAGGACATCGACTCCTGCTCCCTCGCCAGCGGGTGGTTCGATCGACTGCGGCCCGGCAGCATGCTCGTCAGGGCGGCCACCTGGGGGCCCGTGCGCGAGCAGCGCTACCGCCTGCGCTCCGGCCTCCTGGCCGAGATCGGCCTGGCTCCCACCGCCTGGGCCGACGTCCCGCTGGATGCGGGAACGCGCCGCGTGCTGGGTGACGGGCACCGCATCCTGCACGACCCGCACACCGTCCTCGCCCGCGCCGCAGCAGCGCTGGAAGCTTCCGCGCGGTAGCCGGTCCCACGCCCGTTCACGACACCGTCTCCGCGGTCGTCGCGCCGTCCGCCCGCTCCGGGTGGTCGGCGACGCCCGCAGGCGGCGGCGTCCGCCACGGAGCCACGGGCGCCCGCCCGTGCTCCTCACTACCGTCGGTGGGGTGCACAGCCTCGACGAGCCACCCCCCGCCGCCCCACCGACCCGCAGCGCCGTCATCGTGCCGGTACCCGCCGCCGAGCACGCCGTCGCTGCCCACCGCGCACACCTGGACCGCGCCGCCGGCTGGGGTGTGCCGGCCCACCTGACCGTGCTCCACCCCTTCCTGCCCCCGTCGCAGCTCGACGAGCAGGCCCTGAGCGCCCTGGCCGCAGCGGCCGCCACCGTCGGCGGCTTCGACGTGACCTTCGCCGCGACCGCGTGGTTCGGCGCTGAGGTGTTGTGGCTGGCGCCCACCCCCGAACAGCCGCTGCGGCAGCTGACCGCCGCCGTCTTCTCAGCCTTCCCCGACCACCCGCCCTACGGCGGCGCCCACGGCACCGACCCCGCCGATGTCCAGCCGCACCTGACCGTCGCCGAACGTGCCCTCGCCGGGCCGGACGGCCTCAGCGCCCTGCAGGCAGCCGAAGCGGACGTGCGGACCCGACTGCCGTTCAGCCAGCACCTCGACCACGCCCTGCTGATCACCGGCTCCGAGCAGCCGCGCTCGTGGCGCACCCTGCGCCGTCTCGAACTCGGCAGCCGGTAGGACCCGCCGACGCACGACCTCACGGTCGTCCCGCCCTGTGGACGAGGTGAGGGTCGTGGCGCCCGGCGGGACGTCCCGGCCAGCTCACCCGGAGGAGCGGGATCGTCCCCTGCACCGGCGGCAGCAGCGTTCGCCCGCCGAGTGGCGACCACCAGCACCACCACCGCCGCGATCCCCCCACCGCCGCGAGCGAGGGCAGCCGGGCTCGCGCCACCCCAGCGAGTCATGGCGCCGCCGACAGGCTCACCGAGAAGATGGCGACCATGAGACCCCCGGGCGGGCACCATCGAGCTGAGCGAGGCAGAGCTGCGCGAGACCACACGCTTCGCCGCGGCCGGCGCGGCGCCGCCCTGCGCACCACCGGGTGGGCAGGGT
>NZ_JAAALL010000302.1 GCF_009906315.1 Kineococcus vitellinus | reverse complement strand
GGGTCGCGGTTCACGCGGCCAGTCCACAGCACCCCCGCGCCGCGGCAACCCGGCGCCCGTCCTGCGCGGCGCCGCGCGCTCAGGGCTCGCGGGTGAGGGCGGCCGCGCGGGTGAGCATGCCGACGGGGCCGTGCTCGTCGAGGGTGCGCCGCTGCCAGTCGGCG
The DNA here is from genome assembly GCF_009906315.1 of Kineococcus vitellinus. Classification (GTDB taxonomy): domain Bacteria; phylum Actinomycetota; class Actinomycetes; order Actinomycetales; family Kineococcaceae; genus Kineococcus; species Kineococcus vitellinus. The sequence continues at coordinate 4,986 of NZ_JAAALL010000302.1, read as the reverse complement.
CCGGTGCCGCGCTCCAGGACGGCGGCGGCGCCGGCGCGCACGAGCTCCTCGTCGCCGTTGTCGCGCAGCGCACCGCCGACGTGCTCCAGCAGCTGCCCGACGACCTCGGCGGCCGGGCGCGGGTGCCCGTCCAGCGGGGACAGCAGGACGCCGCCGGCCCCGTCGCGGGCGGCGCGCCAGGCCGCCAGGCGCAGCTCGGCCACCCCGGCGCCGGGGACGGGGGTGCCGGCGGCGGCCTCGCCCAGGGCCGTGTCGGCCAGGGCCCGCACGAGGCCGGCGAGCAGCACCGCGTCCTGCACGCGCAGGCACACGTCGGCCACGCGCACCTCCACCGTGGGGTAGCGGGCGGAGAGGCGGACGTCGAAGTAGAGCATCCCCGCGTCCAGCGGGACGCCGGTGCCCAGCAGGCGCTCGACGTGGGCGTCGTAGCCGGCCGCGTCGCCCAGGACGGGGGTGGGCCCGGCGGTGGGCCAGCGCTCCCACACCCGGGCGCGGTAGCTGGCGTAGCCGGCGTCGACGCCCTGCCAGAACGGCGAGTTCGCCGACAGCGCCAGCAGCACGGGCGCCCAGGGCCGGATGCGGTCCACGACCGCGACGGCCTCGTCGCGGTCGGGGACCTCCACGTGGACGTGGCAGCCGCAGGTGAGCTGCTCGCGGGCCAGCAGCCCGAAGCGGGCGCTCATGCGCTGGTAGCGCTCGCCCTCGGTGGTGGTCGGCTCGGTGACGAGCGGGTGGGTGCCCGTCGCGACGAGCAGGGCGCCGTCGGCGGCGGCGGCCTCGGCCACGCGGGCCCGGGCGGCGGCCAGGTCGCGGCGCAGCTCGCCCAGGTGCCGCTGCGGGGCGCTGCCCGTCTCCACCTGCTGGCGCTGCAGCTCGGCCTCGGCGGCCGCCCCCACGGCGGCGAGCACGAGGGGGGCGTCGGCGCGCGCGGCACCGCTGTCGGGGTCGACGAGCAGGAACTCCTCCTCGACCCCGACGCGGCGTGGTCCCGGGGCTGCGCTCACGCGTCCAGTCGGTCCCGCGCGGGGGCCCCGCGCGGGGAGCGGCGCTGGCGGACGACGCCGACGGCGACGACCGCGGCGGTCAGCACCATCGACAGCAGCAGCTGCACCCGCTGACCGGGCAGCACCACCATGAGCACCAGGACGGTGGCGATGAACGCCAGGCTGGCGTAGGTCAGCCAGGGGAAGAGCCACATGCGCACGGCGGGCCGCTCCCCCGCCGCGTCCAGCTCGCGGCGCACGAACACCTGGCTGGCGGCGATGAAGGCGTAGATCACCAGGGCCAGGGCGCCGCTGGTGGCCAGCAGGTACTCGAAGATCTTGTCCGGCAGCAGGTAGTTGCCGACGACCGCGAGGAAGCCGACGGCGGTGGAGGCCAGGATCGCCGGGTAGGGCACCCCGCGCCCGGACACCTTCGACAGCCACGCGGGCCCGTCACCGCGGCGCGAGAGCGAGAACGCCATCCGCGAGGCGGTGTAGAGGGCGGAGTTCAGGCAGCTGGCGACGGCGGTGAGGATGACGATGTCCATGATCGTCGCGGCGCCGGGGATGCCGATGGTCTCCAGCGTCGTCTGGAAGGAGCCGCCCTCGGCCAGCTCCGCGGAGTTCCACGGCACCAGGGCGACGACGACGAGGATGGAGCCGATGTAGAACAGCCCGATCCGGCCGATGACGGAGTTGACCGCGCGGCGCACGCCCTTCTCGGGGTCGGAGGACTCGGCCGCGGCGATGGTGACGATCTCGGTGCCCATGAAGCTGAACATCGTCAGCAGCATCCCGGCCAGGACCGCGGAGAACCCGTTGGGCAGGAAGCCGCCGGCCTCCCCGCCCAGGCTGAAGCCGGGGGTGCCGCTGACGTCGCTGCCGGGCAGCACCCCGAAGATCGCGAGCGCACCGACCGCGATGAAGCCGACGATCGCGACGACCTTGATGGAGGCGAACCAGAACTCGAACTCGCCGTAGTTGCCGACGCTGGCGAGGTTGGAGGCGGTCAGGGCCAGGGTGACCAGCAGCGCCCAGATCCACTGCGGAGCACCGATCCAGTGCGACATGATCTCCGCGGCGGCGGTCGCCTCGACGGGGATGACGAGGACCCAGAACCACCAGTACAGCCAGCCGACGCTGAAACCGGCCCAGCGGCCCAGCGCGCGGTCGGCGTAGGTGGAGAACGAGCCGGTGTCGGGGTGGGCGGTGGCCATCTCGCCGAGCATCCGCATGACGAGGACCACGAGGACCCCGGCGAAGGCGTAGGACAGCAGGACCCCCGGCCCGGCCTCGGCGATGGCGGTCTTGGAGCCCACGAAGAGGCCGGCCCCGATGACGCCGGCGATGGAGATCATGGTGATGTGGCGGGGCTTGAGGGAGGTCCCCAGTCCGGACTGCTGCTGCTCGGTGACCTGCACGTCGCCTCCTGGTCGCTGGTCGCGCGCGGCACCGTCGCCGCCGCTCGCCCGTGGTTGGCGGTCGGTCGCCCACGGTAGCGTTGCCGGGGTGAGCCCGCGGACCATCGCCACCAGCCAGCGCGTCGAGCGCGAGGAGCTGCTCGACTTCCTGCGCCCCCGCCACCACGTCGTCCTGACGACCTTCCGCGCCGACGGCTCGCCGCAGACGTCGCCGGTGACCGCCGGGGTGGACGCCGAGGGCCGGATCGTGGTCTCGACCTACCCGGAGCGGGCGAAGGTCGTCAACGCGCGGCGCACGCCGCGGGCCAGCGCGCTGGTCCTCTCCGACGACTTCGGCGGCGCGTGGGTGCAGGTCGACGGCGACGTGGAGGTGCTGGACCTGCCGCAGGCCCTGGAGCCGCTCGTGGAGTACTTCCGCAGCATCTCCGGCGAGCACCCCGACTGGGACGAGTACCGGCGGGCGATGAGCGCGCAGGGCAAGTGCCTGCTGCGGCTGACCCCGCGCCGGTGGGGGCCGGTGGCCACCGGCGGCTTCCCGGCGCGGCTGGCGGACTAGCCCCGCAGCGCCGGCCCCGCCGCCCCGGCGCGCAGGTCCCGGCGCCCCGGACCCGGCGGTCAGTCCCGCTCGGGCGCGTCGTGCAGGTTCGCCTCGACGGCCCGCACCAGCGCGGGGTCGGGCTCGACGTGGTGGTCGGCGCGGGCGTGCTCGGCGACCTGGGCGAGGACGGCGTCGCGGTCGGCGCCGAGGAACTCGCGCTGGCAGCCGGGGACGACGTCGCCGCAGCGGAAGGTCTTCACGCCCCCACCCTGCCCCGCCAGCGGGCGGTGCCGGCGTGCGCGCCCGCGCCGCGGGCGGCGTCGGCGAGGTCCAGCACGACGTCCTCCACCCCCACCACGCCGACGTAGCGGCCGGTCGCGTCGGTGCACACCAGCGGGTCGAAGCGCCCGGGGCCCTGGCGGGCCACGGCGCGCGCCGCCGCCTCGGGCACGGCCGTCTCGGGGGCCAGGGTGACCTCCACCGGGCGCACCCGCGGCGCCTCGCCGGGGTGGTGGCCGGGCAGCACCAGCAGCCGCGGGACGTCCTCGGCGTCGACGACGACGACGGGCCCGGGGCCCTCGGCGGCGACGGAGACGGCCCCGTCCACCGAGCGGGCCGTCTTGGTGCGCCGGGTCAGGTCGCCGGTGCGGCGCGGGCCCGCTCCCGCCGGCAGCCTGCTCCCGCCGGCCGGGGCGGCGGGGTCGGCCAGCAGCCGGCGCGCCTCGGGGCCGAGGACGCCGAAGCCCGCGGCGGGGCGGGCCAGCAGGTAGCCCTGCACCAGCGGCACGCCCATGGCCCGCAGCACGTCCAGCTCGGCGACGGACTCCACGCCCTCGGCGACGACCCAGGCGTCCAGGCGGGAGGCGCACTCGCCGAGGAGCTGCACCAGCGAGCGCTTGACGAGGTCGTGCTCGAGGCCGCGCACCAGCTGCAGGTCGACCTTCAGCAGCTCGGGGCGCACCACGGCCATCCGCAGCAGGCCGGAGTGGCCGGTGCCGACGTCGTCGAGGGCGATGAGCGCACCGCGCTCGCGCAGCCGCGCGAGGGGCTCCACGAGCGTCGCGGGGTCGCAGGCGCTGTGCTCGGTCAGCTCGACCACGACACCGGTGAGGTCTCGCTCGAGCAGGGTGGCCATGACGGCCGGGTCGGCCAGCGAGGGGGGGCTGGTGTTGACGGTCAGGAAGGTGCCGTGCGGCAGGCGGTCCAGCAGGGGCAGGGCGGCGCGCAGGACCACCAGGTCCAGGTCGGCGTCGCGCCCGAGGGCGCGGGCGGCGCGGAACCAGTCCTCGGTGGGCACGTCGGAGGGGAAGCGGGAGAGCACCTCGTAGCCGGCGACGCGGCCACCGGCCACGTCGACGACCGGGTGCAGCACCAGCTCCAGCAGGCCGGGGTCGGCGCGCACGGCGTCGAGGCGGCGGTGCCACCGGCTGCGGTGCGCTCTGCCCCTCACGCCTGTCTCCTTCACCGCGACCCCGGCGGCCCTCCGGGGTGTGAGGACGGACCGTGTCGCTCCCGTGACGATGGAGCATATAGCCGTAACCGCTTGGTCACCGCCTGCGAGCAAGATCGCCTCAAGGTGGCGGGCCGCGCGGCCGATGGCCACCGGGTGATCCGCCGCGCGAGACGCCGTGCCGCCCCGCTCCTGGTGTGCGCCGCAGCGGGTGCGCTGCTCGCCGCCGCGCCCGCCCACGCCGAGCCCGCACCCGCCACGGCCGCCCGGGCGCGCGCGCAGGCGCAGGCCGCCGCGGCGGCCGTGCAGGAGGTCACCGGGCGCCTGGAGTCGACCGGGCTGGCGCTGCAGCGCCGGCAGCAGGCCCTCGCGCAGGCGGTCAGCACGAGCATCGGCGCCCAGGTCGACGCCGACCGCACCGCCGCCGCGGCCTCCGGCGCCCGCGCCCGCAGCACCCAGCGGGTGCGCTCCCTCTACATGGACGCCGACGGCGGCCTGGGCCGCTCGCACGCCCTGGCGCTGCTGCGCTCGGTGGGCACCGGCGGCGACCCCGCCCTGGCCGTGCGCGGCGTCGGCGCCGCGCACGGCCAGGGC
>NZ_JAAALL010000301.1 GCF_009906315.1 Kineococcus vitellinus | reverse complement strand
TCCCCGCACCCGCCCCCTCGCCGAGCGCCCCGGGCGGGTCGGCGGACACCTCCACCCGCACCGGCGGGCCCCAGCGCTCGTCGACGCGGCGCCCCGGGCCGGGCGTGAAGGCCACGACGAGCTCGGCGTCGGGGGCCAGGCGCACCTCCGGCAGCAGCCGCCGCTCGCGGCGGCGCAGGGACCACCGGGTGAGCCGGTGCGCGGCGGACTCCACCACGACGACGGCACCCCCGTCCCCGTCGTCCCCGTCGTCCCCGTCGTCGGGGCCGTCCTCCACGAGCACGTCGGCCGGCTCGGCCAGGCCCGTCAGCAGCGTCTCGACGCTGCGGGTCAGCGGGTCGTAGCGGCGCAGCGCCCCGTCGAAGGTGTCCGCGACGAGCACGGCGGCCGGTGCGCCCCCGCGGGCGTCGAGGGCCAGGCCCAGGGGGTGCTGCAGCAGCGCGCGCTCGGCGGGGCCGTCGCGGTGGCCGAACTCGAACAGCCCCAGCCCCACGTGCGTGCTGACCTGCGCCCCCGGCAGGGCCACCGGGTCGACGTTGGCCATCCGCTCGTCGGTGACGACGGGCACCCGCCGGTCCGGCGGCCCGGTGCGCCGCAGCGTGCGCAGCGCGGAGGTCTCGGCGTCGACGAACCAGGCGACCGCCTCCTGCGCACCGCCGCCCGGCGCGGCCTGCACCGCCAGCCCGGAGGGCTGGGCGAGCCAGGCCAGCTCCGCCGGCCCGTCGAGCAGGCCCTCGGCCGTCGTCCCGGCCACGACGCGCACGGTGCCGGCGTCCGGGTCGAACGCCCACAGCTGGTGCGTGCCGGACACCGCCACCAGCAGCTCCCCTCCGCTCCCCTCCGCGTCCGCCGCACCGTCCGGCCACCACGCGACGTCGGTGGGGCTGGCGAGGTCCTGCGCGCGGGCCGGCCCGCCGCCGCTGCGCCGCCGCAGCTGCCGGCCGGTCCCGGCCAGCGTGGCGACGTGCCCGTCGGCCAGCCGCACCCCGCGCACCGCGTGGTTGCCGGTGTCGGCGACGGCCACGTCGGCGCCGAGGAGGCGCGCGACCCGCGGCGGCAGCAGCGCGAGCCCCTGCGGAGCGGCGAAGCCGGCCTCGGCGGCCGGGCCGTCGGCGAGCTCGCGGCGCCCGGAACCGATGCGGCGCAGCACGGTGGTCAGGTCGGCGGCCAGCTCGACGAGCTGGTGGTGACCGGCGTCGGCGACGAGCAGGCTGCCGCCCGGCAGGGCGATCGCGCGGGCCGGGAAGCGCAGCGCGGTGCCCTCGGCGGGCGCCGCGGTGCCCTCGGCGCGCACCGGGGCGCCCCCGGCGGGCACGGGCGGCGCGGTGCGGGCCGGCCGGTGCGCGAGGAGGTCGGCGACCAGGCGCTCCAGCTCGGGGCCGTGCCCCTCGCCGGAGCGGGTGGCCACGACGTAGCCCTCCGGGTCGACGAGCACCAGCGTCGGCCAGGCGCGGACCGCGTACGCCGACCACAGCGAGCGGTCGGCGTCGTCGAGCACGGGGTGCTCGACCTCCAGGCGCGCGACGGCGGCCTCCACGGCTCCCGGTGCGGCCTCGTGGTCGAACTTCGGCGAGTGCACCCCCACCACGACGAGGTCGCCGGCGAAGCGCGCCTGCAGCGGGCGCAGCTCGGCCAGCACGTGCACGCAGTTCACGCAGGAACCCGTCCAGAAGTGCAGCAGGACGAACCGGCCCGCCGGCTCCGGCCGCGGGCCCACCCAGCGGCCGGTGAGCCGCGGCGCCCGCACGCGCGGCGAGGGGCGGGAGGAGGGGTCGCGCACCCGCGCCATCCTGCCCGCCCGGAACGGCGCCCGCCGCGCGGGCGTTGGGCGGTCGTGGCAGCGCTGCGCACGAGCTACCCGCCGCTGGAGCCGTTCGCGGTGCACCGGCTGCCCGTCGGGGACGGGCACGAGCTGCACGTGGAGCAGGCCGGGAACCCCGCCGGGATCCCGGTGCTGTTCCTGCACGGCGGTCCCGGCGGTGGGCTGCGGCCCGGCGACCGGTGCTTCTTCGACCCGCGCCGCTACCACGTCGTGCTGCTCGACCAGCGCGGCGCGGGCCGCAGCACCCCGGCGGGCGGCCTCGAGGCGAACACCACCGCCCACCTGGTGGCCGACCTGGAACGGGTGCGCGCGCACGTGGGCCTGGAGCGGTGGCTGCTGTTCGGCGGCTCCTGGGGCTCCACGCTCGCCCTGGCCTACGCCCAGGCCCACCCCGAGCGGGTCACCGGGTTCGTGCTGCGGGGCCTGCACCTCGTGCGCAGCACCGAGCTCGACTGGTTCTACGCGGGAGGGCTGGCGCCGCTGCAGCCGGTGGAGTGGCAGCGGTTCCTGGCGCCGGTGCCGCCCGCCGAGCGCGACGACGTCCTGGGCGCCTACCACCGGCGGCTGACCGGCGACGACCCCGAGGAGGCGGCGCGCTGGGCCGCGCCGTGGCTGCGCTGGGAGTTCGTGAACTCCTCCACCGCTCCCGACCCGGCGTTCCTGGAGGAGGTGAGCACCTCGGCGCAGGCCGTGGGCGCGGCGCGCGTCCTCGCCCACTACGCCGCGCACCGCGGCTTCCTGCGCGACGACGACGAGCTGCTCGACGGCCTGGCGCGGGTCCGGCACCTGCCGGCCGTCCTCGTCCAGGGCGCGCTGGACCTGTGCTGCCCGCCGGTGACCGCCTGGGAGGTCGCGCAGCGGTGGCCGCGCGCACGCCTGGAGCTCGTCCCCGGCGCCGGGCACTCCTCGCGCGAGCCGGGCGTCCTCGACCGCCTCGTGCGCGCCACCGACTCCTTCGCCGACCTGCTGGGGCCGTGAGGGCCGGGCGTGCCCGGAAACCCCGGTGCGCCGCCCCGGCCGGTGCGGCAGGGTGCAGGACGTGGACGGACGACCCGTGGTGCTCGTGACAGGCGTCGGCCGCCGGGTCGGCATCGGCGCGGCGATCGCCGAGCAGCTGGCCCGCGACGGCTGGGACGTGGCCACCTGCCACTGGGCGCCCTACGACGACCGGATGCCGTGGGGGCGCCAGGAGGAGGACGCCGAGCGGATCCAGGAGCTGCTGCGCGCCGCGGGCGCACGGAGCACCGCCGTCCCCGCCGACCTCAGCCGGCCCGAGGCCCCGGCGGAGGTCTTCGACGCCGTGGAGGCGGCCCTGGGCCCGGTGACCGGGCTGGTGGTGGCGCACTGCGAGTCGGTGGACTCCTCGATCCTGGACACGAGCGTGGACAGCTTCGACCGGCACGTCGCGGTCAACGCGCGCGCCACCTGGCTGCTCGTGGCCGAGCTCGCGCGGCGCTTCCCACCGGAGGCGGTCGGGCGGGGGCGCATCGTCGCCATCACCAGCGACCACGTCGTGCACAACCTCCCCTACGGCGCGAGCAAGGGGGCGATGGACCGCATCGTGCTCGCCGCCGCCCGCGAGCTGGAGCACCTGCGGCTGACCGCGAACGTCGTCAACCCCGGACCCGTCGACACCGGCTGGATGGACGAGGCCCTGCTGCGGGAGGCGGTGGGCCGCAACCCCCGCGGCCGCGCCGGCCGTCCGCAGGACACCGCCGACCTGGTCTCGTTCCTGCTCTCCGAGCGCGGCGGCTGGGTCAACGGGCAGCTGCTGCACTCCGACGGCGGCTGGCGCAGCTGACGCCCGCGCCCCTCCCCGCTCGCGGGGGCACGACGGGGCACGACCGGGTGCACGGCCGTTCGCCCGCAGTGGATCTCCTGAGGGCAGAAGGACCTTCCCCCGGCCGCGGACGGTGCCGACAGTGGAGGCACCGCACCGCCCCGAGGAAGGAACCCGCGATGAGCACACCCGTCCTGGCCGGTCCGTTCGACGACCAGCTCTCCCAGCGGCTGCTGTTCCAGCGCATCGTCGTGCTCGGGCAGGAGGTCGACGACGCGATCGCCAACCGGATCTGCGCGCAGCTGCTGCTGCTGTCGGCCGACGACCCCAAGAGCGACATCGCCCTCTACATCAACTCCCCCGGCGGCTCCATCAGCGCCGGGCTGGCCATCTACGACACGATGCGCCTGATCCCCAACGACGTCTCCACGCTCGTCATGGGGATGGCCGCCAGCATGGGCCAGTTCCTGCTGTGCGCGGGCCAGGCGGGCAAGCGCTACGCCCTGCCGCACGCGCGGGTCATGATGCACCAGCCGTCGGGCGGCATCGGCGGCACGGCCGCCGACATCGCCATCCAGGCGGAGAACCTGGCCCACACCAAGGCGACGATGCAGCGGCTCATCGCCGAGCACACCGGGCAGGACGTCGAGCGCATCGAGTCCGACGCCCAGCGCGACCGGTGGTTCACCGCCGACGAGGCGCTGGAGTACGGCATGGTCGACCACGTCGTGGAGCGCGTGCAGGACGTGCGCCTCGGCAGCGGCCGGAAGGTGGGGCTGTGATGGCCGGGGCGTCCATGTCCTACCCGATCCCCTACGTCGTCGAGTCGACACCTCGCGGGGAGCGCACCTCCGACGTCTTCAGCCGCCTGCTCTCCGAGCGGATCGTCTTCCTGCACGGCGAGATCGACGACGGCGTCGCGAACGTGGTCATCGCCCAGCTGGTGCACCTGGCCTCAGAGAGCGCCACCGCGGACATCAACCTCTACATCAACTCCCCCGGCGGCTCCGCGACGGCGGCCATGGCGGTCTACGACACCATGCGCTTCGTCGCCCCGGACGTCGCGACCTTCTGCGTGGGGCAGGCGGCGTCGGCGGCGGCCGTGCTGCTGGCGGCCGGCACCGCCGGCAAGCGCTCGGTGCTGGAGCACTCGCGCGTGCTGCTGCACCAGCCGTCCGGCGGAGCGCAGGGGACGGCGGCGGACCTGCAGATCCAGGCCAAGGAGGTCCTGCGCATCCGCGCGCAGATCGAGCAGGTGCTCTCCCGGCACACGGGGCACTCGGTGGAGCGGCTCCGCGCCGACCTCGACCGCGACCTCGTCCTGCCGGCCCAGGAGGCCGTCGACTACGGCGTCGCCGACAAGGTCGTCACCCCGGTGGGGGCGTTGGTGCCCGCCTGAACAACCAGCAAGGGCGATCCCCCCGCACATGGGTGAGGGCCCGCACCCCCCACACGGGGATACGGGCCCTCACACCACTCCACACAAAGGAGTGGCCGGCGGTGTCCTACTCTCCCACCCAGTCTCCCGAGCAGTACCATCGGCGCTGGTGGGCTTAGCTTCCGGGTTCGGAATGAGACCGGGCGTT
>NZ_JAAALL010000300.1 GCF_009906315.1 Kineococcus vitellinus | reverse complement strand
GAGGTGGTCGGTGCGCTGTTCCTGTACTGGGACACCCCCCACGACCTGCCGGAGCACCGGCGCGCCGCGCTGCGCGCGCTGGGCCGCTTCACCTCCCAGGCCGTCCAGCGCGCCAGCCTGCTGGCCGAGCGGCGCAGCACCGCCGAGGTGCTGCAGCAGTCGCTGCTGACCCGCCTGCCCGAACCGGACCACCTGGAGCTGCGCGCGCGCTACACCCCCGCCGCGGCCGGTGAGCAGGTCGGCGGGGACTGGTACGACGCGATCGTGCTGCCCGGCGGCGCGACCACCGTGGTCATCGGGGACGTCACCGGCCACGACGTCAACGCCGCCGCCCGGATGGGGCAGCTGCGCGGGCTGCTGCGCGCCTACGCCTACGACCGGCGGGAGGCGCCCAGCGCCGTCGTGGCGCGGCTGGAACGCGCCGTGCACGGCCTGCACCTGGACACCCTGGCCACGCTCCTGCTGGCCCGCATCGAGCAGGACGACGCCGACGCGGCCGCCGGGCTGCGGCGGCTGCGGTGGACCAACGCCGGCCACCCCCCGCCGATCCTGCTGCACCCCGACGGCAGCACGCAGGTGCTCACCAGCACTCCCGAGCTGCTCCTCGGCCCGCTCCCGGAGGTCCCCCGCAGCGACCACACCCACGTGCTGCCGCCCGGCTCGACCCTGCTGCTGTACACCGACGGGCTCATCGAGCACCGCGGGCGCCCCCCGGCCGACGGCCTCGAGCAGCTGCGCCGGACCCTGAGCACCCACAGCGGGCGCACCCTCGACGACCTGCTGGAGCACCTGGTGGCCGACCTGGTCGGCGACGCGCCCGAGGACGACTGCGCCCTGCTGGCCGTGCGCATGCACCCCGAGGACCGCCCCCGCCCGCCGGAGGCGAACCGCTCGCGCTGACCCGCCACCCGGCGGTGCCCTGGACCGGTCGCGGCGGCCGTTGCAGGATCGGACGCGGCCCCCGCGCAGCGGGATCCACCGAACGGGTGGAGGAGGTCCAGCGGGCACCGGCACCTGGCGAGGAGGTAGGGGTGAGCACGTCGTCCGGCCTGCGGGAGGCCGTCGCCGACCCGGCCCGCCTGGCGGCCCTGGCCAGCTACCGGCTGTCCGGGCACGCCGGCGAGGCGGACCTCGACCACGTGGTGCGCCAGCTGGCGCGGCTGCTGGACGCCCCGATCGCGGTCGTCGACCTCGTCAGCCCCGACCGGCAGTGCTACGCCGCCGAGCACGGCGCGGGCGCGGCGGGCACCGCCCTGCCCGACGAGCTCTCCTTCTGCGCCCACGTCGTCGCCGCGCGCGAGCCGCTGAGCGTCGGCGACGCCGGTGCCCACCCCGTCTTCGCCCGCAACCCCGCCGTGCGCTCCGGGGCGGTCCGCGCCTACCTGGGGGTGCCGCTGGTGGACGACGACGGCTTCGTGCTGGGCGCGGTCGGCGTCTTCGACTCCCGCCCGCGCCGCTTCACCGCCGACCAGCAGGCGGTGCTGCAGACCCACGCGCACCTGGTGCGGGCGCTGCTGACCGCGCGCCGCCACGCGGCCGGCCACCAGCGCCACAGCCGGCTGCTGCAGGCCCAGCGCGACGTGCTGGAGGCCATCGCCTCCAGCCGCCCGCTGCCCCAGGTGCTCGAGCACCTGGCGCTGCACGTGGAGGCGCTGCTGGACGAGCGCGTGCTGTGCTCGCTGCTGCTGCTGGAGGAGGACGGCGCGACGCTGCGCGACGGCGCCGGACCCAGCCTGCCCGCCGCCTACCGCGAGGCCATCGACGGCGTGCGCGCCGGCGCGGGCGTCGGCTCGTGCGGGACCGCGGTGCACCGCCGCGAGGTGGTCGCCGTCGACGACATCGCCACCGACGAGCTGTGGCGCGACTTCCGCGACCTGGCCGCCGAGCACGGCCTGGCGGCGTGCACGTCGCTGCCGGTGCTGGGCGAGGACGACACCGTGCTGGGCACCTTCGCCCTCTACCGCCGCCAGGCCGGCCCGCTGGACCTGGCCGACAGCGCCGCCGTCGCCTCCTTCGGCGACCTGGCCCGGGTGGCCATCGAGCGCGAGCGCTCGCGCCGGCGGCTGGTCGAGCTGGCCACCCGCGACGGCGTCACCGGCCTGCTCAACCGCTCCGCGTTCCTCGCCGCCGGCGGCCGGGTGCTCGCGCGGCCCCCGGCGCCCGGCGCCGTGCACGCGGTGCTGTTCTGCGACGTCGACCGCTTCAAGCTGGTCAACGACTCGCTGGGCCACGCCGCGGGCGACGCCTACCTGCGCGCGGTCGCCGAGGCGCTGCGCGGCGCGCTGCGCGCCGAGGACGTCGTCAGCCGCTTCGCCGGGGACGCCTTCACCGTCCTGGTGCCGGACACCACCCCCGAGGCCGCGCAGCTGCTCGCCGAGACGATCGGCGACTGCTTCCGCGTGCCCGTGCGCGTCCCCGGCCACGTGGTGACCCTGGCGGCCAGCGTCGGGCTGACCAGCACGGCCCTCAGCGCCACCACCGACCTGGACGTGCTGCTGCGCGACGCCGACATGGCCATGCACGCCGCCAAGCAGGCGGGCCGGGCGCGGGTGCGGGTCTACGACGCGGCGATGCAGGCGTGCTCGGCGGCGTCCTCGGAGCTGACGCTGGCGATCGGCGAGGCCCTGGGCGCGACGCGCGGCGAGGGGACGGGCTCCGGGGGGTTCCACCTGCACTACCAGCCCGAGGTCGACGCCCGCACCGGGCGGCTGGTCGCCCTGGAGGCCCTGCTGCGCTGGACGCGGCCCGGCGTCGGGGCGGTCTCCCCCGTCGACTTCGTCCCCGCCGCCGAGGCCGGCGGGTTCATCGTCGAGCTGGGGCGGCGGGTGCTGGAGGAGGCCTGCCGGCAGCTGGCGAGCTGGCGCGAGCGGCACCCGGCCGCGCGGGCGCTGACCGTGTGGGTCAACGTCTCCGCCCACCAGCTCAGCGACGCGGCGTTCGTGCGGACCGTCACCGACGTGCTGGCCCGCCACGGCCTGCCCGGCACCGCGCTGGGCCTGGAGATCACCGAGTCCGCGGTCATGGCCGACGCCGACGCGGCCCGCGCCATCCTGACCGCGCTGCGCGGCGCGGGCGTGCGCATCGCCGTCGACGACTTCGGCACCGGGTACTCCAGCCTGTCGACGCTGCGCACCCTCCCGGTGGACGTGGTCAAGATCGACCGCTCCTTCACCAGCCGCCTGGGCTGCTCGCCCAGCGACCAGCGCATCGTCGACGCGATCATCTCCATGGCCCACGCCCTGGACCTCACGGTCGTCGCCGAGGGGGTCGAGCAGCCGCAGCAGCAGCAGGTGCTGCGCACCCTGGGCTGCGACCTCGTGCAGGGCTACCTGCTGGGGCGACCGGCGGAGCCGGGGAGCGTGGAGGAGTCGCTGGCCGAGCCGGCGCGCCAGGCGAGCTCCTGATCGATCAACCGCCGCAGCGCCGCCGGCTGGGCGACGCCGTGCGCGATGCCCGGACGCACCGGCGCCGGGGCGCCGACCATCAGCAGCCCCACCACCACCTCCTCCGGCAGGGCCGCACCCTCCGCCAGCTGCAGGACCTCCGCCCGCTCGGTGGAGGGCAGGTCCGCCCACCACACCCGCACCACCTCGTCGGCCACCACCATCGGGACCGTCCCGACCGCCCCGGGTGCGGGTGCGCCGGTGCCCGTGCTCTCGGCGGCGCCGGTCCCCGCCGCGGCGACGGCACCGTCCGCGGTCGGCGCCCACCACCGCACCGCCGGGGAGGCGGGCCGGCGGCGCGCGCGGGCCCCGCGCACCGCGTGCCGCACCCGCTCCCACCACCGCTCCCAGCGCGGACCCCGCCACCGCTCCCGGGGACCCCGGGCGTCGGGAGGTCGCCGGCGCTCCGGGCGGTGCGCGGGCCGGCGCCGGACCCCGGGCCGGACGTGGACGGGCGCGCGCCGTTCGACGGTCAGCAGCGAGCGGTCGCCGGCGTCGCGCTTCACCGCGGACCGCCCGGAGTCGGCGTCCAGGCGGTGGGGGCCGCGTCGAGAGGGGCGCAGCGGCGGGCGTCGAGGAGCGAGGTGGTCCGACTGCTGTTCACGGGGCACGTCCCGGGCGTGGGTGGCGGTCGCGCGACCGGGTCCGGGGCGGCACGGGTGGGGCACCAGCGCGCGGTCGCCCCGGAGGACGACCGTGGAAATCGGGTTTCGGGCGGCTCACCACCGGGCGGCACCGGTGACGCGGTCACCGTAGGGCAGCGCCGCCGGTGGCACAAGGAGCCCGCTCGACGCCGGCGGGTGCCAGCTCAGTCGAGGTAGTCGCGCAGCACCTGCGAGCGCGAGGGGTGGCGCAGCTTGGACATCGTCGTGGACTCGATCTGGCGGATCCGCTCGCGCGTGACCCCGTAGACCCTGCCGATCACCTCGAGCGTCCTCGGCCGGCCGTCGGTCAGCCCGAAGCGCAGCGAGACCACGCCGGCCTCGCGCTCGGAAAGGGTCTGCAGCACCGCGCGCAACTGCTCCTGCAGCAGCGTGGCGGTGACCGCCTCGAGGGGGACGACCGCGCGGGAGTCCTCGATGAGGTCGCCGAACTCGCTGTCGCCGTCCTCGCCGATCGGGGTGTGCAGCGAGATCGGCGCACGTCCGTGCTTCTTGACCTCCAGCACCTTCTCGGGGCTCATCCCCAGCTCCGCGGCGAGCTCGTCGATGCTCGGTTCGCGGCCCGTCTCGCTCAGCACCTGCCGCTGCACGCGCAGCATCCTGTTGATGACCTCGACCACGTGCACCGGGATGCGGATGGTGCGGGCCTGGTCGGCCATCGCGCGGGTGATGGCCTGGCGGATCCACCACGTCGCGTAGGTGGAGAACTTGAAGCCCTTCGCGTAGTCGAACTTCTCCACCGCGCGGATCAGCCCGACGTTCCCCTCCTGGACCAGGTCCAGGAAGAGCATGCCGCGGCCGCTGTAGCGCTTGGCCAGCGAGACCACCAGTCGCAGGTTCGCCTCCAGCAGGTGGTTCCTGGCCCGCCGGCCGTCCTCGACGATCCAGCGCAGCTCCCGCTGCAGGACCGGGTCCCCCACCGCCTGCGAGCCCAGCCGGTGCTCGGCGAAGAGTCCGGCCTCGATGCGCTGGGCGAGCTCGACCTCCTGGGCGGCGGTGAGCAGCGCGACCCTGCCGATCAGCCTCAGGTAGTCCTTGACCGGGTCACCGCTGGCGCCGGCGGTGGTGATCTGCGGCGCGGGTTCGCCGTCGTCGTCCTCCCCGCCGT
>NZ_JAAALL010000002.1 GCF_009906315.1 Kineococcus vitellinus | reverse complement strand
GCCGGACCTTGCCGACGATCTGCAGCCACATGTGCAGGGTGTCGCGGGTGGGTGTCCAGTCCTCCACCCGCAGAGCGGGCCACGCCGCCCCGCTCACCTGCCCGGCCGGCACGCTCATCAGATCCCCTCCAGCACCCGGGTCGCCGGTACCCGTGGACGGCTCGGGCCCCCGTGAACAGCAGCCCTCCCGGTGCGGTCCCGGCGCGGTTCGCGGACCGCTGCGACGTTCCTCACCGCAGGTCGAACGCGTTGGCGACGCCGAGCGCGACGACGGCGACCGCTCCGGTCCACAGCACGATGGCGACGGCTTGCCACAGGATGACCCAGCTCTTCTTGACGCCGGAGGCGACGAGGAACGCTGCTGTCAGGTGGGTGGGCAGGGCCACGGGGGCGAGGATGCTGGCGCCGGGGACGCCGAACCGCGTCACCCAGACGGCCAGCCGCGACCGCCCCTTGGCCACGCGGCCCGGCTTCGAGGTCGTGCGCTCCAGGAGGTCACCCGACCCGGTCGTACCCGTGCCGACGGACCCCAGCGGAGAACGTGGTCCCGGTGCTCGCCGGGCGACCACCGACTCGCGCACGCGTGAGCTCAGCAGCACGACCACGACGACGATGGACAGGTTGCCGACGGCAGCCGCCACCGCCGCGGTGATCGGGTGGATCCCGGCGAGGATGCCCAGCGCAGCCGACCCCTCGCCCTCGACGTAGGGGATCATGCCCAGAGCAGCCACCATCAGCGGTTGCACGAACTCCGGTACCGAGTTGACGACGTCTTGGAGCCCGTCGTAGAAGTCGTTCGAGACGGTGGCGCTGTTCAGCATGGTGATCCTTCCGTCGTGGCTGCTCCGGCACTTCGCACCGACTGCCCCCCGCCGGACGAGCGGGCGTCCGGTGACACCCCGAGCCGTCGACGATCGCTGCAGCGGGACCTGCGACCTCCCACGTGCTCCGCGACGTCCACGGGGTCCTTCCCCGATGCGTCGCCCGCATCGAAGACCCTGTTCCCGGGACAGGGTCAAGCGGTGTGGTCGCCCGCCGCGCGCCGTGGTGTAATCGCGCTCCGGCCGCGCCCACCGCGACGCCTCGGGTCGTGCACCTGCCGGTGCTGCGTCGACGATGCCGACGCGGCCCCTCCTGCCGGCGCCGGGAGCACCGACCGTCCGGCTCACGAGCGACCGCCGGCCTGCGACGCGGCCACGACCCGCTCACACCACACGGCACCCGCCCGTCGATCGATGCGAGGACCCCATGCCGAAGCCGTCCCCCTGCACCACGATCCCTCCAGCGACCGCTGTTCCCCTCCGAGGAACTCCAGCGGCCTCGTCGTGCCCGGGCGCGCACGCGCTGCTGGAGGGGGCGGCAGGGTGATGGAGGCCACGAACGGCGCGCTCCCGCACCACCGGACGCGACGGATGCTCGGCAGGGACCCCGAGCAGGAGCACCGGCAGGCGACACCGCTCGAGCTGCTGTTCGACCTGACCTTCGTGGTGAGCTTCGCGCAGGCGGGGAACGAGGCGGCGCACCTGCTGGCGGACGGACACGTCTGGTCGGCCCTCCTCGGGTTCACCATCTCGGCGGTGGCGATCTGCTGGGCGTGGATCACCTTCTCGTGGTTCTCCTCGGGCTTCGACACCGACGACTGGGTCTTCCGGGTGATGACCCTCGTCCAGATGCTGGGTGTCCTGGTCTTCGCCCTGGGCATCCCCGACGTCTTCCACTCGGTGCAGCCCGGTGAGCCGGTGGACATCCGCATCGCCGTCGCCGGGTACGTCGTGATGCGCACCGCCATGGTCGCGCAGTGGCTGCGCGCCGCCCGTGACGAGCCGCGGCACCGCGGCGCATCCCTCGCCCACACCGGCAGCACCCTGTTCGCGCAGGCTGGCTGGGTCGCCCTCGCACTCGCGCGACCCGACGGTGCGGCCCTCTTCGTGGGCGCGACCGTGCTCCTCTTCGGCGTCGAGCTCACGGGACCGGTCGTGGCGAGCCGTCGGCGAGGAGGCATCCCCTGGCACGCCGACCACATCGCCGAGCGCTACGGGCTGCTGGTGATCATCACCGTCGGCGAGGGGATCCTCGGCACGATCGCCGCGGTCACGGCGGCCGTCGAGCACGTGGGCTGGAACTCGCAGACGCTCCTGCTCGGGATCGCCGGCGTCGGCCTCACCTTCGCCCTCTGGTGGAGCTACTTCGTCGTGCCGTTCGGGCCGCTCCTGCAACGGCACCGCGGGCGCGCGTGGGGGTTCGGCTACGGGCACATCGCGCTGTTCGCCTCGATCGCGGCGATCGGCGCCGGTCTGCACGCGGCCGCCTACGCGGTCCAGGGCGAGGCGCGCATCGGCGTCGTCGGCGCGGTCCTGGCCGTGGCCGTGCCGGTCATGGTCTTCACCGTCGCCTCCTTCGCCGTGCAGGCCGGGCTCGTGCGTGCCCTGGACCCTCTGCACCTGCTCCTCTGCGCCGGCACGGCCGCGGTCCTGGCCCTCTCGGTCGCCCTCGCCGCGAACGGCGTGCCGCTCGGCTGGTGCCTGCTCGTCACGGTGCTCGCCCCGACCACGATCGTCGTGGGCCGGGAGAACCTCGAGCACCGTCGCGCGGCGGCGGGAGGCGTGAGCGGATGACGCGGTCCGCGACCGCGCCACGACGTCCAGCCCACGCTCGTGTTGACCCTGTCGTGAGGACACGGTGTGCCGTGTTCCCATGACGAGGCAGGACGACGACGCTGCGCGCCCCGGCTGGGCCACCGCGAGGCGGCCGGGCTGGCCCGAGATCACCGCCGGTTCGCTCGCCGGCGGGGCGGTCCTCCTCCTGCTGCCGCTGATCGGCCCGCTCGGCACCCTCGAGCCCGTGGGCCGAGGGCTGCTGCTCGCCGGCTGGTCGGGTCTCGTCGGCCTCGTCGGCTTCGCCGCAGCCGCGCTGATCCGGCTGCGCTCCTGGTCGGCCTTCGGCGTGCGGAGGACCTCGTGGCGGTGGCTCGTGGCCGGAGCAGCCGCGGGGGTCGCGGCACTGGTGCTCAAGGGCCTCGTCAACGTCGGGCTGCTCGCCGTCACGGGGCTGCAGGATCCGCAGGGCTCGTACTGGGACGCGGCGGCGGCCGGCGTGCTGCCCCTGCTCGCCACCCTCGCCCTGCTGTCGTTCCTCACACCGCTCGGCGAGGAGCTGTTCTTCCGCGGCGTCGTGGCGAACGCCCTGCTGCGCCACGGTCCCGCGGTCGGGGTGTTCGGCAGCGCCGCGGTCTTCGCCCTGTTCCACGGTGTGAACCTGGCGTTGCCGAGCGCCTTCTCGTCGGCGTGGTCGCAGCCGAGGTGCTGCGACGCAGCGGAAGCATCTGGCCCGCCGTGGTGGTGCACGTCGTGAACAACCTGGCCCTGCCGCTGTCGGCGCTCCTGACCGGCACCCCGCCCGGCCAGGGCTGAGGAGCGGTCGCCGCCCGTCCGCTGCTCGTGCTCGCAGGTGCCCGTGCACGGACCGACCGCCGCGTCGACGTGGGTGGCGCGCGACGGTCGACGCACACCCTCGCGATGGGCGGGGCCAGGGCTCACCGAGCGGCGCGAGGAGCGTTCGACGCCTGCTCGTCGCGAGCGTCCTCCACCTCCGCCTCCACCTGCAGCTCCTGCGGGCCGCGATCGGCGCGGGCCACCACCTCCGCCCAGCGAGCAGCAACGACCGCGCGGCGCCGCCGGACGGCCCGCTCGTGGCGCGCACGCACGGCCGCGGTGGCCAGGCGCAGCTCGGCCGCTGCGCGCCTCGCCTCGTGCGGCGACCCGTCCGCCGGCCCGCTCACGGTTCGACCCGCGGACCGGCGAGCACCCGGGTCGCTGCGCCGCACCCGACCGTGACCATCGTCTCTCCTCCCACCGGCAGCGATCCGCCGGAGCACCCGTCGTGAGGTCGAACACCGCGGCTCCGGCGGCCGGCGCGCACCCGTGGGCGGTCGCCGGCGTCGAGGCGCCGTCGTGGAGCGCACACCGTGTTGCGGGAACCGTGTCAAGACCCGACGAGCCGCGGTGCGCGCCCGCTGCACGAGCCCGGCGCTTGACGGTGTTCCGGGAACACGGTGTCGACTGCAGCGATGGGTGGTGCGGAGGTCCACGTGCTCGACGCGAGGTCTTCGGCACCGGTACCGGCGCCGGCGACCTCGCGTCCTGGCGCCTCGTTCCCGCGAAGGGGGAGAACGCGTGACGACCGACGCCTTGACCCGCGAGGACACCGCCTTCCTCGCTCGCCCGCTGCACGGCTTCCTCGCCGTGGCCGCCGCCGCGCAACCTCCGCAGCCGCGGCCCGTGTGGTTCGAGGTCACCACCGAGGCGACGCTGCAGTTCTTCACCGGGCCCGACTCGCCGAAGCTGCGCAGCCTGCGTCTGGACCCCCGCGCCTGCCTCGTCGTCGCCGCTCCGGTCGGCGAGCGCGAGCGCTGGGTGTCCGTCACCGCACGCGCCACGATCGAGGCTGGCGGCGGGCGCGAGCTGGCCTCGCGGCTGGCGGCACGCTACTGGGACCTGCGGGACCCGCAGCGGGCCGGTGAGCTCGACGGGATCCTGGCCGCCGAGCAGGTCCGCGTCGTGCTGCACCCGCAGTCCGTCCGCCGCTTCGGCACGACCCGCTGACCCGGTGGAGCCACGGGAACGGGTCGGGCGAGCCGCGCACGAGCCGGCACCGACCCCGGCCCGCAGGTCGCGGGGTGTGGTCGTGGCGGGAGCGGCGTTCGTCGCGCTCACCTGCGGCGTGTCCCGGCTCGGCCACCCGCACCGGTCGCCCCGAACCTTCTACCCCTACCCCTACCCCGTCCGGCTCGACGGAGCCGGAACCACTCCTGGAGAGGCAGATGTCCGTGAACGAGAACGACTCCACCTCGTCCGGTACCACACCCACCGCCGTCCTCGTGCACGGCGCCTTCGCCGAGTCCGCCAGCTGGGCAGGTGTCGCCGAGACCTTGCGCGAGCGCGGCGTCGACGTCGTCGCGGCCGCCAACCCGCTGCGCTCGGTGGCCACCGACGCCGCCTACCTCACCGACGTCGTCCGCGGCCTGGGCCGCCCTGTCGTGCTCATCGGGCACTCCTACGGCGGCATGGTCATCACCGCCGCCGCCGACGCCCTGGGTGAGCAGGTCAGCGCGCTCGTCTACGTCGCCGCCTTCGCACCCGAGCGCGGCGAGAGCGCGCTGGTGCTGTCCGGGCGCTACCCGGGCAGCACCCTGGGCGGGACGCTGCTGGCCCACCCGCTCTCCGGCGGCGGGCAGGAGTTCCGCATCGACCCCGCCCGCTTCGCCGCGCAGTTCGCCGCCGACGTCGACCCCGCGCTGGCCACGACGATGGCGACCACCCAGCGCCCGGTCACCGAGGCGGCGCTGGCCGAGGAGCTGGCGGTGGAGCCGGCGTGGAAGCGGCTGCCCTCGTGGTCGGTGTACGGCGACGCCGACCTGAACATCCCCGCCGCCGCGCTGGCCGCCATGGCGACCCGCGCCGGCGCGCGCGGGACCACCGTCGTGCCCGGCGCCTCGCACGCGGTCGGCGTCTCCCACCCCGACGCCGTGGCCACCGCCGTCCTCGCCGCCCTCGGCGTGGACGTCGCCTTCGCGCCCAGCCGCTGAGACCCGCTCACCCACCGGCGCTGCCGGGTCCTCGTCGGGCACTCGCCGGGCGCAGCGACGACGGCCGTCACGCGGACCGCAGGCTCCTGGTCCCGCCGGCGACCGGCTCCTCCGCGACGCCGACGGGTACCGCTGCACCCGAGCGCTGCTCCTGCGCGAGCGCGCTCGCCCGCACCAGCACGTCCAGCTGAGCGCGGTTGTACAACGCCACCACGGACGTCGACCAGGTCGAGGCGGTGGTCCTCTCGTCCTTCAGGAGGCGCTCCCGCGGCGCCGTGAGCCACGGGTACTCGGTCAGGGCCCTGGCGATGGTGCCCGAGAACTCCCGCGCCAGCCGGTCCCGCGTCGCCTCGTCGGCGTCCGCGGGCAGTTCCTCGAACTCCACCGTCGCCTCGTCGACCTCCTGGTCGACCATCTCCCGGACGTCGGCCATGGCGTCTTCGTCGTAGAGCTGGGAGTAGATCAGCGTCAGCGAACGCTCGCGCGGCGACAACCGCTGCGCCACCTGCTCGAAGCCGGGCGGGACCTCGCCGGTGGAGTCGTGGTGCAGCATCGCCTCGATCTCCGCGCGTGCTCGGCGGCTGCGTTCGATCGTCGCCACCAGCTCGGCGTCGATCTGCCGGAGCACCCGTGGTGACGTCCCGACGCCGGAACCGTGCTGCTGCAGCTCCGCGATGGGTACTCCGACGTCCCGCAGGCGCCTGATCTGCAGCAGGCGGACGAGGTGGTCGACGCCGTAGCGCTTGTACCCGTTGCTGCCGCGCTCGGGTTCCTCGAGCAGACCGCGGCGGTGGTAGTGCCGGACGGTGTTGACCGTCGTGCCGGCGAGAGCCGCCAGTTCCCTCGTGCTCCACGACATGGGGCTCCTCCCGGTCAGCGCTCAGAGACGTTCCACGAGCCGGAACCAGTGGACGCCGGCGATGATGCCGACCGGCACCCGACGCGAGCTCGAAGCCCGGCCCGGCGTCGACGCGAGCGGCAGCGCCGTGACGGGGTGCGGGTGCTGCTCGACCGGCTGCTCGACGGGCTGCTCGACCGGCTGCTCGACCGGCTGCTCGACCGGCTGCGGCTCGCCCGCTCCCCCGGACGCGGCGCGGGTCGTCCGCACTTCCGCAGGCGCGGCCCGGCCGACGGTCGCCCGCTCGCTCGCATCACACGACACCGGCGCCTCCTCCTGCGAGAACCTGCCGACCGGTCCCGGCTGCACCGGGCTGTCGGCCGGGCGGGTGCCCGGTGAGCTCGAGCGCGCGAGCACGGTCCGCTCGCCTCACGACGCTCCACCTGCACCACGCTCGCCGACCAGCCCGTGCTGGTAGGCCCAGACCACCGTCTGCAGGCGGTCCCGGGTTCCGATCTTGGTCATGGCCCGCCCCAGGTGGGACTTGACGGTGCTGGTCTCCACCACGAGCTCGGCGGCGATCTCGGCGTTGGAGAAGCCCCGCGCCAGCAGCTGCACGATCTCGGTCTCCCGGGCGGTCAGGGCGATCCGGGCGGCGGCCCCGTCGGGCACGGGTGGCCGCCGCCGGGCGAACTCCGCGATCACCCTGCGGGTGACGCTGTGGTCCACCAGCCCGAAGCCCGCGGCCAGCCGGCGGACCGCCTCGACCAGCTCGTCGGGATCGGTGTCCTTGAGGACGAAGCCGCTGGCCCCGGCCTCCAGAGCGCCGAAGACGTACTCGTCGAGGTCGAAGGTGGTCACCACCAGGACCGCCGGGGCGGGGTCGAGCTGGGCCAGGACGGCCCGGGTGGCCTCCAGCCCGTCCCCGCCCGGCATCCGCACGTCCATGCAGATGACGTCCGGTCGCAGCCGCCGGGCCTGCTCGACGCCCTCGCGCCCACCGCCGGCCTCCCCCACCACCGCGATGTCGCCGGCCTCCTCCAGGATCACCCGGAACCCCGCCCGCACCACCGCCTGGTCGTCGACCAGCAGCACCCGGATCACGGGGCCTGCTCCTGCGCCGGCAGCCAGGCCGGCAGGTGGTCGATCGCGGCGACCGGGATCCGCAGGCGCACCCGCCAGCCACCGCCGGGCAGCGGGCCGGCGCTGAAGTCGGCCCCGATCAGCTCCGCGCGCTCGCGCATCCCGATGAGCCCGACTCCGGCTCCTGCACGCCTGGGGCGGGCGGCCTGCGGTGAGCCGGAGTCGCTGACCTCGAGCCCGACCTCGTGCGGGCTGAGTTCGAGCAGGATGGTCACCGCTGCCCCCGGGGCGTGCTGGCGGGCGTTCGAGAGCGCCTCCTGGGCGACGCGGAAGCAGGAGATGTCCGCGATGGGCGGCAGGGTCCGTGGCGGTCCCCGGCGGATGAGCTCGACCGACGTGCCGAGCTCGCGGGCGGTCTGCACCAGCTCCTCCAGCGATGCCAGTCCCGGCGTGGGGGTGCGTTCGGCCCCCGTCCCCGCACCGCTGGTCTGCTCCGAGGTCTCGCGCAGCACGCCGACGGTCAGGCGCAGGTTGTCCAGCGTCTGCCGGCCCTGGGCGCGGATCCACGCCGCGCCGGCCCTGGCCGCCGGTGGATCCCGGTCCACCAGCTTCTCCACGGCCGCCGCCTGCACCACCATGCCGGACAGGTGGTGGGCGGCGACGTCGTGCAGCTCCCGGGCCATCCGGGAGCGCTCGGCCACCACCGCGGCCAGGACCGATGCCCGCTGGGCCGCGGCGACGTCCGCCGCCTGCTGGGCCAGCAGCTCGGTGTAGCGGCGCCTGGTGCTCATCGCCGCTCCGGCCAGGGCCGGCACGTTGTAGAGCAGCAGCGCGCCGAGGGCGCCGTCGACGGTGCTCAGCAGGAGGTCGTCGGGGCCCGGGAGCACGACGGCGACCGTCACCACGAGCTCGGCGAGGACGGCGAGGGCCGCGGCCGACTGCGCCCGCAGCCCGCTCCACGCCGTGCCCAGGGAGTAGGCCGCGATCACCAGCGCCGGACCCCGCACGGTGTAGCCCGGCAGGGCGTTCAGCACCAGCTGGACCGTGACCACGGCCACGAAGCAGCCGAGCGGGTGCCGGCGGCGCGACGTCAGCAGCAGGGCCTGCGCGCACGCGATCGCGATGACCGCCCACTCCCGCGGGTACTGCACGGACCTCCCCGTGGCCGGGACCGCGTAGCCGAGGGTGTAGGCCAGCAGGGCCGCGGTGAGCAGCGTCACGGCCCCGGCGAAGAGGGCGTCGCGCACGATCCCGCCCTGCGGGGCGGCCCGGTCCAGCCGCAGCAGCCACCGCGGCTTGAGCGGGTGGCGCGGGACGCCGTCGCGGGGCGCGACGTCCTCGCGGGACGGGCCGTCCTCGAGCCGGTCCCGGTGCTTCACCAAGGACTCCACCTCCCCCTCGTGGCGCCACCGGCCTGGTGCGTGGCGGCGCCGGGGAGCTGGCTCGTCATGCTAGGGCGCACGTGCGTGCTCAGGGGTCCTCGCCGTCGCCGTGCGTCCACCTGCGTCGGCAGGACCCGCGGAGCGCGGACGAGCACCGCGCGGCCGGGCCGCAGGACGGCTGGTCGATCAGGCATGGGTGCTCCTCGGTGCCGCGGTGTGCAGGCGCTGCTCGCGCCGCACCGACCGACGGGCTCCAGCCTGCTGGCTGCGCCACCCCCGCACATCCGGCGCGGGTGCGCACTCGGGTTGCGACCTTGGTCGTAGGTGCCGAGCGCACGGCACGAGAGGCCCGGGGGTGGACCACGTGCCCGGGACACGCTCTCGGCCCGGCGTGCACCCGTCCCCCGCGTCCGTGCGAGGTCGGCCCCTCGAACGGGACGGCTACCGGCGAGGGGGCAGAGCGAGGGTGTCGCCCGCCACGTCGGTCGCGACCTTGCCGTGGAGCGCGTACGAGCGCCTGTCCTGCACGAGCTCGTGAGCCTGCGCCGTCAGCGCGAGCGGCAAGGTCGCGCCGATGACCGGTCTCACGAGGCCGCGCTCGACGAGGTCGGTGAGCGCGTCCAGCGTGCCGCGGCTCTGCCGGGTGAAGACGAAGTGGTAGGCGGCGTTCCTGCCCCAGGCCTCGATGAGGTTCTGCGGCTGCGAGGTGTCGACGATGCTGACGACGCGCCCGGAGTCCGCGAGCGTCAGCGGGCTCCTCGCGATCGAGCCGACGCCCCCAGCGCCGCCGTGGACGACCACGGTCTCACCGACGGTGAGCTGCGCCCTCACCACGAGGGACTCCCACACCGTGCCGCCGACGAGCGTCAGGCTCGCCGCTTCGAGGTGGCTGAGGTTCACCGGCTTGCGGCCGACGAGGCCGACGTGGGCGACGTGCTGCTCGGCGTACGAGCCGGCGCCGCCGAAGATCTCGGGCGTGTAGTAGACCTCGTCACCCGCGCGGAACTCGCTCACCCGGGACCCGACCTCCTCGACCACGCCGGAGACGTCGTGTCCGGTGATCGCCGGGGGGGGGGACCTGGCGCGCGTGGTCCCCGCGACGGATCTGGACGTCGAGCGGGTTGACGGCGGTCGCGTGGACGCGGACCCGCACCTGGCGGGGTCCGACCTCCGGCACGGGAACGGCGCGCAGTTCGAGACCGTCCGGGCCGCCGAAACGGGTCAGGACGACGGCCTTCATGGTGTCAGGGGACATCGGGGCTCCTCCTCTGGAGAGACCGGCGCGAGCGCGCCGCGGGGACGCCGACCACCCCTGTGGTCGGACCGCGCAGGATCGCGGTCCGGTCGCGCGAAGCGCGACGCGTCCTCCGGGGGCCGATCACCGCTCCAGCAAACACCGTGTTCCCGGAACACGGGCAACTCGCGCCGACGGTGCACGCGGCGGACGGTGCCGGGTCGGGGTTCCGGGGCGCCGGCACCGGGACCACAGCGGCACCGCGCCGCTCCTGACGCTGACGGGCGGCGAGCGGCACGATCCCCCGCACGAGGCGGGAGCGGCGGCTGCGGCCCGACGCCTCCCCGAGCGTCCCGGCGCCGCCGGACGGCCCCGTCGACGACCGTCAGCACGCCGCGCTCGATCCCCGCCACCACTGCGACGTCCACCGCTGCACCGGCACGGATGCCCCACGACCTCCCGCGCTACCGCGAGAACGCGGCGTGGGAGCTCTCGGACCCCTCCTGCATCCCGGACATGCTCAACCGCTACAAGACCCCCGGGGCGGACACCGGGTTCTGGGACGCCAGGGACCTGCCGGAGATGGCGAAGGGCAGCGATGCACCGCTGCTGCTCACCCAGGGGTTCCTCGAGTGGAACACCGAGGCGCAGTCGATGCAGACCTACCTGCGAAACCACGACGGACCGCAGCGCGGGTGGCTGGGGCAGTGGGACCACGTCAGCGCGAGCGGTCGCGGCCCGGACGGCGAGCTCCTCATGGGGCGCGAGGGGTGGTTCGACGAGGTGATCGCCTCCTACGACGAGCACCTCAAGGGCCTGGCGCCGCAGGCGCCGGCGCCTGCCTTCGCCGTGCAGGACAGCACCGGGTCGTGGCGCGCTCAGGACCGCTGGCCGGCCGTCGACGACCGGGTGGTCGTCCGCCTGGGGAGCGGGACGTGCACCGACGACGGCAGACGCTCCGACCTCGCGGTCGCCGACGACGGGTCCAGCTTCCTGCGGCGCTCCGAACCCGTGGGCGAGGCCACCCGCATCACGGGAACACCGGTGGTGAGCCTGCGGACCGGTGACCGTGGGAGCGTCATGGTGCGACTGCACGACATCGCACCCGACGAGACCTCCGTCATGGTCAACCAGCAGGTGTCCCACCTGCAGGCCGGGGAGACGACGCTGGAGATGCGCTCCACCGATTGGCTGCTGCCGGCCGGGCACACCCTGGCGGTGGAGATCGGGACCGTCCAGCCGTCGACGGACTTCCGCGCCGAGGACTGGATGTCCTCCCCCTCCGGTGGAGAGGTCGCGGTCGACGACGTGCGCCTGAGCCTGGAGCTGGACGACCCCTCGGACGACGTGCCCCTCGCAGGCGGGCGAGCGGCCTACCTCGACACCTACCTGCTGGTCCACGGCGGACGGATCGCCGAGGGCACCGCCTCGTTCACCCTGCCCACCGGGGGCGAGCACCGCCGGTCCACCATCGCGGAACCGGCCGCACACAGCGGCGCCCAGATCAACCGTCGAAGGAGCGAGCACCGTGAGCACGACGGGTGAGACCACCCAGGCTCCCTCACGCCGGCGCCACCCGCGCCACGCTGCAGGAGGCGGTGCTGGCCGACGAGGTCGGCCTCGACGTCATCGCCCTCGGCGAGCACCACCGCCCGCTACGGCTCGCGCATCGTGCTCGCCGTCATCGGCGGCCCGGCGGTGCGCTTCGCCCCCTGCGTGGACCTCCACCAGCGCGCCACCACCGAGCTGGGAACGCCCGCCCACCCCGTCGGGATGCACTCGCCCGGGAATCCGGGACACCCTTGGAGGTCGTGCTGCAGGCGATCGGCCACGGGGCCGCCTCGTGCTCCGCCTGGCCAGTCCCAGCGGTGGCGTCGGTGCGCGCAGGAGCTACTTGCCCTCGATGCTGAAGGCAGCCGAACCGGCGGCGGCCCGCTCGTGCAGGTCCTGCCAGGCGGTGGAGTCGCCGCCGAGGACGTCGAGGAGGTAGGCGGCCACGGCGTCGGCGACCAGGGCGACGCGCTCGGGGTCCTCGTCGCTGGTCTCGCGCACGGCTTCGCCGGCGACGCCGCCCAAGGTGTGCTCGCCGTCGGCGATGATCAGCAGCCGCTTGGGGGCAGGGCTGAGGTGGTAGGCGTCGGTGAACCAGTCCGGTCCTCGGGTGGACATCGCCGAGCGGTCCTCGCCGCCGGCGATCACCAGGGCGGGAGTGGTCATGCCGGTGTAGTCCGGGCGCATGAACGGCAGGTGCTCCAGCGCGAACGGCGTCAGGGTGTCGCCGGTGCCGGTGGTGGCGATCAGCGCGCCGGCCGTGACCGAGGGGTGGGTGAAGTCCTCCCCCGGGGTGCCCTCGGCGTCCAGGACCCGGGCTCCGAGCAGGGCTGCGGCGCTCTGCCCGCCCCAGGAGTGCCCGACGACGGCGACACGACCCGCATTCACCCGGGTAGGAAGTTCGGGGACCTGCTCGAGGACGTCGTCGAGGGTGTCCAGGACGGCGTGCAGGTCGGCGATGCGCACCCGCCAGATGGTGCGGAAGCGGGGGTCGTCGAGGCCGATGCCGTGGCGGCGGGAGTCCAGGTGGGTGGGCTGGACGACGACGAAGCCGGCGGCGGCCCAGCGGTCCACCAGGGGTCCGTAGCCGTCCATGGACCAGGCGTTGCCGTGGGAGAAGACGAGAACGGGCAGGTCGGTGCCGTCGGCGGGTGCGGTGACCTTCACCTGCAGGGGGATGCCGCGCTCGGTGCCGCGCTCGATGTCGCGGTGGACGCCGCGGCCGGTGGTGGGCACGGTGATGGGCTTGACCGCGATGAGCCGGCGGTCGAGGGCTTGGGGCACGGGATGTCCTTCGCGGAGGAGTCGGCTCTGCCACACTGGCGGAGCGTCGTTCCGCCAAAGTTAGCGGAACACTGTTCCGCGAGCAAGGGAGGCCGTGGTGACCCCCACGACCGGAGTGCGCCAGGCCGGCATGCGACGCAGCCGCGAGGCGCTGCTGAGCGCGGCGACGGCGGCCTTCGTCGAGCGCGGCGTGCAGGCGCCCGTGCGCGACATCGCCGAGCGCGCCGGGGTGGGCGTGGGCACGCTCTACCGCCACTTCCCCACCCGCGCGGACCTGGTCAGCGCCGTCTACCGCCACCAGGTCCACGAGTGCACGGCCCTCGCGGCGGCGTTGCTGGCGCAACCCATCCCCGCGGTGGAGGCGCTGGAGCGGTGGATGGCGGCCTTCGTGGACTTCCTGGTGACCAAGCACGGCCTCAGCGAAGCCCTGCTCTCGGAGGACCCCGGCCTGGCGAGCCTGCACGCTCTGATCCTCGACGAACTGGTCCCGGCCTGTGCGTCCCTGCTCGCGGCCGGCCAGGAGGCCGGGCAGATCGACCCGCAGGTCGAGGCGCTCACGCTGCTGCGCGCGGTGGGGAACCTGTCGATCCTCGGGCCCGACTACGGCAAGGACGAGGCGAGGCAGATGGTGGCCCGCCTCCTCGCCGGGTGCCGGACCCAGACAGCCGACCCCCTCCGCCAGGGACGAACCGTCCGGCCCCGGCCGGGTCGGCGGGCCGGCGGGCCGGCGCACCCGAGCAGCTGACACCTGGGGGCGTCGCGGTGCGGCGTTCAACCGCACCCCCGTCGAAGGATCCGATGACCGATGACCCCGGTGGATGGGTCGAACCGCGACTGCTTCGATCAGGGTCAGTGCGGGTGCTTCGGGCCGGTACCGCCTGGGCGTCGGCGGCGTCGGCGCTCAACGCCATCTCGCGCTGGGCGCGCACCATCCGGCGTCGGTCCCGGCCGCTGCCCTCGCAACACTTCCCGGTCTTCGCGCCGAGGTCGGCCGGTGCGTCCCAGGGGTACGGCCCGCTAGCGGAGTGCCACCGCTGGCGGCGGTGGTGGAACCAGCAGTTCCCACGGCTCACCGCTGATCAGGTGGTGTGGTCAGGCACTGGCGTTGACGGCCAGGTTGACCAGGCTGCGCCTGCCTCACCACGACCCGCCGGAGAGCCTCGGTCGACGTGCGCAACGGCGTCTCGGCCCAGCAGCAGCACCGCTCCAGCGTCCTCCCACCCTCGCCGCCGCCTCGATCCCCGCTGACGACCTAGCCACTGGCGACCGGCACCTGAGCCGGCACTCATGCCACCACCCCGACCGGGGAGCCGGCCGGTACACCGACTGCTGCACCCGCGCCGCCTGGCGCTGCGCACGCTCAGGACGCGATGGCTCCGGCGCAGGAGGTGTGGCCGGGCGGGTGCCAGCGTCGGCTCGAGGCCCTTGCTCCTCTGCAGCTGATGTGCAGGCTCCACGAGGACGAGCCGGCGCTGCACGTGCTCAACGGCGCCGAGCACAGCCGCCTGTTCATCGACTCCGGCGAGTCAGGTTCTCCGAGTCGTTCAGGTGGGCAGGGCGTGCTCGGTGAGCGTTCCGTCGCGGCTCAGTTCCAGGCGGTTGCTCAGGTGCAGGCGGGCCAGGAAGGCGTCGTCGTGGCTGACGACGAGCAGACCGCCGCGGTAGGCGGTCAAGGCCGCGACGAGCTGGTCGACGGTCTGGACGTCGAGGTGGTTGGTGGGCTCGTCCAGGACCAGGAGCTGCGGGGGTGGGTCGGCCAGCAGCAGCCGGGCCAGGGCGACCCGGAAGCGCTCACCGCCGGAGAGGGTGGCGACCTGGCGGTGAACGGCGTCAGCGCGCAGCAGGAAGCGCGCCAGGGCGCTGCGGACCTGTTGCGGTGGGCGGTGGGGTGCGGCAGCGCGTACGACGTCGAGGATGCTGGCGTGCTCGTCGAGTTCGTCGCTGCGCTGGGCGAGGTAGCCGATGTGGTCGGTGTGCGCAACCGCCCAGGGACCGCCCGTCGAGCCAGGAGCCGGGCCGGCGACCAGCTGGCGGCGGCGGGGCGTGCTGCGCACGAGGTCTTCCAGCAGCGTGGTCTTGCCCACGCCGTTGGGACCGGTCAGAGCGACCCGTTCCGGGCCTCGGACCACGTGGGTGCGCTCGCGGTCGTGCAGTTCCAGCAGCCGGCGACCGCCCGGCACGACGGGGTCGGGCAGCTCGGGGTGGATGTGCGCGTCGTCGCGGACACGGTCGGCTGCCTCACACAGGGCCGCCCGTGCGCGCTCGACGTCGCCGTCCAGGCCTGCACGCAGCTTGCCCGCCGAGACCTGGGCCTCGGTGCGCCGCTGGTTCATCACGATCTTGGGTTTGCGCTTGTTCTCGTGGTCGGTGCGGGCGTAGCGGGCCCGGCGTGCCAGCACCGTCTCCGCCACGACCCGTTGGCGCCGCTCGCGGCGCAGGGCCTGCTGCGCGGTGCGTTCGTCCTGCTGGGCGGCGCTCTGCTCGGCCTCGACATGCGCGCGGTAGGCGCTGTAGGGACCCTCGACGGTGCTCAGGCGGGCACGGTGCAGTTCAGCGGTCTCATCCATCAGCTCCAGCAGCGTGGTGTCGTGGCTGACCACCACCAGCGCACCGCGCCATGTGCGGACCTGCTCAGCGAGGCGGGTGCGGGCGTCGCGGTCGAGGTTGTTCGTCGGCTCGTCCAGCAGTGTGATCGGCGCCGCCCTCAGCCGCAGGCCGGCCACCGCGACCAGCAAGGCCTCCCCACCGGAGATCTGCCCCACGGACCGCTCCAGCGCGTCCGCCGGGAGGCCGAGCTCTGCGAGTGCGGCGACAGCCCGGGCCTCGACGTCCCATTCCTGGCCGACGGCGTCGAAATGGCGCTCGGCCGTGTCGCCGGACTCGATGGCCCGCACCGCATCGACCTGAGCACCGACGCCCAGCAGGTCCACCACGCGGGCCCCGACGTGCAGGGGGAGGGTTTGCGGGAGGTGGGCGACGTCCCCGGAGACGATCACCGTTCCCGCGGAGGGCGTCAGCTCCCCGGCGGCCAGGCGCAGCAGTGTCGACTTGCCGGAACCGTTGAGACCGACCAGACCGGTGCGACCGGCACCGAAGCTGCCGGTGATGCCCGTCAGGGCGGGTACGCCGTCGGACCAGGTCAGACTGACGTCGGAGAAGACGATGGACGGTGCTGCGGGCACGAGGGCTCCTCGGGGGTCAGCGGGAACGCTGACACCGGAGCCGCAGGCAGGGCGGGTCGACGGGTCAGCGCGCGGTCAGCGCCAGACGCTCGAAGATCTCCACCGCACGGCCCTCCTCTTCCGCCACCGGAGATTCCAGTGTCACCACACTCGGCAGGAGGCGCAACCGACTTTCTGCAGGGTCTGCAGCGGCCCTGATGCTCGCCCCGCCCTCATCGGGAGCTTCGATCAGTCCTGGCGCTCCGTGCACCGGCTGGCAGTCGGTGTCTCGGCCGCCGCCTCCTGCAGCACCGACAGCTCAGCTGGGCAGCCCGCGGCGTCCTCGCGCTGCACCACCGCGCGGGCGAAGTCCTCCAGCACGGTGAGCGCGCAGTTCCTGCGCGGGGCACGCCGGGTCAGCAGCGGCGGCGACCAGCAGCGGCAGCCCCCGCGCCGACCACAGCAGCAGGTCCCCGTCCTGGCTCATCAGCTCCGCGCGCGGGTTCCGCGCCCAGGCCCAGGAGGCGTGCTCGTGGCGGAACGGTTGGTGCACCCCGGCAGCGCAGGTGCCTGAGCGTGCCGGGCGCAGACGCACGACGGCCGCCGGGTCGTGAGGACCCGGCGGCCGCGCGCGTGCTGACCGACCCGGCAGTCGCCTCTCGGCGAGTGGCCACTCGAGGTGGCTGAAGGTGAGGCCCGGGGACATGCAGCAGGTCGATCACCCTCTACAACGCTGACACCGCACCGGCATTCCCCGCGTCGCCGGCCGCTCTCCACGGCACCACCGGTGACATCCGGAGGAGCTGAAGTCCCACCGCACCGACAAGACCTCGTCCGCCCGGTCGATGAGGACGAGGCAGAGGCCGCGGAGGGCTTCGAGCCGCCCGGTGCGGACCTGTCCGGTGCGGAGCTGTCCGGTGCGGAGCTGACGGTGCGGGTGCTGCCGCGCCAGCAGGACGGGTTCACCTGCGCCAGCTGCTTCCTGGTCAAGCACCGCAGCCGGCTGCACGACAGCTCCGACATCGGCGCTGGGCAGCTGGTCTGCAACGACTGCGCCGCCTGACGCGGCGCCTCGGCCAGTTCAGCCCACTCGATCGTCACGACCCTGCCTGCCGCGGTGCGTGGTGCCGGCCGTGCCGTGCACCGAGGACCAGGGAGGTGACGCTGAAGGCGGCGGCAGCGACCAGCCACACGACGTCCTCGAGGACGGTGCCGCTGGTTCCGGTCTCGTCGGCGCGCACGCCGCCCTGGTGGGTCAGGACGATCCAGACGGCCGCGAGCCCGGCGCCGGCCAGGGCGAGCAGGACCGCCGCGGGCCGCCGTGGTGGGGTGGTCAGGGCGAACACCACGGCGATGAGGCACAGGTGCCGAGGGGTGAGCTTCACGGCACGGCGTGCAGCCGCAGGGCGCGGACGCTGACCCTGCGCGGGCCGGTGCGGCGCACCTGCCCGATGACCAGCAGCCGAGAAGCCCGGTACAGCAGGTGGTGGCTGGCGCTCTCCTGCACGTCGGCGAAGGGCTGTGCCGCCACGATGCGCTCCACTTCCGCGGCGTGCAGGTCGCTGACCACGGTGAGCGAGAGGATGAGGCGGATCCCCCATCGGCGCTCCCCACCCACCGGAGATCCGACGAGCGAGACGTCGTGCCGGGACGTCGAGCGAACACCCGCCGCCGTGGAGGCCTGCCCGGCGGGGGGGCTTCGCCGAGGTTCGCGACCGTGCCCTGATCCCGCAGGCCTTCACCACCAGCCTGCGCTCCGCCGAGCTGATCGTCCCGGGCATCGAGGACGTGGAGGCCGCACCGTCAGGCTTGAGCGTGCACGTGCGCGGTGCCGGACAGCCTGCCCGAGGAGGCGACATCGCCGTCTGCAACGTCACCGTGCCAGAGACCACCGCCCCACCTCTACCCGAGCCTCGCGCTCGAGGGAAGTCTGCAGCGTCCGCCCGCGGCGCTAACCACTCACCCCGACCCCGCCAGCGCCGTCCCCGATCACCCGGAGCGCGTCCAGCACCTTGGTCAACGACCGGCCACGGCCCGGGCGTCGGAGAGCAGGCGCTCGGTGGCAGCGGTGAGCGCGGATCCGATGCCGGCGACAGCGGCGCTCGGTCGGGTCAAGTCTTCGGTCGCCACCTCGTTGAGCTCCTTGCGCTGAGCAGGTGCGGTGCCTCCGGCGCTGGTGCGCGAGTCGACGCCGAGCGCGAAGCCGTCATCGGCCGCGGTGCGCTACCGGCCTCCTCCAGGGGGCCGCCTGGCCCGCGGCCGGAGCGAAGGTTCATGCTCCTCCCCGCGGTTCGCGGGCTCGGCAAGAGCGATCCTGCCGAGCCCGTTCCGCACCAGGGTATTGACGTCGGAGCAGGTCGTGTGCCGCTGTTGAGGGGACCCGGTGGCCGGGAGGGCGCCGTGAGCTGCGTCGACGCCGTGTCGGTGGCGCGCAGCATTGCCGTCGGCCGTGAACGCCCGGACCTCCGCTTCCACCGCCCGTCGTGGTGAGCATGCTGAGCGACCGACGTGCAGGCCCTGCGTGGCTGCCGTTGATCGACACGCCAAGGCCCCGGCGACCGCGAGGGTCACCGGGGCCTTGGCGTCAGACCTTCACAGACCGGTCGAGTTCACCCCGTGCACAGCCTGGTCGTGCGTGAATCCTTCGTACTCCAGCTGCTCGATCAGACCCTGCCGGGAGAAGGCGGAGTACTTCAGGTAGGAGGCGGCCTTCTTCTCGGCCTGCTCGTACCAGTTCACCTGGACGTGGTCCACACCGTACGTCGCGTCGGCAGTGGAGAAGCCCTCGTACTCGAGCTGTTCGATCAAGCCCGAACGCGAGAAGGCGGAGTACCTGAGGTAGGACTCAGCCTTGCTGACGGCGTTCTTCTGAGACACCGTGGGCGCCGACGACGTGGGAGGCGGCGGGGCCACGGGCTGCGCGATCGGCTGGTTGACCAGCGCTCCGCGCGCGGCACTCCACTCGATGTAGCCCCGCTGGAAGTTCGTGCGCTTACCGCCGGCGATGTCGAACTCGCTGGAGGTGGGGTAGCCGAGCGAGCCACCCTCGGAGCCTGCACGTCGGTAGGCGTCCAGGATCGAACCCTGGAGCGCGTGGGCTCCCGTCGAGGGGGACCAGTAGAACGTTCCGCCCTGGAAGTTCTGGAAGACCCCGCCGTTGCGGATCGGCACTTCCTGCGAGGTCGGGTAGCCGAAGTCGCCGTTCTCGTAACCCCGGGCCCCGTACAGGCTCCGGAAGGAACCCGAGACGCTGTGCGCCCCTGCCGTGGGCGCCCAGTAGAGCGTTCCGCCCTGGAAGTTCTGGAAGACGCCGCCGTTGCGGATCGGCACCTCCTGCGTCTGCGGGTAGCCGAGGAAGCCGTTCTCGTAACCCTGACCGCCGTAGAATCGGAGGAAGTCACCCGACACCGAGTGCGCTCCCGCTCCAGGGGACCAGTAGAGCGTTCCGCCCTGGAAGTTCTGGAAGACCCCGCCGTTGCGGATCCGCACCTCCTGCGTCAGCGGGTAGCCGAGGAAGCCGTTCTCGTAACCCTGACCGCCGTAGAATCGGAGGAAGTCACCCGACACCGAGTGCGCCCCCGTGGACGGGGACCAGTAGAGCGTCCCGCCCTGGAAGTTCTGGAAGACCCCGCCGTCCTTGATGGGAGTCTCACCCGACGTGGGCTGGCCGAGGAAGCCGTTCTGAGCTCCCTGGCTGCGCCACAACTCACCGAACGAGCCCGTCACGGGGAGCTCCTCCGCTGCTGCGGAGACGGTGGAAACCTGAGCCAGAACGGAAGCATTCGCCGGCACGGACACGGCGAGAGTCAGTGCAGCAGCACCGACGACAGCGGCAACGCCGCGGCGGGTTCTCATGGTTCAACTGTATCGTGAAACCGTGCGCCAGGGCATCCATCTCCGCCCGGTCGAAGCTTCGACGTCCTTCAGACCAGACCTTCTAGAAGGGTCCTGGCAACAGAGTCGAACCTGTTGCTGCACAATGCCGGCAGCATGGTGCGAACACGCCGTACGACGTCAACGCCCGTGAGTTCGCCGCTAGCCACGCCAGCCACGCCAGCGACGTCCGCACCCCCGCGTCGAGCCCCTTCCGTCAGGAACGACGGCTGCGCGACGGAGCACCGCGCCACCCCACCCAGCCGCTGCAGCGCCTCACTCACATCGACGGCGCCCACTGCAAGCACCGCCACTGACCTCATCACCGATCAGCTGCTGCGCAGGCGAGGAGTGGCCGGCTCGCCCGCCCCACCGGGCTCCCGCTCGGGCGCCGCCTGCAGCAGCAGAGGCCGACGGGGCCGCTCGAGCGGTCAGAAGAGGCGGATGTCCACGTCCGCGGGGATCGTCACCGACGCCAGCATCCGCGCGCCGTCCTGCGTCCACCGCTTCGTGGTCAGCGCCTTGCCCTGGAAGCGGGTGAAGGTGGCGCTGGCGCCGGCAGGGCAGGTGACGCCGTCGGTGCCGTGCTGGTTGGCTCGCAGCAGCTCCCCGGTGGCCATGTCCTGGCCGATGACCTGCACGGGCACTGTGGCGGCGGGCGCGCGGCCTTCACCGGAACCGGAGAACGGCCCGGACCAGGGGTAGACGCTGTTGCCGATGGTGCCTTCGGTCAGCCACCGCTCCGTTCCGGGCACCTGCGCGCCGGCCGCGTCGATGCAGCCGACGTACAGGGAGCCGTCGATGATCGAGGACAGCCCCGTCGGGGTGGTGCTGGGGGCGACGGTGGCGGCGGCGGCGACACCCGTGGCGGTCATCCGCAGGCGGGTGCTGAGGCCGGTGGCGACGTTGGCGGTGCGGGTGAGCGTGTTGTTGGACTCCACGCTCTCGGTGATGCGCTTGGCGTCGTCGACGTGGGCGGTGACGGCCGGGGTGCCGGCGGGCAGCGCGTAGGTGGAGGACTTCGCCGGGCCGTAGTTGGCCTGCACGGTCACCGACTGCCCCGGCTGCAGGCTGGTGGTCCAGGTGTCGGACCAGGTGCGCAGCTGCCCGGCGACGGAGAAGGCGACACCGTGGATGACCCCTGCAGGAGTGGGCGCGTTGCCCTTGTTGGTGATGGTGGCGCGGAAGCTCGTCTGCTGCCCGGCCACCAGCGCGGTGGGGGTGAAGTCGATGGCGGTGACGGCCAGGTCCGGCTGCGCGGGTGCGGACTGCGCGGCGCTGATGCCCGCGGTGGACAGGGCGATGACGCCGGCGGCGACGACGGCGGTCCTGACGCGGCTTCGGGTACGGCTTCGCATGCTTCCCCCCCATGGGTGTGCCGGGCAACGGCTGTGTGCGGCGGCGTCACTGTAGGGCCATGTGGGTGTCGCTGGTGGCGCTGCGTGACATCCGACCAATGAGGGTCGCCCCCGTACCCCCCTTTGTGGGGCCACCCGGGCGGGTCGAGCAACGCTGTGTGTCCACTGAGCGATGCTGGTAGTGATCAGCTTCTCAACCACTGCACCTGGAGTCACCATGTCGACCGTCCAGCAGCCTGGGCAGGTCCAACCGAAGAACGGGACGGGCACTGCAGCCCTCGTCCTCGGCATCCTCGCCGTCGTCTTCGCCTTCATCCCGCTCGTCGGCATCGTCCTCGGGCCCATCTTCGGCCTCATCGCCATCATCCTGGGCATCCTCGGCATGAAGCGCGCCAACGCCCGCGTGGCCAGCAACAAGGGCGCCTCCATCGCAGGCCTCGTCCTCGGCATCATCGGCGTCGTCATCGCGATCATCGCGGCCGTCATCGCCAGCGCCGTCGTGGCCAGCGTCGACGAAGCCGTCGAGTCCGCCGCGCCATCGTCCTCCGCGACCGCCGCGCCCGCGCAGGAGACCCAGGACGTCCTCGTCAACTCCTGCACCCCCGGTGAGTTCGGCCAGGTCAGCGCTGACCTCACCGTGACGAACAGCGATGACGCGGCCCGCTCCTACCTCATCACCGTCTCCGTCAACGGCCCCGACGGCAACCGCCTGGCTGAGGCCAACGCCGCCGCCAACTCCATCGCTCCCGGGCAGGTCGCTCAGGTGCAGGCCATCGGATCGATCACCGACCCGCCGGCTGAGCTCACGTGTGTCGTCGCCAACGTCAGCTCCTCCTGACTCCCACCAGCTCCTTCTGGCTCACGGCGGAGTGCCGACGGATCAGGACGACCGGTCGCCGTGGGCTCGCCGCAGCGCGTTCAGCGTCCTCGGTGTCCCGCTCGCCGGTCCACCTCACGCCGCAGCAGTCCGGCCGCGAGGCGCTGGCCCAGGAGCGGACGTCGTGGCCGAGCCCGTCGAGGAGCACCCGGCCCGGGCCGCCGAAGGTTCACACCACCGGGAGCCCTCCCCATCCGCGTGGTTGCCGTCGGCAAGAGCAGAGCCAGGCCGGTTCCGTCGGGCCTGCGCGGTCCGTGCGGGGCTGCACGTCACCACTGTGCCCGGTCGCCTCGGGCGCGAGCTGGTGCCGGCTGAGGTGCGTGAGCCGGCGCCCCGGTTCCTCGGGGTCGGGATCCCCGGAGCGTGCAGGGACCGCCGGAACCACCGCTCACTCGACGCCACGCAACCGTCCGCAGGCGGATCCGGCCCTACCGCTCGCGAACAGCAGCGAGGTGGACCTCTTCCACCGCACGCCGGCGACCGGATGGACCTGCACCCGCTCCCACGGTCTGCGACGGCTCGGCGTCGGGCCTCGTCGACGTGGCTGCACACCTGCCAGCATCACCGACACCACACCGGCCTCGGCGGGCTACCACTCGCTTCCCGCGTCACCGACCTGCGTGGTCAGTACACCCGAAGCTGCACCGCGAGCACCGCGACAGCACTCGTCCGGTTGGCCATGACCTTGATCTGTGCCCGGCACCCGCTGGTCCCGAGCTCGTGCAATGCCTTCAGCGCACCCCGCCCAGCCGGTACTCAGCCGTCATCGGATCACCACTGCCCGTCAGCACGACGCTCCACATCGCCTTGACGAGCGGAGTGGGACGAGAGTTTGGTCGAGGCTGTCTTCAGCGCGACCGGAACGAGAACTTGCGCACGTGCTGAGACACGGCGGCAACGTCTGCGCACAGGAACGACCCGCCTGACTTCATCAGGATCCGGTCGCGGTCGTTCCAGTCAGCGGTGATGTCATCGACCTCGTCCTCCGCTCCGGCCGCGGTTGCAGCGTCGATGAGTCTGTCCGCGACCTCAGGGTGGCCGGTGACGAGGGCGAGCAGCCAGCGCGCGATCCGGAGCTCGTGGTCGGGCAAGAGCAGCTTCAGCAGTCGGTAGGTGTTGACGAACCGCTTGACGGCCCGCGGCGAGCGCGTGAGCAAGGGGGCGAGGGAGCCGACGTCGTACACCTCCTGAAAGCTCATCTGCAGAGGATCGGGAGTGGAGATGGCGCTCTCAACGCTCGACAGCACCTCCGTCCTCCGGTCGGCGCCGGCGTCGGCGCTTGCGTTCAGCGTCGATCGGCCCGTGGTGGAGTCGAGGTGACGGCGCATGGAGCGGTGACTGACCCAACCGTCCCGCTGGCGCGATGTCGGGTCCGAGAGAGGTTCTCCCAGCAGGTGACCGAGCATGTCTCGCGTCGCGTCGACTCCGGGTGGGTCCAGCCACACGGGGATCTGGAAGATCTTCTCCAGGTAGTTGAGGGGAGTGAGACCATCAGCCTCCAACATCTCGGGGTAGACCGCACGCAGGGCTTTGGACACCCACTGCTGGTCGACACCGACGACGACGACGAACATGGGGTAGGTCAGCAGCAGGTGCACCGCCTCCATGACTCGAACGACGACGTCGGGCGGGCAGCGGTCGAGGTCGTCGACGTAGAGGACGACACGGTTCAGCACGTCGTCGTTGGCCAGTTCCCGGTTGTGCTTGGCGACCGCCCACGCGAGCGTGTCGAGGTCCGTGCGCACTTGACCGAGCACACCCAAGCGGCTGCGGTATTCTCCGCTGCCGTCCCTGCGTTCGACGAATTCCCGGTAGAATCCCCTCGAGCCATCCGACAGTGATCGTGAGGCTTCCTCGGCGGCGGCACGTGCTGCGTCAAGAGCGGCTCGAGCCTTGGAGGCGCGCTCGCTGGCCAACCGCGCGTCGTCTTGAGCCGCATCGAGCTGCGCTCGGGCTTGCCGCAGGGCGCCCTTGGCGTCCTCTTCGGCTTCCACGGCTGCTTGCAGACCATCGGTGAGTGGGCGCAGGAACCGGAGCAACAACGCGAGGACGCTCACCGACCCGAACAACGCAGGACCGAGAACCTTGCCGATGACGTCCGTGGACGCCGTGACGATCGCTGCCAGCAGACAGGTGAGGATCACCGGGAGCAGGACCTTCCACCGGGCGATCTTGCGGATGACCTCGATGGTCCGGGCACCCGCGCGTCCCAGGTCCGCTCCCGAGAGCACGGTGGGCGCGCCCCCGTGGACGAGGGCGGCGGCCACGGCGCCGAGCACACCACTGCGGACTCGTGCCCGCGCAGCTTCGAGGGGTGCCCGGGAGACCTGCTCCTGCGCCTCTCGCACCCTCCGCTGCTCAGCGCCGAGCGCCACCTGCGCGTTCCTTTCGAGCTCCTCGGCCTCGGTGAGCTCGTCGTGCGCCGCGCCGAGGACCACACGTGTACCTGCCAGCGCCTCCATGCGCGCGCGGTGGAGGTGGTCGAGCTCCTCCGGCAGGTCGGAGTCGGTGGTTCCAGACCTGACCAGTTCGCGAAACAGCTGCTCGAGCAGTGCAGCCCACACGTCGGCGGCACTGTAGTGCCAGGCGTTGAAGCGCACCTGGACGACGGTGCGCCAGGACCACAACGCTTCCTGGGAACGACCGGAGGCTCGCGCTCCCCTCGCGAGCTCAGCCACCCTGCGGTGCAGCCGCTCCATGAAGAAGGTCTTCCCCGAGCCCCATGCACCGAAGATGCCAACGGCGAGCGGGGGTTCGACGGCGCGCGCCGACACCAGCGCCGCCAGCACGTCGACCATGGGCTCGACGTCCAGCAGGTCCTCGCCGTGGGGGGAGTCCGCGTCGTAGCCGCTGAGACGCAGCTCAGTGTGCTGGTCCAGGCGCCAGTACCGGACTCGGGCGTCGGCGGTCGCGATGCCCACAGCGGCACCGTCAGGACTCAACGCCACGGCAGTGACCTCAGCGTCCACCTGCCATCTCGCGATGACCGATGCCCGGTCGCCGTACAAGCACAGCAGCGCGATGTCGTGCTCACCCGCGACCGCCACGAGGGATCTCGCCGCAGCACACGCAAAGCGTGGGGCCATGGAGCCGAGATCTGCCGTGCCGAGCAGCTGCCCGCGCCAGGAGAGCCACCGGACCTGGTGCTCGTCGACGACCACGGCGTGCTCATCGGTGGCGAGCAGGCTGACCACGTGCCTGAGCTCTGCTTGGACCTGCACGAAGCCGTCGTCGCCACCGGTGGAGATCCACAGCTGGTCATCACGCTCGAGGGCGATGAACCTCTCGTCGCGCGATTCCGCACCTGCTGTCGCCGCGTGGGCCGGGTGCACGGGCGCGGCGACGGGTGAGGGGCCGTGACCGGGAACACCCCACAGGACGTTGCCGGCGGCGTCGACGGCGACCAGTCCGTCACCGCCGACGGCAC
The DNA here is from genome assembly GCF_009906315.1 of Kineococcus vitellinus. Taxonomy (GTDB): domain Bacteria; phylum Actinomycetota; class Actinomycetes; order Actinomycetales; family Kineococcaceae; genus Kineococcus; species Kineococcus vitellinus. Next base: position 18,535 of record NZ_JAAALL010000002.1, on the reverse strand, counting down.
CGGCACGCACTGGTGGCCACCCCTGGATGAGCTCCCGCCCCTTCGCTCGGGGATGCCAGGAGAGCACGCCCACCTCGCCGCCGCCGAGGGCGTTCCACTGCGCTTCCTCGTCCTTCTCGAGCTCAGCGTCCGGGGTGAACCGTCGCAGCAGTGCTGACAGGCGGCCGGATCGCGACCAGCCCAGTGCGGCCACGTCGACGTCACGGGCCACGCGCACCCCGACGGCCAGGTCCCCCGCGTACACCTCGCCAGCACCGCGTGAGTCGCTCATCACGGTGGCCCAACGCCTCACCTGCTCCGGCTGGGCCCCGCCCTGCTCCCCGATCGCGATCGTGTTGACCGGCCTGGGGTACGCCAGGGCGGTTGTCGTCGCCGGCGGGAGGACCCCGAGGGAGAGCGCGACGACGGGTGCTCTGGCGCGCAGCAGATCGATCCCGTGCGCAGAGAGCACGTCTTCGGCGCTGGTCGCCCCGAGCAGGGCTGCCAGCTGCCCCGAGCGCACAGCGGCATCGGCCACAGCGGTGTCGAGCAGGCACAAGGCGAGGGCTGTGTATCGTCCCGAGGCGTGCTGACTCTCGGCCAGCACCGTCCTCGCCTCTTGGAGCCAGCGGTCTTCCGACTGCTTCAGCTCCCCGTCGGGCCAGGATCGTGTGGAGACGACGAGGTCGCGCCACCCGCCGTCGTGGGCGACCTTGCGCAACAGAGCTCCCAGGGGCTCCGGCTGGCGCACGTTCGGCGCTGGCTCGTCGAGCACCGGGGCGACATCGGGGTCGGAGCTGCCTCCGCTCGCCGACGTCGCCGCCACCGACATGCCGCACAGTGTAGGACCGGTCCCAGCTCACAGGTAGGGACTCGGCGCGAGCACGAGCTCGAGCAGGACGAGCTCAGCAGACGGCAGCGACACGAGCGCTGACGGCGTGAGCGCTGCAGACGATCTCGCAGACGGCCGCGCAGACGGCGCGGCGCCCCAGGACGAGCCGTGGCTCGCGGAGGCTCAGGGGCCGGTGGACCCCCGGGCGTCCATCACCGCGCACGGCAGGCTGAGCCTGCTGGGGCCCGCGGGCGGCGACCACGGGCAGGGCTGGGTCAGCGGAGGCTGCGCCGACTGGCACCTGGGCCACGTCAACGGTTTCGACGTAACGGTCACCTCCACCACCCCCGGACCACCCGGCGGTGGCTGCTCCAGCACCGGCACCCGCCTGCTGGACGTGCCCGCCGACCCGCCAGCGCCGGCCGTGCTGGAACGGTGCGCAGGTGCTGGGATCAGCTCAAGGGTTCGTGGGACGCAGCGGCACGGCTCCTCGATGACGCGGACGCCGGTTGCCTGCCACGATCCGACCCGGACACGGCTCACCGACCGGGCGCGTCACCCGTCCACGACGAGGTAGAAGAAGAAGTCGAGGTCCGCGGCTCGTTGCGGGTCGCGCTCCCCGACCAGCAGCTCACGGCCCGTCGCCCCCTCCGAGGCGCCCAGGTGCTCGGCGTCGAGGTACGCCCGCTCACCGCTCTTCGGCCCGGTCCCCCACACGTGAGCCGATCGGACCCGGAGCCGGCACAGGATGCGCTCGGCGCGCTGGTCCAGCTTCCAGCCGGCCTCCTCCAGCTCGCCGTCGACGAGCGGGGCGTACCCGAACAGGTGGAAGGGGACCGTGTCGAGGAACGTCCGAGCCTGCTCCGACGGCAGCCAGACCAGCCCGGGCTCGAAGCCGTCGCCGGCGTCGTCCCGACGCACCTCCAGGTTCCCGTCCAGCCGGACGGACCGGAAGCCGAACGGACCCGAGATCCCCTCGTCTCGCTGGCCGCGGTCGCGCGATGCGCGCGCCCAGTACAGCTTGTCGTAGTCGGTGGTCGGGTAGGGCAGGTCGACGACGACCTCGACGATCGGGTCGAACGGCTGCGGCCTGCACTCCAGGACGGCGTCGGTGATCCCGATACCGACCCCCTCGTTGAACGCGTGGTGGGGGACCTCGAGCCCGTTGAGCAGGAGCTCCTCGCGCAGCAGGTCGGTGATCCCGGTCTTGTCGCCTCGCAGCCGGAGGGTGGACAGCCGCAGCGTCTCGGCTTCGGCAGGCTCGCCGATGTTCGCGCACAGGGTGTCCAGCGCCTCCTGCACGGTGCTCGACCCCATGAGCAGTGGGCACGCGCCGGACTGGTAGCTCGTCAGCGCTGCGGTCCGGAACCCGGCGGTGAAGACCACCGGCGGGCTCTCGTCCGCTCCACCGGTCCCGGGCACCCGGGCCTGGATGCGGTGGGTCGCCTCCGGTGCTGCGGCGGAGATCGACCACTGCACCTCGCACAGGCCGTTCGCGTCCGTCACCACCGCCCGGGAGGTGGCACCGCTGATCCCCGTGCCGTCCACCACCGTCGCGGGGCTCCCCGTCGGGGTGGCGGGCACGCTCCACTCCACCGTCGCGCCGGCGACCGGCGTGCGCCCGCGCACGACCGCCACCCGCAGGCTGCTGGGCAGCGGAACGTCGCCCCCGCCTTCCAGCGGGACGGTCTGCCCGTCTCCGCCGCGGTAGAGCAGCACCCGGTCGGTCAGCGTGCCGGTCTGGATGCGGCAGTCCTCGCCGGCGGGGTCGCCGGCCGGGTCGAGGGCGAGCAGCGGCGCGTAGCGGACCGACGGGCCGTGAGGCGGCTCGAACGGGTTGCCGGCGGGCCAGTCCACGCTGCCGTCGGCCCGGGCTGCGAACGTCCAGTAGTCCCCGCGCCGGAAGACGGCGCCCGGCCCGCCACCCAGCCGGATCTTCAGCCCGTCGCCCAGGTCCAGCAGCTGGGAGACCGCCGGGTCGGCGGCGGTGGACACGACGCCCGTCCCGCTGCCGTCGGCGAGGGTGTCCCACAGGCGCAGGTACCAGCCGTCGTCGGGATCCAGGGCGGCCGCGGCGCTGGCGGCCGCCGCCTCGAGCGTCACGACCGTGTCGTCGGCGAGCGCTACGCGGAACAGCCGACCGCCCGCGCTGGCAGCGCGCGGGTCGACGTCGTCGTGCGGGGAGACGATCTCGGCGAACAGCCCCGGGGCGAACCAGTTCAGGGGGTCCAGGGCGGGTGGCTCGACGGTGAGCTCCGTACCGGTCACCCCGGTGATCCGCGCGAGGACGGAGGCGTTGCGCCGGGAGACCTTGACGCGCAACCCGTCCAGGGCGAAGCGAGGACCGTCGGCCGCCGGGTAGTCCGATCGCGCGGTGCCGCCGTCCACCTCGCAGCGGAACAGCAGGTTGTCGGGGCGCGAGTAGCCGCCCTGGGGCGTGAGGCTGCACGGGTCGGTGGACGGCGGGGTGGCGTCCGGGACGACCGCCAGGGTGCCCGTGGACGGGGCGACGAGCTTGAGCCAATCCGGGTGGGTGACGGACGTGGCGCAGGTGAGTGGACCACCCCACCCGGCCGCCGGCGCGAACGGGAAGACCTGCCAGTCGAGCAGGGCGCGTCCGGCGGCCTGGGCATCGCCCAGGGCCGGGTCGGCGAGCGCCGGCTCCTCCACCGGGTCCACCAACCGCGTGAGGCACTTGATCGCGAGGAGCACCGGCGGGCCGGGCGTGGTGTCGGTGCGCGGGTGCGGCTGGGTCGCCAGCGTGCAGTCGTCGATGACGTTCTCGACCAACCACCCGTCCAGGTACCCGTGGCCCGGGCCGAGGCCGCAGTCGGCCGGCGACGGGGCCGCGGTCACGACGAAGGCCGTGGATCCCGCCGGGACGACCAGGCGCCCCGGCGAGCCGAGCACGTCGCTCGTCCCGGTGTCCACCCGCTCGAGCAGGTGGTCGGACTGCTGGTCGACGTCCGCGTCCAGCAGCACCTGCCCCTGTCGCGCGACCACCGCGCGGGGCCGGCGGCGGTCCGTGGTGCGGACCCTCAGGCGCGTGGCGTCGTTGCGCATCGTCATGGCCGGTTCCTCCGGGAGGCGACGGCCCCGGACCGCGTGTCGTCGACGACGCGCGCCTGCAGGGCGAGGGGAAGGTGCTCGGGGAAGAGCGAGCCGAGGTTGTCGAGCGCGATGCCGAACGCCGCGCGGGCGAAGGCGCCCATCTCGCCGTCGTCCTGGCCGCCCGACCGGATCGCGTCCGGGCACAGGGGGTGCAGCACGGCGAAGGTCGGCTCGTCGGCGGAGGCGTCCATGAACACCGGAGTCACCGAGAGCCGGACCAGTCGGGCCTCGCTGTCGGGCAGCGGCGAGTCCGTGCCCGCGGACGCCGCCGCCAGGGCGAGCGCCGGCTGGCAGCGGAACGTGCGCGGGGTGGCCGAGCCGTCCGGGACGTAGCTGTAGCGCACGCAGCCCGTCTGCCGCCGGGTGACCACCACGGGCTCGGCGAACACGGTGCTGGTCGCCGTCAACGACCGGGCCGACGCGGTGCCGAGCACCGTGACGTCGCACAGGGCCACGTCGAGGTCGGCCACCGCCAGCGCGGGCGCCGACGCGCCGTCCGTGGTCACCACGCTGTCGCTCACGCTCAAGTTCCCGGTGACGGCCGGGCCCGAGGTCGCGACCGGCCCGAGGACCGCGCTGTCGACCACGAGACGGACGCCGGTGGCCGGACCCGTGATGGTCAGGGCGACGGCGCCCGGGGCGCGCACCGTGACGTGTCGCAGCTCGAGCTCGGCGACCGACTCGCTGCCCACCGCGATCCCCTCGGTCAGCTCCACGCCGTCGAGGGCGAGCCGTCCGGGACGCAGCCCGGCGGCGCCGGCGCCGCGGACGACGCGCACGGGCGCGTCGAGGGTGAACCGGCGCTCGCGACGCACCACGAACCCGCGCAGGGCGGGGTCGCCGGGAGCCCCGGGCAGCACGCGGGGCGGACGCCACTGCGCCGCGACCAGGTGCAGGTCGGACTCGGGGGGGACGGTGACGTCGATCGTGCCTCCCGGGACTCCGGCTCCCTCCCGGTCGCAGCGCGTGAGCAGGATGAGCGCGCGCCGGCCGGCGGCCTGCGCAGCGACCTCGGTGAGCGCCGCGGCCAGCGAGGTCACCACCCGCCCGGCCCCTGAGCCGGCCGACCCTCCTGCCGCGGCGGTGGCGTCGACCACCCACACCAGGTCCCGGGCTCCTCCGCTGTCCCGGACCTCGAAGGTGTGCACGTCGTCGTTGCGGTCCTGCGGGCCGGCGCCGATCGCCCGACCCCGGCCGGTGGCGTGCGCGACGCGGACCTCCACGACCTCGGCGACCCCCGGCTGCGGTGCAGGTGTGAGGAGGCGTCCGGTGACCGGGTCCACGGCGACCGTGATCGGGTGGGTCTCGGTGCGTCGTGTCGCCCCGGGCTCGTACCAGGTGCAGGTGACGTCGGCCGCCGGACGCGCACCGGGCGGGGACGGCGGCGCCTCCAGGTCGACGATCCGCACCTCCCGGGCCGGCACGCGCGTGAACGCGCTCTGGCCGTCCCGCCGCACGAACACGGTGAACGGCTGGCCGGCGGCGTCGAACCACGGGCGCTCACCCAGCCGGGGCGGGCGCTCCTCCAGGTCGGCGCGGCGCAGCTCGTCGGTCTCCCGGTGCAGCGGGAGGCGGGCCAGCCGGTCCGGCAGGTCCACCCACCCGAGCCGTCGGCCCGCGGCGTCGGATCGACGGTCCGGCGCGAACATCCGCAGGACGGCGCCCGGCTGCGCGGCGAGCTGGAAGTACCCGGGGAAGGCGGTCCCGCCGACGGTCCACGGCCGGGCGGTCGGTACCCCGGACAGGGCCGCAGCCGGCACCGGGTCGGGCACCGTGGGAGCCGGGTGGTGCAGGGCGACCGGGCGCAGCACGTGGACGCCGACGGCCTGGATGCCGTGACGGCCCGCGGGGCGTCCTCGGCGCACCGCTGCGACGGGGCGGACGTCGAGCAGCCGGGGCAGGACGTCGAACGCGCTGCCTGCGCGCATCGCCGTCTCCCCTGGCACGAGCAGCGCGGTGCCGGGCCGCTGGGGGCGCACGTCCAGCAGGTGCGAGGTGCGGGCCAGCCGCTGGTAGTGCTCGACCGCCACGGCGGGCAGGCCGGTGACGTCACCGGCGAGCGCCTCGATGACGCGCGCGGTGCCCTTGCCGCGCCGGTAGCGCACCGTGTTGGCCACGTACGGGCGCTGCCAGCCGACCGGGGCTGCGGGGGCCGGCCGCAGGGGCGCTGCGCCCACGAGCCGGGCGATCGCCTCCAGCCCGGCCCCACCGGCGGTCTCGACGAACACCGCGTCGTAGAACGCCTGGGTGTGCGCGTCCACCTCGGCGAGCGCCCCGGCGAGGACCTCCACCAGGGCGTGCAGCGCGCCGCCCGCCGCGAGGTCGGTCGCCCGCACGTGCGCGGGGAGCAGCTCGAGGAGCGCGGTGGCCACGGCCTCGACCCGCGCCTGCGGGACGGTCGAGGCCTCGAGCGCGCTCACGAGGTCGTCTCCGTGAAGCTCACGGCGGAACCCGGCACCGACAGCAGGCCGGCGGGCTCGAAGACGCCGCCGGCCAGGCGCGGACCCCGGCTCAGCAGGCGCCCCTCGGCGTCCTCGACGACGCCAGGTGCCGACAGACCCGTCACCCGGGCGGCCACGACCCCGGGTGCGCCGTGCACCGTCGCGAGCACCTCCGACCGGTGGATCGCGCGGCCGAACTCCACGGCCGCTCGTCCGAACCGGTGTGCGAGCGCGGCTCGGACGGCGTCCTCGACCTCTCCCCGTCGGACGGCCGGGTCGGCGAGCAGCGCTACGACGACGGACACCGGCAGGTCCTCGAAGCCCTCGACGCGCACGTGCGTTCCGGGGGCGGCCGCGGCCAGGACGGCATCGCGCAAGCCGCGCGCGAGCGCGGAGCCGGCGACCGGGGGCGCCAGGGTGCTCGTGGCGATCGTGAGGCACACGATCCGCCGCGTCCCGGTCCGCAGCTCGTCGGCGCGGGCTTTCCCGACGCCGGGGTGCTGCTCGGCGAACGACTGGAAGTCCTCGAGGGACACCGCGCGGCCCAGGGTGCGGATGGCCCTGGGGGCGGCGGAGCGGATCGCAGCGAGGGTCTCGGGGTCGCTGCCCCCGTCCGCCGGGACGGGGTTCATCACGGACCTGATCCCCGGGACGGGGGCCATGGGCTGGCTGAGGCGGTCGGGTGCGAGGTTGCCGGCCGCACCGCCACCGGTCCGGTACAGGGCGGTGACGTTGCCCGTGCCGCTGGGCAGCCGCCCGGCGACCTGGACGTCGCTGCCGCCGTCGCGACGCTCGACGACGCGGAAGGCGCGGCTCTCGGGCCCCTCGTCCAGCAGGCTCGTGACCAGGTCGTACCGTCGGCCGTCGACCCGGACGTCGATCGCCGGGGTGTAGCCCGGGGAGCCGGGCGCCGGGACGTGCGCCAGCCAGGACCGCGCGACCGGGAACCGTTGGAACCGCTGGGCCGGGTCCCCGGAGCCGACCGGCTCCGGTCCCCCGAACGGGCTCTGACCGTGCGAGGCCGGGACGGCGTTGGCGAGGATCGCCAGGCTCGACGCGCGCCACCGGTGGGTCAGCTCCTCCTCCAGCACCACGAGGGTCGCCCCACCGGTGGGCAGCGGGGAACCGGTGGTGGCCACCGCGGCGGACGTGCGGACCACGGTGGCGACCTCCACCGCCTCGGTGCCCTCGCCGGTGCGCCCGACCAGGACGACGCGGCGGCCCGGCTCGAGCGGGACGTCGCCGTGGACCCACAGCCGGTCGGCGCGGTTCTGCCCGGCCAGACCGGGGTGCTGCAGGACCGTGCCCGTGGTGTCCGTGAGCGGGAGGTCCGGATCGGCGAGCGGGACCACCAGTGCGCAGCGCGCCGTCTCCAGGTGCACGGTGGTCGCGCGGACGGCGGCGTCGAACGCCGTCGCACCGGTCGCAGGGAGCGTGAGGACGGTGCAGGCCGCGGAGATCGTGAAGTCCGACCGGGTGGTCTCCCGCGCCGATCCGATCCGTTCGACCGCGAGCGCGGTGCCGCTCTCCCCGCCCTCCAGCACCACCACCTTGCCGGCGGCGGCCTGCGGCTGGACGCCGTCCAGGTGGACCGTCCACACCCCCGCCGGGCCGGTCCCGGACAGCGTGCCCACCGTGAAGGCCGTCCACTGCGGCGGGGTGGCCCCGTCGCCGAGGGGGGCGAGCGCCGCCGGCATCAGCCTGAAGTCGGGGGCCGCCGCCCCGAACGGGCGGGCGTGCGTGCCGAGGACGATGACCGTGCCGTCGTCGCCGGTGACGGCGGCCTCGACGCCGACCGCCCGCTGCCCCGCCAGGAGCAGGGTCGTGGTCGGCGGCTGCGCGAGGACGTCCGGCTCCACGCCGCTCACCCGGGCGTGGATCCACGTGACCTCGGTGCCCGCCCGGCCGGCGCGCACCAGCACCCGGTCGCCGACGCGGACGTCGGAGGCCGAGCCGGCGAGGACGACCCGGTCCGTGGACGCGGTGACGGTCACCGGCGCGGGCCCGCGGACCGGCGTCAGGGCGTTGCAGTCGCTGCGGGCCAGCAGCTCGCGGTCGGTCTCGAAGGTGACGGGGAGCTCGCCCTGTCCGGGCACCGATGCGATCCGGGTGCCCTGCGGAACGGTGACGGCGGGGGGTGAGCCCGGGAAGTCCTCGGGCGTGAACAGCGTGAACGCGAGCACGGTGGTCGCCGAGAGGGCCGGCCGCGGGACGTGCCCGAGCAGTCCGGTGAGGGACACCAGGGCGGCCCGGTCGCGGGTCCCTGCCAGGGTGGAGTCGCTGAAGGACCGGTGCACGTTCCACGCCAGGACGTGGGCAGCCCCCGCGGCGGCCGAGAGCAGAGCGATCGCCGGGTCCTCCGGTGACCGGGTGCCCAGCCCGGAGAGCGGCCGCGCGTCGGCGGTGCCGGCGCGGGCCACCCGGTCGAGCATCCGCTCGAGGATCGCCCCGTGGGACATCGAGAGGGGATCCCCCGGTGGGCGCGCGGCCGCGGCCGACCCGGCGTCGAGCCGCGCCCCGCACGCCCCCGTCCCGCAGCCGCACCCGCACCCGGTGCTCATCGCCCGCCTCCCGTCGTGATCGTGAGCCGCCCGCGTTCGGGGAAGCTCGGATCGTCCCGCAGCTCGAGCACCTCGGCGTCCGCCGGACGGATCACCCCCCGCCCCAGCTCGTCTCGGTCGACGCGCGCGAACCGTTGGAACACCAGCGGAGTCACGCTCTGGACACCGGGGACCGCCATCACGGCGGCCACGAGCGCGGAGAGGAACAGGGGTGTGCCGAACGTGAAGCGGTCGGGGTGGAAGAACCCGGGCCGGCCGGCGGAGCCGAACGGGGACAGCGCCGCCCGGACGCGGCGGCCCACCTCGCTGCGCAGCTCGCGCGGCTGCGCGCAGACGCTGAGGGAGACGTCCAGCGGCACCGGTCGCGCGCCCCGCACGGCGACGTCGAACCCCGCGAGCCGGAAGCGTTCCAGGTGGGTCAGCAGCGCGTCGCGGAACCACCGGTCGACCGCTGCGCCGCCGACCCGGTCGACGTGGACGACGACGGTCTGCCAGGCTCCCGTCCAGCGGGCGACCGCCACGGCGTTGGCCACACCGGCGAACCGGCGCGCCGCGTCGGCGTAGTCGGCGGCCGTGACCGCCCGCTGCTGGCGCCGGAACCCCTGGGGCGCGGCGACCTTGATCGCCGCCACCTCCTCCGCCGCCCGTCCCCCGGACCCGGGCAACGGGTTGGTGACCGAGGCGAGGCCGAGGTCGGCGTCGGCGTCGGGCACCACGACGTGGCCCAGCGCGTCCGGTCCGAGGTTGCCCACCGTGCCCGAGCCGAACCGGCCACGGACCGTGAGCTGCTCGCCGACCCCGGGCGCGAGACCACCGCTGTCAGCGCCCGCGCCGTGGCCCCCGCCGAAGCGCAGCGCGGGGTCGCCACCGGGCGTGGTCTCCACGACGAGGTCGCGGGAGAACCGCCCGCTGCTCAGCAGGTCCCGACGGACGGTCCAGGTCGCGAAGGCGTCCTCGAGGGCGACCTCCGGCAGGCACTGCGCGGGGTCGACGGTCAGCAGCGCACCGGCGCCGACCTCCCCCGGCGCCCCCGACGGCAGCGGCGCCGTCCGCGACAGCGGTCCGAGTCCTGCGACCACCCGCGGTCGCCAGGGAACGCCCGCCTCCGCGGCCACCGGCTCCAGCCGGGGGGCGAGGGACGCCACGATGGACGGTGGCAGGCCCAGGTGGTCGGCCGGCGGCAGGCTGGCGCCGTGGTCGGCGAGCACCAGGTTGGCGCTCGCCCCGGCGCACACGACGCGCGTCGATGGACCGGCCGGCTGCTCCACCTCGGCGGTGACGGGGAGGTCGAACGGCAGCGCGTCGGCGGTGTCCCACTCGACGTCGACGAGCTGCAGCCCGGGGGCCAGCACGTCGGCGGTGGGCGTCACCCGTGTGAGCCGGACGACGTGGCGCAGGGCGGGGTCGGCGTCCTGCGCCTCACCGGTGTCCGGGGCGGCGGTCTGCGCGAGCAGCAGGAGGTCGCCGGGGACGAGCACGCCCCCGCCGCCGGAACCGACGTCGACCAGGGTCACGGAGGTCGATCCCGCCGCCAGGCGGCACAGGTCGTCCGTCCAGGTGTGCACCGCGATCGCGTTGCGCCACTGCCACACGCGCACCGGCGTCCTCGTCTCGAAGACCACGGCGCCCGGGTGGAGCAGGGCGGGGTACGCCGACGCGGGGACCACCGCGGGCAGCCCCTCGGTCCGGGGCAGCACCGGCGTCCCGGCACGGAGCAGCGCGCCGTCGCCCGCAGGGGTGGCGGGGCGGTGCACGAGGGAGACCACGGCGCGGGCACTGGCCCCCTCGCTGACGGGGTAGTCGACGAGCCGGGCGTGCCTGGTGATCGAGGTGCGGGTGCGAGCGGTGTCGAGCAGCGCCTCGGTGGCGACCCAGTCGACGGTGTAGCTCTGCTGGTCGAGTCGGTAGGCCAGCGCCTCGATCACAGTGGTCGTGAAGTCGACCGGGTCGTCCTCGCGGAACCCGGGGACCAGCACGGACATCCGGTCGAGCATGAGCCGGCGCAGCGTCTCCCAGTCGCGGGCCCTGAGGTCGAACGCCGGCTCGGGGGCCGGCTCGCCGGGCACCTCACGCCGGTCCGGAGCGCAGTCGGCGTCGGTGGCGCAGTCGATCTTGAAGCTGAGGTCGATGGCGCTCAGGCGCGGGTCGAGGAAGGTCGGTGGCTGCGACCCGGTCGGTCCGGCGACGATCGCCAGCCGGTAGGTCGAGAAGTCGGTGGGCTGCCCGCCCGGGATCCGCACGCGGTAGGTGCTCACGGTGGAGCCGCCGGGCAGCGCTTCGACGACCGGTGCGACGCGGGGCGGCGGGAACCGGACTCCCCCGGTGATCCGCACGTCCGCTCCGGTGAGGGCGGCCAGCGGCAGCGGCAGCGGCTTGACGAGCACGACGTCGATCTCGGTCGGCACCGAGGTCGGGTTGCCCTGCCGGACCTCGACGTAGTCGATCCCGGAGATCCCGGCGGGCGCGCCGGGGGCGACGAGCCCGGCCCGCCGGCGCTCGTCGCAGCACTGGTAGCGCACGCCGCTCATGTCAGGTCCTTGCGGACGCGGGTCTCGTCCACCGTGCGGTCGGAGCGGACTTCGTAGGTCACGACGATCTCGAGCGTCGCGTCGGCGTCGACCACCGTGACGGTGAGGTCGATCAGGTCGAGGACGTGGCCGAGCTGCTGCTCCACGGTGGCCTCGAGCGTGGAGTCGAGGGCGATGGCGGTGGCGTCCCCGCCGGGCCCGAACAGCATCTGGCGCGCGGGACTGCCGAGGTCGGGCCGCATCACGCGCTCACCCGGGGAGGTGAGCAGGAGCAGCTCGAGCATCTGCCGGACGTGCGCGTGGTCGCCGTAGCGGACGGTCGATGACCGGCCCTGCGCGGTGGGTCCGAAGGGGAAGGCGAGCCGGGTCATGTCGCCACCACCCGGGTCTGGCTGGCGGAGATCACCGGCGGACCACCGGGGATCTGCTCGGCGGACTGGCACAGGCCACCGGACGGGTTCACCAGCACCGGGCTTCCCAGCGAGACGACCCGGGTGGCACCGGCGAGCCACTTCGTGCTGACGCACGGCTGCGGCTTGGTGCCCGCCGTGAAGACGCACCCCACGACCGGTGCCTGGTCGCTGAGGACCACGGCCGGGGAGCCGGACACCGTGACGCGCGGCGCTGCGGGGACGAACGTGATCGTGCCGCCGTGCGGGCAGGTCGCCGAGGCACCGGCGTGGAGCACAGGTCCAGGCATGGTCGGGTTCCTCGTCTCACAGGTGGGTCAGGTGATGATGAGCGCGCCCTCGTTGATGATCACCGACTTGCCGGCCATGACGATCGAGGCGCCCTGACCGTTGGTGATCGTGATGCCCGCCGCGCCGATGACCACCGTGGCGCCGGTCGGGGTGCTCACCTGCACCTGCGTGGCGGGCAGGTCGGACAACGTGACGGAGACGCCGGTCGTCGTCTGCAGGTGGATGTTCGGGCTCACCGGCGTCGCCCCGGCCAGGGCCTTGACCGGGAACCCGGCGGCGTCCGGCCAGAACGCCCCGGACCAGATCGGGCAGTCGGGGTCTCCCGCCTCGAACTCGATCCAGACCATGCTGCCGATCGGCGGCAGCGCCACGACTCCCGCCGACCCCCGGGCCGCGAAGGTCAGGGCGGGCAGCGCCCACGTGGAGGGGAACAGTCCGTAGCGGTCGGCGAGCTGCACCTGGATCTTCCCCTGCCCCATCGGGTCGAGGTTGTTGAGCACCGTCGCGCGGTACTTGCCGAAGAACCGTGGGCCGGACGTCATGGCGACACCTCCGCGACGTTGGAGACGAGCCCGCCACGGGCGAGCTGGAAGGCCTGCTTCCAGCTACCACGGGCGAGGGTGTGGGTGACCGAGCGGACGAACCAGAGCCCGTTGTGCGCCGCGCCCGCGCCGCGCACCCCGACCAGCGAGCGGGCGGCCAGCGGGCGACCGTACCGGGTGAGGTCGACGGTGCCGGTCGCGGTCACCGGGTCCGCCAGCCCGCGTCCGGCGAGCAGGGCCATGAGCACGTCCGGCGGCTTCATCCGCTCCGTCTCCAGCAGGCTCGTCCTGGTGGGGACGACGGGGCGGGCGGCGAGCGGCGGCTTGAGCAGCGCGATGTCGGGAACCGGGACGGGGACCGAGAACCCGGCGATCTTGACGTGGGCGATCGGCAGGACAGCCGCGTTGCCGTCCACCGAGAAGCTCATCGAGTCGACGTTCGCGTCGTGGTCGAGGTCGATGCTCAGCGCCGGCTGAGCCAAGCCCGTGCGCACCTGCGGACCCCAGTACGCGGTGTTCATCCCGGGCGCAGGACCCGGTCGGACGTAGAACTCGTAGCCGGCGTCCTTGGCGAGCTTGGTCGCGTACGCGTAGTCCGTGCCCTGCTGGTGGTGGTACCCCTCGACCGGGTTCTCGACGCCCTGGAAGAGCGACGGGACCGTCACCGGGACGACGCCGAGCGGGAGGTACTTGGCCATCATGAGCGCCACCCGGGCGAACGGTGGCATCGCCGGGTAGGGGAAGCCGGTGAAGTCGATCGCATCCATGTAGCCGCTGACGTCCTCGCCGGTCAGCACGAGCCGGTGCTCCCCGGGCCGGCCGGTGGCGGTGACGTCCTGACGCTTGATCGGCCCGTCGGCGAGCACGGTCGGCACGCCCCGCAGGGTGGCCACCAGCACGACACGGACCATCGGGTCGAAGAACCCGGTGGGCAGCAGCGTGCGGGCGATCGGTGATGTCTTGGAGTAGGTGAAGCTCAGCTGGAACCCCGACCGCGCGCCGACGGCGTGCGTCACGGTGGCTCCCTCCAAGGCGTCGACCACGGGGGCCGGGGCGGGTGCGACGGCGATCGGCCCGATCCGCACGCTGAGGGTCACCGCATCAAGCGTCGCCACGGTCGCTCACCTCCAGCGGCAGGGGGACCACGAGCAGCCGGCCGTCCACGTCGCTGATCTGCGCCGGATCGGCCTCGCCGCTCGCATCCACGAGGCGCCACCACAGCGCGGGGTCGCCGTAGGAGTCGTCGGCGATGGTGTCGGGCCGCTCCCCCCGCCGCACCCGCCGGTGCTCGGCGGCGACGTGGCGCTCGACGGCGGGCAGGACCCGGCGACCGAGGTACACCTCGACGGTGCCGTCCTCACCGGTCCAGATGACGACCGGGACGGAGCGGTAGCGGCTCGACGGGCTGAACGCGTCCTCGCTCACGGTGTCCCCCCCAGCCCCAGCGCCTGGACGCCGGCCCCCCGGCGCGCCGCCAGCCGCTCGCGCCGACGCGCCGCGGTCAAGAACAGGGCGGCGCCCTTGGACCCGTACGGCAGGTCGTCGGTGGACAGCGCGCGCAGCCCGAGCCCGATCCGGGCCAGCGTGGGGTTGAGGCGGGGGTCGAACGCCTCCTCGGTGACCGACAGCTCGGTGATCCGCACCGGCAGGGTGCGGTTGGCGCCGAGGACGAGCAGCAGCAGGGGTGACGGCAGAGGGAGGATCTCCAACGCGCCGCGCTGCGCGAGGGCGTTCGCGGCCTGCAGCGCGGCCACGGGGGGCGCGACCATGGTCTCCAGCTCCGCGAGATCGGCGGCAATGCCCTCCGCCACCGTGGTGGCGTTCGCGCGAGGCTTCTCCAGCCGGTCGGTCGCATCGAGCACCACCTCGAGCTTGAGCGTCTCGAGCGGCGGCCCCACCAGGCGCAGGGCCTCGAGCCGGTCACCGTTCTCGGTGGTGGCGCCCCGCGGGGCCACGGAGCGGGTGAGCGTCTCGGGGTTGTACTGGAACGGGATCACGCGGACGACGCGGCGGCCGTCGGCGTCCATCACGACGAAGCCGCCGCGCAGGGTGCGCGGTGCTCGCGGGAACGTGGTCATGGGCGTTCTGCTCCGCCCGCGCGTCGTCGTCGCATCGCTCAGACCTCCTTGGCCTCGCCGCGGCCGAGCATCTCCTTGACCGCGTCCAGCGGGTCGATGCCCTCCGGCTCGACCTTGATCTGGCTGAGGCTGGGCCAGGTGATCTCGCCGCTCTTGGAGTAGGCGATCCGGCCGAGCGTCAGCCGGACCTCGGGCCCGATCTGCGCCGACACTGAAGCCGCGTTGTAGATCCAGCGGTGGGAGAAGATGCCCCAGCCCGCGTAGAGGTCGGCGACGAGGTCGACCTTGGCCTGGGCGGTGAGCCGGCCCTTGGCGTACGCCTCGGCCTCGAACGCGAAGCCGTCCTTGTCGTAGTCGGCGGCCACCTTGACGCCGCCCTCGGCCGAGATCCGCAGCGTCGGGCTGATCTCGACCCCTCCCTTGGCCCCCACCGCACCGGCGGCTACCTCGAGCCCGAGGTAGGCGCCGAAGGTGCCGTAGACCTCCGCGTACGCGGGCACGGCGAACAGGCCCGTCAACTTCGCCTTGATCTGGGGGTCGTCCTCCAGGGGGTACAGCTCGCCCTTGAAGACGACGCCGCGGAGCATCACCGGCCCCACCCCGTACCCCAGGCCGAGCGACCCGCGGATCTCCCCGAACGCGGTGACGGCGGGGACGGGGGTGGGAATGGGGAACTTGACGCCGACCCCCTTGATGATCGGCACCTTCCCGCCCTCCGGGGACGGCCACATCCTGGTGAGCGGCACGTCCCCGATGACGACCTCGCCGCTGAGCTTCACCCTCCGTTCCTTGGTGAGTTCCACGCCGAGCACCGGGCGCAGGTTCGGCGTCACCTGGTAGCCGACCGTGCCCTTGCCCCAGTACCGACCCTCCTCGTCGAAGGTGAGGTCGATGGTGCCGTCCGCCTTCGGCGTCTTGACCGCGACCGTGGCTCTGCCGGAGAACTTGCCCTCCGGGTCCTCCTCCTTGCGGGTGTAGACGACCGTCATCGTGGACGCGATGCTCTGCCAGACGACCGCCGCCGTGCCCTCGAGGTGCAGGCCCCGGTCGTTGTACCGGCCGGACAAGGCCACCTCGTCCACCAGCGGCAGCGGCTTGAGCACGGTCACCGACCCGCGGTACCCCAGCCCCTGGCCGTCCCAGCTCGCCCCGAGGACGAGCGAGGTCCCGCGGACCTGGGTGGTGACGGCGCCCTCGGCGTACGGGTCGAACCGGCCGTCCTTGGTCCGGAAGCCGATCGTGACGTCGGCGGTCGACGCCGGGATCGATGCCGTGGACGCGCTGACCTTGCCCGCCCAGCCCGTCTCGGAGCTCCACTCGACCAGACCCTCGGCCGCCTTGATCCCGGGGATCGCGCCGGCCGGGGTCAGGGTGCCCTGCGCGACGAGCGCCCCGTTGGCGAGCTTGACGGTGAGCCTGCCGAGCATGAGCGGTTTGGCCGCGGGCCCGATCGAGAGGTGGAGCACGCCGCTGGGGACGAACTCGGGCGACAGCTGCAAGGCCAGCTCACCGCCGGTGAAGCGGAAGGCCGCCGGCAGCGGGGACTTGAGCTTGTCCGCCGGGATCGGGGCGACGAGCTTGAGCTCGTCCTTGGTGTAGACGACGTTCAGCGTGCCGAGGAACGGGATCGTCGGGGAGATCGTCCCGCTCCCGGTGAGGTTGCCCTCCGGGTCGAGCGCCAGCTTGGTGAGCTGGCCCGGGCTGAGGTAGGGGTAGAAGAAGGCGATCCTGGTGTTCTTGCTCGGGTCCAGCCGCAGCACCCGCGCCTCGCCGGGGGGTGGCGCCGACGGCCCGGACGCCGCCTCCAGCCCGGCCGGCTGCGCGGGCACGGCCGCGGGGCCGGGACCCACCTCGGCGTCCAGGGTGATGCGCGACGCGGTGGACTCCGTCGCAGAGACGGCCCGGCTGTCGAGCGTCCCGAAGACCTTGTCGCGCTTGGACTTGGCACCCTGCGGGTCACGCGCGTAGGTGACGATCCGCATGCCGGGCACGATCCGTTTGGCCAGCTTGTCCAGCGGCGTCTCGCCGGTGTCGCGCAGGGCGGCGGTCTCGCCCTGCCCGCCGGCCGACAGCGTCACCGGCTTGCCGTCGGCCGCCGCCTTCACCGCGTCGGAGCCCACGACGGCCCCGGTCCGCAGGAGGTTCTCCACGACGAAGCCGGGGTCGGCGGTGCCGTCGGGGACCGTGACCGCCTTCAGCCGCAGCTGGAGCCGGCGTACCCCCGGGCCTCGCATCTCGGGTGCGCGGATCTGCTTGACGATGTCGACGAGCGCCGCGTAGGTCTCCCGCCCCGACGCCTGGTTCTTGGCGCTGCTCAGCAGCTGCAGGTTGGAGGGGATGGAGGTGCCGCCGAGCTGCTTCTCCACGATGTGGTCGACGTCGCACTTGGCGGCGCTGAGCCCGCTCCCCAGCCCCGTGACCACCGCCTCGACCTGGGGGTCGGCCAGTGCGGTCTTGACCGCCTCCTTGTCCGCCGCTGCCGTCACGGCGGACGAGAGCGCCTTGGTGGTGGCGAACCCGTAGCGGCCGAGCCAGATGGACTTGTAGGACTCCGCGCCCTCCTTGAAGGCGGCGACGGACTCGTACGACGCCGTCGAGCCGCCCTGGATGAGCGGCGTGAACACCAGCCGGCCACCGGCGGCGGCGTCCTTGTAGGCCTGCTGCACCCAGGGTCCGGCGCCCTTCTCCAGCGGAAGGGTGAAGCTGTCCACCTGGACGACGAGCTCCTCGGTGCCGCTGCCGGTGGGCTTGTCGGTGATCACGGTGAGCCCGGGCGGCAGGTGCTGGGGAGGTCCGGCGGCCGTCCCGGGTTGGGCCGGCGCCTCCTTCGGGACGATGGCGGTCCCCGGCGCGGACGCCACCGTCGTGGCCGCGGGTGCCGGCACCGCGGCCGGCAGGCCCCCGGGAGGCGCGGTCGTCAGGGTGCTGCGCCGGACCAGCCCGGCCGGGCCGCGCCCCAGGACAGGCCGGCCGCCCTGCGCCAGGGTCCGGACCGCTCGATCCGCCTCCGCCTCCAGGTGCGGTTCGCCGACCGTCGACGGGGTGGCGGTCACCGGTCCGCCCCCGGCCTGCAGGACGTGGGCGATCTCGTGCGCCAGCAGGCCCCGGCCAGGATCGGTGTCCGGGGTGAACGCGCCACGGGCGAAGACGACCCGGTCCCCCAGCGTGAACGCGCGTGCGCCGAGCGCGTCCGCGGCACGGGCCGCGGACGCGCCGTCGTGGACGCGCACGTGCCGCAGGCTCCGCCCGAAGCCGGGCTCCAGCTGTGCCAGCAGCTCGGCCGGCAGCGGGCGGCCGGGCTCGCCCAGGACGGCGGCCACGGCGTCGGAGGCGGCAGCCGTCAGCGGTCGGTCCGGCTCCTGCGGCCCGCTCCGCGCGGGGCGTGCGGGTGCCTCGGCCCGGACGGCCCCAGCAGCCGGGTCGACCTGGCGGGTCCCCGCGCGGCCGGCGTCGGTGCGCGAGGACCCCTCGTCCGCCAGCGGTGGCGTGGTGGTCGAGAGCGACGCGCCGCTCCCGGTGGACCCGCCGGTCCGCACTGACGCGCCGGGCTGCGCCGCCGTCGCGGGCTGTGCCGGCTCGCCTGGGCGCGAGGACCGGGCGACCCACGAGGAGTCCCCGCTCCGCGACGGCGCTGTGGTCCACGTCGAGCCGCTCCCAGACGACCCGCCGAGCCGGGACGGCGTGGCGGTGCGGGCCACGACGGCGCTGGACGACGTGGTCGGTGCCGACCACGTGGTCGGGGTGGACGACGGGGTGGACGAC